>NZ_JAGEKK010000007.1:0-258468 GCF_049887855.1 Chryseobacterium sp. NFX27 | reverse complement strand
ATCCTGCTTTTTACTAAAATATCAAAAAAATTCCTGAAAAAACAAATAACGGAAATCTAAACCTGAAAAATTGTAGATCGCAAACTTTGAGACACAAAAAAAGACTGCCCCTTTTGAGACAGCCTCTACATTTTTTCTTTTGCCAAAAAAAGGTAGTATACAGCGATAAATGCAGAAGAGCAGAGCAGTATTTTTAGAATAATGATGAACATTTTTATTCTTTTATCTGTTGATCTATTATATCACGGAGTTCTTTCAGCTGCTTCTGACTGAATTTTGCATTGGAAGTGAAAAATGATGCAAACTGAGTCACCGAACTGTTGAAAAAACGGTCAATCATAGAGGTCATTTCCTCGTTGAAATATTCCCCTTTTTCTACTTTTGGATAGTATTCACGGGAATTTCCATACAATGTATAGCCTACCAGGTCTTTATTCTGCATTCTTTTCAGCAGAGTAGCGATGGTCGTCGCAGCAGGCTTAGGCTCCGGGTAGGAATCAAGAATATCTTTCATGAAAACCCGTTTCTTTTCCCAAAGGATTTCCATAAGGCTTTTTTCCGAATCGGTTAATTTTATTTCTTTCATTCTACAAGTTTGCAATTTATTCTACAAATGTAGAATTAAAATTTTCACCTGCAAATTTTTATGGCATTATTTTTCCATTATTTTTGTTATCACTAATTACAATACTATGAAATTCAACCCAATTTATGTATCAGCAGTCAGCGTTTTTTTACTTTTATGTTCATGTAGTAAAAACACTGCAAATGCCCAGCAGACAGGCCCCGACGGTAGTGTGGAGACCGAAAAACCCAATACAGACTATAAGCCTGCCTTTAAAGGACAGACCAGAATTAAAGCTGTAAAAACGGCAACAGCTTATAAAGTAGAAGTCCTTAATAAAGACCTTGGGAAACCTTGGGGGATTATAAATCTTCCCGACGGAAGATTTCTTATTACCGATAAAAACGGCCATATGAATGTGGTTTCAACAGATGGGAAGCAGGTTTCTACAGTCGAGGGATTCCCAAAAGTAGATTCAAAAGGGCAGGGAGGAATGCTGGATGTAGCTCTTGATCCGGATTTTAAAACGAATAATATTATTTATTTCAGTTTTTCAGAACCGTTTGGTGAAGGAAATCTGACTTCAGTAGCGAAAGGAAAGCTTTCGGCAGATCTTAAAAAGATTTCAGAAGTTAAAGTTATTTTCCGTGCAGAACCTTCCTATGACGGTGACAAGCATTATGGAAGCAGGCTGGTTTTTGACAGAGACGGAAATTTATTTGTAAGTACCGGAGAAAGATCTGATAAAGAAACAAGAGTGTACGCTCAGAAAACAGATAATTATTTAGGAAAGATATTGAAAATTACTAAAGACGGAAAGCCAGCCCCAGGGAATCCGTTTATTGGAAAATCGGGCTATAAGCCGGAAATTTATGCCTATGGTATAAGAAATCCGCAGGGAATGGCAATAGATCCGAAAGGAACTCTTTGGGATATTGAAATGGGACCGAGAGGTGGTGATGAAATCAATCTGATCCAACCCGGGAAAAATTATGGCTGGGGAGATGTAACCTATGGAATTGAATATTCCGGAGCCAAAGTGGGAAATGGTATTACCCAAAAAGAAGGGACAGAGCAGCCCGTTTATTACTGGGACCCTGTAATTTCTCCAAGCGGAGTTACTTTCTACACCGGAAATATTGAGGAATGGAAAGGCAATCTTATCATTGGATGTCTGAGTGGCGAGCACATTAACAGAATTGTTATGAAGGATAATAAAGTAGTGGGTGAAGAACGCCTTCTCGCTGACCAAAAAGAACGTTTCAGAGATGTGCTGGATGGAATGGATGGCAGCCTGTATGCCGTTACAGACAGCGGAAAACTATATAGAATTTCTAAAAAATAAAAAGAGGCTGTATCAGCAGATTATTTCATGCTGATACAGCTACATTATCTTTTAAAACTTAAAATTAAGTCTTGCAAAAGCCTGCCTTCCTGCAAAACCCATCTGTACAGGATCAAAAATACCTCCGGATTCTGTATTGCCATCTACATGCGCCGTCTGCAGCGTAGGATAGCGGTTAAATAGGTTTTTGCTTCCTATGGTAAGATTGAAGCTTTTGGTAAATTCATAGCCGAAAGATAAGTCGGTTGTTACTTTTGCCCCATAAAGCTGGTAGTCATCTGCACCGCCGTAACCTATCAGTTTTACTTTATCAAATCTTACCAGCTGAAGGTTGGCATTGAACTTATCGATCTTATAATTTAAATTCAGGTTGACCTTTGTTTTGGGAGCAGAAGCTAAAATGAATGCTCTTTCTCTTGGGCTCATGTATGTTTCTTCTTTTCCTTTCAGCATTTCTGAGGCATTTACTTTGGTGATTTCCATTTCGTTGTAATTTCCGGCTAAAGTAGCAGAGAGTTTTCCTGAGCCGATATTTTCGATATAGCTTAAGATGACATCAACCCCTTTTGTTCTGGTGTCTATAGCATTAGAAAAGAATTGGGCTTGATTTACTCTATATTCTGTAAGTTGTCGAGTCAAATTATCAGTCATATCATAACCGGTGAAGTTACCGTTATCATCATATAGAGCTTTCTTTTCAAAATTTCCAGTAAGTACGATTCTATTTTTAACCATAATGTAATAGCCATCAATGGTTGCAGTAAATTTTCCAGTATTAAACGTAAATCCTGCGCTTCCATTTACAGAAGTTTCTTGTTTGAGCTCAGGTATTCCCACTGCTTTTGCAAGGTCACTATCGTTAGCTGCAAGCTGTATCGTTACAAGGTTTCCCCCTTGAAAGTTGGTAAACTGAAGACTGTAATACTTCTGTGCCAGAGAAGGTGCCCTGAATCCTGTAGAAACTGAACCTCTGAATGCAAATTGGGGTGTAATGGCATACCGCGTTGCAAATTTACCATTTAAAGTACTTCCGAAATCACTGTAGTTCTCAAACCTTCCTGCCACGCTGATCATCCAGGCTTTGGTAATATCCAGTTCAGTGTCTACATAAGCCGCAAAATTATTCCTGTTTTTATTAAATTCCTGTGAATATCCGGGAAAGCCCTGTGATCCGCCGGGGCGCACTTCACCGGATAACGGATTGGTAACAAGCAGACCTTCAGGAGTGTCAGATGTTACAATATTTCCGTTAATGTCATACATCGCATAGGATGCTTCTTCTCCTTTGATAATTCCAAATTCTTCGTATCTGAATTCGGATCCGAAGGCAACATTTAAGCCCTGAAGAACGCTGAATTGTTTTGAAGCATTAAAACCAGTCGTATTCTGCAAAAGAGAATGTCCGCCGGCATTAAAGCTTGTGGGAGATTTTATTCCCAGAGTGGCATTAATCGTATTGTCTATCTGGTAAGTAAATCTGTTACTTCCGAATGCATTATAAAAATCGACATCCCAGTTTGCCACCTTAAACTTTAATCCGTTGTCAAAAGTGAAATCTGTAATGCTGGTGTCTTCTATAGGATTAAAACCGTTAGGATATATTTCAGGAATATTTCCGTCAGCATCCGGTGTTCTTGTCCATGCATAGGCATTCGTCTTACGATAAGAAAAGCCCTGACGGGAATAGAATTTCAAGCCGTCAGACAGAGGAAGCTCTACGTTCCCGAAGAAATAAATATTCTGAGATTTTGCATCCCCAAACTTCTCCCTCGGTGATGAATATTTTTCAGGATTGGCATTTCTTAAGGTACGGTCTTTATTTATAAATTCAACAGTGAAATTACCGAAACCTCCTTTGTTACCTATTTTTGTTCCCAGATTTCCGCTGAAATCAAAAGTAGTTCCGTCTACTTTATGATCGGATACCACATCTTTATTTCCCGGGCTTTTAAAAAGATTCATTCCATAAAAGGCATTACCCTCAAAGCCCTGGTTGCGGTCATTAAGAATAACATTGATTACCCCGGCTATGGCGTCAGATCCATATTGTGCAGAAGCTCCGTCGCGAAGTACTTCAATTCTTTTTATAGCCCCAATCGGAATGGTGTTCATATCTGATCCCGTATTTCCTCTTCCTTTTGTTCCGAAGACATTGATCAGTGAGGACTGGTGATACCTTTTTCCGTTCAGTAAAAGAAGGGTCTGATCCGGTCCAAGCCCACGAAGGGTTGCAGGATCTGTTGCATCAGCGCCGTCTGATCCGGACTGCTTATTGGAATTAAAGGATGGCGCACTGAACTGAAGAAGCTGGTTCACTTCTATCTGCCCCGTCGACTGGCTTACCTGTTTGATATCAATTACATCAACGGGGACAGGAGTGTTGGTAACAGTCCTTTTTTTATTCCGGCTTCCGGTAATGGAAACTTCCTCTATTTTTGATTCCTTGGAAATTGTATCGTTTGTATTTTGAGAATACAGCATGGATACGGTTCCTAAAAAGAGAATACTGGTGTACTTTAATTTCATATTTCGTATGTAAGTTAGTGATTGTATCAAAAATATTGAATTTAACCGTTAAATCAATGCGAAAATATGTTATTGTGTAAGAATTACTTAAATTATGTTAAATTTTAATTAAACAAAGAAAAATTTTAATCAATGTTGAAAAAAATACGAAAATTTTTAACTTTAAAAACTGTTGATAATGCGGTTTAGCCCTTCTTCCAGAATTTCCCTCGAAGTAGAAAAGCAGATCCTGATATGACCTTCAGCACCTTTTCCAAACCATCTTTCAGAACCAGGAACAACAGCTACTTTTCCTTCTTTTAAAACATGGGCAGTAAAGGCTTCGCTTGACAGTCCATTTTCAATTGTTGGAAAAATCACAAAAGTTGCTTCAGGTAAATTAGGAGTTAAAATGCCGGAATTACTCAACATGCTGTAGGCAAGATCCCTGTTATGCTGTAGATGATCCAGGAAGTCATTAAACCAGGGCTTGGCCTTTTCAATAGCCACACTTGCTGCAATTTGAGATAATGTAGATACGCCTTCAATGGTAGAGTTGAAATGGGATTTTTCCGTAAAATCATCCAAAAGATCCTGATCATTACACAAAACAGCTCCAATTCTCAAACCGGCAATCCCAAATGACTTTGAAAATCCAAAAACGGTAAAACTCTTCTTTTTTGCTGCTTCTGAAACGGAAGAATACGTATTAAATTCTTTTTTGTCATAAACGATATCACTCCAGATCTCGTCACTCATAACCCATAAATCGTGAGCTTCAGCTATTTCGGAAATTTTTATTAAAACCTCTTTTGAATACACCCTTCCCACCGGATTGTGGGGATTGCAGATGCTGATCAGTTTTGTTTTTGATGAGATTAAAGAAGTCAGCATTTCAAAATCGATCTCTCCTGTTTTGGAGTCAACAGCACATAATTTGATGTTGCCGCCTGCTGCGTCCACTGTTTTTTTGAACAGAAAATCAACAGGGTCGAAAATGATGGCTTCATCTCCTGGTTCCAGCACATATTTGGCAATCAGAAACATACCTTGGGCCGCACTGTTTACCGCTAAAATATTTTCCGGAGTGAAGCTTCCGTTTTTTTCCGTATTGAAGTGTTTGGCAACACTTGTTTTGAATTCCGGAATTCCTGAAAAAGGGCCATAGCTGAGGTATCCGTCTTTAATATATTCAATGATTCCCTGCTCGATCTCGGTAGACATTCTGAAATCCGGATCTGCCGCCGTTAAAGGAATGATTCCGTTTTCCAGAGTCGCCCATCTTCCGTTGTACGCTTTTCTTTTCAGGGCTTCGAAGTTGATATTTTGATTTGTAAACATTTTTATTTGTATGAAATTGGTAAGGTGTTTTTTTGCTGCTCGTTTAATGGCAGAAG
The DNA here is from genome assembly GCF_049887855.1 of Chryseobacterium sp. NFX27. Classification (NCBI taxonomy): domain Bacteria; kingdom Pseudomonadati; phylum Bacteroidota; class Flavobacteriia; order Flavobacteriales; family Weeksellaceae; genus Chryseobacterium; species Chryseobacterium sp. NFX27. The sequence continues at coordinate 252,656 of NZ_JAGEKK010000007.1, read as the reverse complement.
GAACTGGTTCAGTAATGCTCTTCCGTTTTTAATATGGATCTCAATTTCCGCCTTTCTTTCTTCTTCATATTTTTGAAAAGTTGCCGGGAGATTATTTCCTTCCAGTAAGAGATTTGTCAAAACGTAAGAATCTTTTAGAGCCGAAGTCACACCCTGGCTTGTAAAAGGAATCAGAGGATGAGCCGCATCGCCTATGAACACAATATTTTCGTGATAAAAAGGATTGAGCTTTTCCAATTCATATACTCTCCATATGTGGGCGTTTTCATAGCTTGAATCATTGATGATCGACGAAATCAGGGGATTCCAGTCTCCGAAATTGTCCACAATGAACTGTTTGATACAGTCCGGGGTATAATCTTCATTGATGAAAAACCGGGTAATATCAAACTGGCAATACCAAAGAATTTTTGTAGAGGAAAGCTTTAATACTCCAAAAGTAAGTCCGCCGTCTTCATGGTGAAATTTCAAGAAATTGCTGTCAAGCTTGCTGGCAATTTCCTCATTTTCGATAATGTTGACCACTTCATTTTCTAAAACGGCTTTCATTTTTTCATCTTCAAAAATTTTTCTTCTGATTCTGCTTCTCGAGCCATCTGAAGCTATAACCACATCAGCATCCAATGATGTGCCGTCATTGAGTGTTATACAGGATTTTCCGTTAGAAAAACCATTCAGGGTGACTGTTGTATCATATGATATTTTATCGGAAGGAATGCCTTCGGCCAAAATCTCTATCAGGGTACTTCTCGAAACTACAAAAACATCTTCAAGTTCTTTTTCAGAAAGGACCTCACCATTTTGGTGGTAGTGAAGATATTTTTTTAAAAACTGCCCTTTTTTGTAGAGATCATCAATGTTAATGATGTTGGAAAGGTATTCAATGCCTTCTTTGGGAAGAATAAATCCGTGCCCTTTCAGGTCATTTTGAGTTCTTCTTTCATAAATATGGTAGTCAATATTATTTTTTTCCAAATAATTTGCCATACTCAATCCGGAAACTCCCGCTCCTATGATTGCAACTTTGTACATCCTTATTAGTTTTAAATAGTGTTATTAGTTTTTATTAAAAATCCAAAGATCTCCGTTTTTGTATTTCTTGCGGGAGACTTTGTTTTCTTCAGTAAGTTTCTGAAGAGTATCAAATGCTTTATCGAAAGAGATATTGGAGAGAACCGCAAATTCCTGAGTGGTTAAAGTAGGATAAACTGCAAATAGCTGGTCAGGTTCTGTAGAGTATTCCTGTTTTTTTGCGTCGGGGCTTATTTTTGTAATTCTGCGTTCAAAATCTGTATAAGGTTTGAAGCCGTAGAGAATATCCAAAATTTCGTCGTCTTTGGTAAAGATCAGGGTAGGAAACCCTCTTACACCAAGCTGTCTTCCAAGGTCAAGATCTTTTTTGAATTCAATCTGAGCTTTGGATTCATAATCCTCTTTCCACTGTGCTACATCTAATCCTGCCATCTTAGCCGCTTTTTCCAGATGTTCTGTTCTTGTGATATTTAATTGATCAAGAAAAACCATTTCACGGGTAATTCTCATATAGTCTACAGCTTTCTTTTTATCCTGCATTTGGGCTGCTTTAAAAGCAATGGATGGAGGATAGGAAGAATTTAACGGATCTGTAAGCCAGACTCCTCCTTCAATAGGCATCTTATAATATGGGCTTACCTCCTCCCAGTGGCCGGCAACATCACTTGGCTTACTGATTCCTCCGGAATTGTAAATGTCCCATGAAGGTAAAAGCCCTCCCATTCTGTAATCTATTTCTACAGCATTGCCATATTCCAGTTTCATTTTTCTCAGCTGGGCTTCAATTCCCCAGCAGGAAGAGCAGATGGGATCTGTATAATAAATAATGGTGATTTTATCTTTGGTGCCCTGAAGCTGCTCTGCTGAATATTCTGAGTCTTGAGTTTCCAGGATTTCACATATGCCTTTTTCCGGATCGCAATTGAGAAGAGGATTCTTGTTCATATTGTTGTTATTTGTAAATAAGTTAAAGAATAAAAATAGATAGGTAAAAATGTCCAAAATGATATTTTTGGTTAACATAATATTTGAGTTGGATAAAGAAATAATAGCCGGACGGGCCATTATTAAGAATAATAAAGTAGAATTATTCCGGAGCTTTAAAGATATTGTCGTCAGAATGGAAACCTGCGACACCACCACTCACCGCAAACTTCATGGCAGAAGCTGCAGTCATTCCCACTACAGGTTTGATATTTTTTTCTTCAGTTACAATTACCCATCCTGAAATAGCATAGGAATGGGGCAGATATACTGCCACGTAATTGTGCTTTTCAACGTCCGACATTTCTTTTTGGGTCAGAAAGCCGATTCTCCAGATCTCCGGATTTTCATTCGTCTTTACCCAGACAGGATCGTTGAATTTTTTTTTGTCTCCCACAAATGAAGACATGACGTCTTTTGTGGGGGTATAAATATGTTTTACCCCCGGAATTTTTTCCAGAAGGCTATCCATAGTGTCGAAAAAGAATTTTCCTACTACAAATTTATTTCCCAAATATCCCAGAACGGCTGTAATGAGTATCGTTGAAACAAAAACCAAACCCGGAATCTCTTTTGCGACAGAAGGAATGATATTGTCAACAGCGCTGACAACATACCAGATCACAAAGATGGTAAGCCCGATTGGGCCAATAATAACCAGCCCCTGAAAGAAATTTTTCAGAAAAAAATTGGCAATATTTTCAAAGGTCAGTTTTTTCAACGTGGATTCTTTACTTTTTTATTTTAACCGTGGATTGTTTCTTTGTTTCCGTAAGATTTAATGATGTTGGCTTCATATTCCAGCCACGCGTCCCATCGTCTGTTTACTTTTTCGGGATTTCCAAGCTGTCTTGCAAATCCTATAAATGTTGTATAATGGTTCGCTTCAGAGATCATAAGTTCTTTATAAAATGTCTTCAGCTCTTCATCTTTAATGTTTTCAGTAAGAACTTTAAATCTTTCGCAGCTTCTGGCTTCTATCATGGCGGCAAAAAGCATTTTATCTACAATTAGATCTTCCCTGCTTCCCTGGATGATAAACTTGGCCAGTTCATTCACATAATCATCTTTTCTTGGCCTTCCAAAGGCAAAACCTCTTTTTTTAATAATCTCATGTACCTGATTGAAATGATCAAGCTCTTCCTGCGCAATGGCGAGAAGCTCAGTAACAATTTCGGGATATTCGGGAAGCATAGTGATTAAGCCAATAGCATTAGTTGCTGCTTTCTGCTCACACCACGCGTGATCCGTTAAAATTTCTTCAATGTTTTTCTCTGCAATATTTGCCCATCTTGGATCGGTGGGAAGTTTCAACTTAAACATGCCTTGAATTTTCTGTAAAATTAAAATAAATTGCGATAAGAAAAATTATTTTATTTTAAATTGATTGCTAAAGCGTTAGGAAGCTGTTTTTTTTCTTAAAAATTCCAGAACTTTCCAGCCCATATCATCCACTTTCTTCAATCCGGCCGCGATAATGAAAGCAAGGATTACATTGATGATATAAATTAAAATCATAAGCAGCCACCATGGCATGTTTTCCTGTAAAGCAACCACGATGAAATATACGAGAGATGAGCTTATCCCCTGGGCGAAATAAAAAAATATAGCATTTTTACCGATGTATGTAACAAAGCTTTCTTTTGAAATTTTAAGTCTATTGTAAAAAACAAATAATGTGGTAAGGGAAAATAAAGTCCAGATAATATAAGGAGTTTTTGGTGGGAATTTGTTTTTATTGATTTTATAGAAAATCTCATTTCCGTAATACCAGAACATCCAGATCAAAGCTGCCGAAACTATTGCATATAGAAAAGGAATTGCTTTTGTGGGGATTTTTTTACCACGCATTCTGTTGGCAATTAAAAAGATGGCAAGATAAAAGGCGACATAGCCTACTTGTCCTCCTGGATAAAACTCCGGGAAAACATTGAATATTAAAGTCAGAGCCAGGGATAGTGCTATGAACCAGTTGACATGCTTTGGAAAGAATCTTAAGATCAGCACTCCAAAAACTGCCAGAATGAAATATACTTTAAGATACCAGAAGCTACCCATAACAACCGGAAAAGTATCCGCGTTGGTATACTGATGAAGATACCAGTTTCCCAGATTCTGCCATTGTGGGATATCAGATACGCTGGTCGCTGCATATTTTGAGCCAAAGGTTGAATAGAAATTCTGGAGCCATTCCACAGAAAAGAATGTTAATCCAAAGACTTTAAAAAAGTAATCCAGAAAGAACAGAAATGTTACAAAGATCATATAAGTGATCTGAAGTTTTAATAATCTGTAAAATGTTTTCTCGATGTTCGATCCTGAAGTAATTCCGCTTAAAGCATAAAAGAGAGCCACATCAAATACCAGAGAGAATACTCTTACCTCGGCGGGAATATAAAACTGTCCCGACCAAAATGCGGTATGGATAAATATAATGGAAAGGGTTGCCATTCCCTTGGCAAAATCGATGTAGAGATCTCTGTTCATTTGTTGTAGGATATGGTTCAAAAGTAAATAAAGTTTGGGATATTTATCAAATAAACTAAAAAGAGACAGAACATTGCTGTCTGTCTCCCTTGTTAAATATGCTAAAATGAATGTTATTTAAGGTGCTTAAATTCTTCTTCAGAGATTTCTCCGGTCTGGATCTTTCTAAGTTCATCGATATATTGGCTCATATAAGCATCGATCTCAGGATTCATAGCGTTTTTGCCCATCTTGTATGTGCCGTTTAACACGCCCTGATAATAGTAGAAGAAATTGTAGTCAAAATTGGCTGCGTTAAGGTCATATTGCCCAAGAAGGAAGCCTAAACGTACAGCAGATCTTCTTTGAGGAGGAGTTCCGTGGTGATTGGCGCTTGTAGTCTGATAGTCTCCGATACTTTGTGCGAATTCATAAGCTGCAGCAATTTCAGCGAAACTGGTTTTGTTGTATCCGTTTGGCCTTCTTAAGTAATATCCTGCAAAACCGTCTGCTTCCAGTTCGTTAGGTCTTGCTGTAGATTCGTTTACCGTTGGAAGCCCGAAAATGTACTGTAGCTGGTGCCCGTATTCATGAGCAAGGATCATGGCGTTCACGATATCTCCTCCTTTATTTTTAGCATCTGCATAGATTGCGTAGCCATAATAAATTTTTCCTGTGGAATAAGAGATCGCATTGTAGGTGGAGTTGAAATTGGAGGGATCGTCTACAAAACGGAGAGTTGGGTTGCTTCTGCCCCAAAGACTGGCAATTTTAGTCATCTGGGAGTTCATAAAGTTGGTATCTGCTGTGTTTGGGAGACCGGTTTTGAGTATTGCGGTTGAACTCCAGTATTGATCTACATAGGAGCAGCTTTTTTGAAGCTCTCCGGGTTGTTCGATCTTTGCGCTAGCAGATTGAGATTCGGGAAGGACAGATTCTTCCATTTTGTCATCACGGCACGCTGTTAATGAAAAAGCGGCAATGGCTCCTGCTAATAAGCAGAATTTAAAGTTTCTTTTCATATAAAAATATTTTTTGGTGATAACGAAGGTATAAAATTATCTCTTAATTATGAGCATATTAATGTAAAAAATTATTCAAAACATGGTGAAATGATTTTTTATTATGTTTTGCTAAAAAAACACGGAGCTGATTGTAAGCTATTTAGAAATTTATTCATATATTTGCACCTCGAAATAACTAAAAATTTATAAACAATGTTTGCAATTGTAGAAATAGCAGGGCTTCAATACAAAGTTGAGCAAGACCAGAAGTTGTTTGTAAACCGTTTAAAAGGAGAAAAAGGAGACAAGGTTTCTTTTGACAAAATTCTTCTTACTGTAAACGGTTCAATCACTGTTGGCGCCCCAGCTGTAAACGGAATCACTGTAGATGCAGAGATCCTAGACCACGTAAAAGCTGATAAAGTAATCGTTTTCAAAAAGAAAAGAAGAAAAGGTTATCAGGTAAAGAACGGTCACAGACAATCTTTAACTCAAATTAAAATCACTGGTATCACTGGTTTTGACGGAAGTACTAAGAAAGCTGCTAAAAAAGAAACTGTAAAGGCTGAAGTTCTTTCAGACAACGCAACGGTTAACTTTGGTGAAGATCACGAACTGAACTATCACTTAAAGAAAAACAACTTGTCTCAGTCTAAAGAAAACAGAGAAACTTTAATTACTTTAGGTAAAGCGGTTAAAGTTGAATTAGAAAAGAATGTTCTTACTCACGAAGAAGTGGATGCTGCTATCGTTAAGAATATTGATCAATTTAAAGCACTTAACAAATAATCCAGTAATAAAATGGCACACAAGAAAGGAGTCGGTAGTTCCAAGAACGGTAGAGAGTCTCACTCTAAGAGATTAGGTGTGAAGATTTTCGGTGGACAAGAAGCTATTGCCGGAAATATTATTATCAGACAGAGAGGTACACAACACCACCCGGGTGAAAACGTGGGTATTGGTAAAGACCATACTTTGTTTGCACTAGTAGACGGTAAAGTAGTTTTCAGAAAGAAAGCAAACAACAGATCTTTTGTATCTGTAGAGCCAAACGCATAATTATTTAAGCGTTTTATAAAACTTAAACCTCAGTCATTGGCTGAGGTTTTTTTTGTGCTTAAAATTCTGTAAAAAGAAAAATATTTTCGCTAATATTCTTATTATAGTGAAATATTTATATATTTGTTAACTATCAAATAACAAATCATTTGCGGATGCCGAAAAGCAGATAGAGTAGGCAACAAACTAAAACAAAATACTATGAAAAATTTGAAAAAATTAACAAAGAAGAATTTGAAGAACATTAATGGTGGTGCTGGTGGATGTCCTCCATTGGCTAATTGGTGCTCAGAGTGGTGTACCTGGACACCTTGGCAGCAGGCACATTGCTTGAATGCGGTAATTGATACGCCTTGTAACTGCTAAGTTTTTCTTTAAGGCATGAGTTCATATTAATTTTAAAACAAAATACTATGAAAAATCTAAGAAAGCTATCAAAGAAACAACTGAGAACAGTAGATGGTGGTGCTTTAGCATGTCCTCCTCCTGCAACTACCTGCGTAGAATGGTGCACATGGACTCCACAACAGAGATTGGTGTGCCGTAACATGATTATAGATCCGGATCCGTGCGGATGTTAATAAATAAAGTTATTGAAAAAGTAAACCTCGGCACTGCTGAGGTTTTTGTATTAAAAGAGCGTACTCTACTTTAAAAGTTTTAGCGGCTTATGTTTTTGGCTAGATTATATAATTATAAAAAAGCTCCTTGTCGATTAGACAAAGAGCTGTATTTTAAAATCCTATCTGGAATCCTGCTTTTATTCCGAAGGTTGAAATATCCGGTCTGTCGAGATAGTTTCCTCTCCAGTTAAAGTCTACCCTGAATATCCTGAGGTTTCCGATTCCTATATTTTCAATTCCGAATCCATATTCAAAATAAATCTGCTCGCTGGGAGCTGAATATTTGAAGCCTTCCACATTAATGGACTTAGAGGCATCACTTAAAGTTCCGTAAGCTGTTCTGATAAATGCAATTTCCCTAAGTTTCAGCTTCTTGATCAAAGGAATGAAAGAAAGTATTTTTCCGTTGAAATGATGCTCAAGATGAAGCGTTGAGTAGGTGTCTGCTACAAATTCGTAATAATTAAGCTGTGAAAATGTATTCTGTGCCAAGCTGTACGACTGGTTTCCCGGTATTACATTCTGAAGGGCCAGAGGAACTGTATCAAAAGTTTTTCCTGCCTCAAAGTTGACAATGGTCTTGCCCCAGCTTCCGATCAGTATGGGCTTGTAGAACATAAACTGAAGCCTGTTATAGTTGAAATCACCGTTGAAAAGACCTTCAATACCTCTTGTATATTTCAGGATGATAGTTGGAGCCAGGGTGCCGTGTTCATAACGGTCCACTCCTGTCTGGGAGAATTTTGCTCCAGGTCTTGCAATTAAACTTAAAGTAACGTGGGAGTCATTTAGCGTTTTTCTCAGATCTCCATTGCGGTAATACATTAAGCTGAATTTATCCGGGTTTGCAGATTTTATACTCTGCAGTGTTCCGTCTACTCTTACCTGAAAATTTTTCCAAGGTTCAATGGCTGCAAAAATATTGGTCTTGTTTATAGAACTCAAAGAGGCGTTTTCTCCTCTTGCAAAAAGGGTAGAAGAAGCAAACGTACGTGCCATAATTCCGTCATCGGTAGTAAGCTGTACACCTAACTGTTCAATGTCTCTTTTTGTTCCGGCTCCGATCATGAACCTGTTCACTCTGTTGAACATATAGCGGGCTTCGGCTCCGTACTTCACCTTTTCGTCTTTAAATCCGTAAGCTGTATAAAACTGAACTCTCCATGGATCATTTTGCCCAAAGTAAGTTCTTGCTCCCAGTCTTATTCTGTCACCTTCCACTTCATTCTTACCGTAAATTGAAAAGATAGGGCCTATATCAATCCCTTTAAAAGCGTTATAATACCCTGATGCCAGTGTTTCGTAGATTTTAACAATACGGTTGAATTTTGGAGTCTGCTGAAGCTTGTCAAGCATTTCATAGACGCCCTGTTCGGATTTGGACAGAGAGTCTGGCCTAGCTTTTACCCAATAGGCATCATCTTTGTCGACAAATTTGTCGTCGTACTCTTCCTGTTTCCTTGTGAATACTTTATCATCAAGAGGTTTATTGAATTCATATTGAGAATAATCGACCGACCGTTTGGCAATAATACTTTTAGAGGTTCTCTTTTTTGCGAAAGGAGTAAGCTCTATTTCTGTAATGAATTTTTTAGGAAGAAATGTGTTTTCATCGGGATTGTCATATTCCAGTTCTGTGGAAATGCTGTTGATGAAATTAACGTTGATTTTCTGCGTTGATTTTAAAGTAGCTCCTAAAACAGCATAATTGTCTGTGTCAATATAAAGATAACCCTGGAAGGCTAAAACATCTTTCCTTTTGGGTTGGTATCTAATCTTGTAGGCATTCTCACCGTGGATAGAGATGGTATCCGTTAAATTATAGTCATAAGTGCTGAATCCATTTGAGCCGACCGGACTTGGAAACCCTATGTCAAAATAATTTAACGTGTTATCATAGATGTTAATATCACGGTAGAGATTTTTTGCAGTGATAGTAATTACCTGGTTATCCTGAAAACCTGATGTTTTTTGGGCAACCAATAGTCTTTTTGTCTTTTTTCCGGGTTTGTTTTCTCCGAAATTTTCATAGATGGATTCGTTCAGGAAAATAGGAAGCCCAATCTTTCCGCTGGCAGTAGAATCTGCATAATCAAAAATGAAATCAAGCTTATTGAAGATCTTTTTACTCATAAAAGCGCTGTCTAGGTTGTTCGCATCAAACTGGATTTTCTCGTATTCTTTATAAGTATAGGTGTCGAATTTCTCTAAGCCGTTGTTCCGTTTTCTTTTCCAGACTTCCTGCATAATAGCATAAGCAGGATTTTCTTTTTTGTTTTTGTATTTGGTTTTTTCGTTGTGAATAACGATTTCGCCAATCGTACTTACTTTTTCCTGCGAAAGCTGTACAAAAATATTGGCAGCATTTTCAGGAGTAATGGTAATGGTTTCGGTAGAATAATTCTTTTTCGAGAATTTCAGTTTATAAATAATACTGTCTGACTGAACACTAAAGCTTCCGAGAGAAGTTTTTAAAAAAGGTTCAGTATTCTCGTTAATAAAGACGTCTACATCGGTAATTTCTTTATTGGTTTTTGCATCTACAATTCTTCCGTTCACTGTGTTTTGGGCGTATGCCAGGCAGGATATAAAAAACAGAAAGAAGAGATTATAATATTTGGAGTTGTTATTTAACATCATTTGTTTCTTCAAGCAATTAGCACAAACAAAAAGCGTGCTGTTTATTTAAAAAAGATCATTTTTTTAACGTTTTTAATGAAAATTCACAAAACTACAAATGTAACGAAAATAACAGTAAAAGATTGTACTGATTAATGACTTCATAATATTGGATTTTTAGAATGAATAAAGGAGGTTAAGTGCTATATGAAATGTATGGTATAAAATTCACGACTAACATTTTTTCCACAATTTCTCCACGTGTTTAATTTGCTATTAACAGCTTCTTAATATATTTTCAACAGGTTGCCCACATGCTTTTAACAGGTTTTTAAAGTACTTTCCATAATATGCTAATAGCTTATTGATATTTTTTCCACAAATTACCAACATGTGTATTTTATTTATTTTCAGTAATTTAAATATTTGTGTTACAGTTTTCCACAAAGTATATGGTGTAATATGTTTTTTGATTAGTAGAGGTTATAGCTAACATTTTTATTGTTTTGTGGAAAACCGTTGGTTTGGGTAACCTAATCTTTAATCAGTTTTTTTTGCTTTCGTCACTTACCCAATCAGAAATTAATGAAAGTTTTAATTTGATAAAGAAATCGGAAGTGATAGAAATTTACCCTATAGAGAATGAAGTAAAAATCTAGTTCTTACGACTGTATATCTATCCAGCCCATAAAAAGCATTATCTGAGCCAATAACCCGATAAATAAATTAAGATCTTGGTTTTGGATCTATTTAATATACTCTGTAAAGAAAATAAGGAGAGAATGCTTTCTGTTAAGTATGATAGCAAGCTGAAGGGGAAGTGTTAGATTTGGAAGATATTTGGAAAGAAATTGAGACTGATCTTGCTTTCTCTCCATCAAATTTGTTTTTATAAAATCAGGTTTTAGCTTTAAGAAAGTATACTTCTCCATTCTTTAAACAAGTTGGACTACAATCTTTGTAGTCCGGCTGTTGGTAGAACGAAAATTTTTTTAAACCTAAATTAATCCGGATATTGTATAGCCTCCGAGAGTTCTATTGGATTGTTATACATTTTCAAACGAGATTGGATTGTTTTTGTCATTTCTCTGAAATCAGGCTTTATCTCCTTTCCCTTTTCATCTATAAATTTTGCTTGCACATTTTGTGATTTTATTTCTCTTAAAGGATCACTGTAATAATCTAAAGATACTTTCTGTAACTGCTTTTGCGGAATATTAATTGCTTCTTTATACATGTTGTGAAAATCTAACGTATCGGATTTTTTCTTTATCGAATAAAGGCTAAACTTATAAGAACCGGTAGAATCTTCCATATAAACTATTAATCCGGGTAAATTTCGGAATATATACGGCCCTGCCTGAATTGGTACATCTTGAGTATACCACGCCTCCCAGGTTCTTCCTTTGTATTTTAAAATGGCTTTTCTACATAAATAGGTGCCTATTTTTTTTGTTTCTGGTTTTAGTTCCCAATTCAGTTCTACAAATTCCTTTATTTTGTACACATCTTTAATAAAAAAATAATATTTAAAACTTAAATTTTCTTCATAGTTAATAACTGAAAAGCTATTATCTCCTATGGCCGCCGCTTTAGATCCCGTACTTCTGAGTGAATCCACCTTGTATTGTTTTTCAGTCAAAAATTTAGATTTATCTTCCTGAACTAAAAGGATCATATTTTTATTCACTGTCTCGGAATTTAAGGAATCTTCTTTATAAGTAAGTTGATAACCAAGTCTAAAATTTTGAGCATAAAGACTACAGGATAAAAAGATGAATACTAAATTTATTGAAATTTTATAAGTCATAATAATACAGATGAATCAAGTTTAATCTTTAATTAAATTCTGCAGTGTAGGGATTGTAGTTACAATCAACTTTATATCCTGTTTTACCTTTTTCTGGAAGATATGTCGTTGTGCAGCAATACCTGAATTCACAAACGTTGCATGGCTCAATATCATCTTTTTTAATACTCCATAATTTCGATAATGTTTTTACGGTGTTTGTTTTTATTTCTTCAAAATCATCCAAAATATTTCCGTAACTGTTTTTATCTGAAAAATTATGTTTTATATTCCCATTTCTATCGATAAATATAGTCTTGAATAAAGCTAAATTATAATTTTTTGCCACATTATAAGCATTAATACCTATGGCAATATCGAACAGATTGAATCGGGTTAAAAATAGTTTAGAATCATCACAGGTGATATAATTTTTAATAATATCATTATTTATTAGAGATTGTTTTTTTGGAGAATTAAATAAGGTAATAGAGGTAAGCCTTTTATTTTCATAGACTTTTTTATTTATTTTTTGGTATGGAAAAGAAAGCGATACATTAGAAGCTTGAGAATATTCCAAAGATGATAATATTTTCAATAATTGGTCCATACAGTTACCGTTATCAATATGTAGGTGCAGCCTTTTAACGCCTAATTGTCGAATATTTTTCGCAAATGTATCTATATTATCATAAATATGTTGTGATAAAATAACCGTTGTAAAAAGGATTTCGGATGTGTCTTCATTGATGCTTATAGCAGATAAATTAGGGAAAGATGGATTGCTGGAATAAAAAATAAATTCTTTTTTTTCTAAAAAATTCAAATATTCTTTTGCAGTTTTATTTAGTTTATATTCTTCCAACACATCGCTTACTTTTCTTCCTCTGATATCCTCTATAAAATCTATTAAGGTATTAGGTATGAATTCTATAGTTTCTCTTTGAATATCATATATAGTACTTCTTTCAAAACCTCTTACTAATATACAGCAAGAAAAAAAGTTAATATATTTGTCTTTATTGTTCTGTATATAAATTGATCCCATCTTTGTATATTCTTAAACAGTGTATTTCCGATTGATGAATAGATGTCGAGATTTGTCTACTCAGATTATTTCTTCTTGCCTTTTTAGTATTTGGAAAAGGAAAGACATTTGAGAATAGAATTGGAAATAATTCCTTTTTATGTTTTATTTCTTTTATTAAACTTTTTTTCATGTATTCAAGTTTTTGAGACAATGAGCAACTTCATAATGAAGGTTATAATTACAAGGTAATGAAGTCATTCTAAACTGACCAGAAGGATTTACTTCTAAAAAATAATATTCGCCATCGTTGGCTTTTATCATGTCCACAGAACCTGTATTCAATCCTATTTTTTGCATCAAAGCAGAGATTTTTGCATCAACAGATTCAGGGAGGGTATATGAAACGTATCTATTAGGATTCTCATAGTTTACTTGTCTATAATCTGTTTTTGTCTGATCGTCATTTTGAGAAAATATAGCCATACTGTAATTTTTCCCGTTCAGGTGGAAAATTCTCAGCTCATATTCCTTGCTTATCATTTCCTGAAATAAACTTGGGAAGAAGTTTTTATAACTCCTGATTTTTTTCTCACTTAATTGGGTAGTGAAAAAAAAGAAAGCTTTATCATCAATACCAATGACTGACCCTTCATTTATAGATTTAGTGATATAGGGCTGGTTGTAGTTTAAATTATCTGAATTGTTAGTTATATATGTTTTAGGAATTTTAATGCCTATTTCATGTGCGGCCATTAAAGTTCCTATTTTAGTCATGGATTCTAACTTTTGATAATGATTAAGCCATTTTTTATCTTTTAAAAATTCAAAGAAAATGTTTAATGTCGATATATATTCTGATTCCAGATAATTTAATAGTTCTATGTTTTTTTCGGTTTTTATATTTTCTTTATACCTGTTAAAAAAACCAAATTTCCTAAACCAAACACATTTAACTTCTGACATGTCCACTTTTCCAAAAAAAATATTTTCTACAATCAATTTAGGATGTGGCTCTAATTCAACATACATTTTCGTTTTTCCGGTAAATAAATCCAAATCGTTAATTCTTATATGTTTTTCGCCAAGAATCGTCAAGTGTTCCATTACCCAGTTCGTGTCATCATCATTCGGAGTAGATAAAATTAAGATCATATTATAATAATTTGAAAAAGACTATTGGGAAGTAAATTATGTAAATTGAGATTTGTCTATTTAAAAAGACGTCTCCCTTGGAATAAAAACAAAAAAGTCACCTCAAATGTATTGAGGTGGCCTTTTTTAGCACGTTGTTACTTACGATCCCAAGATGAATCATCAGCTGTACCACCATTATAGATAAGTGTAATACAGCTTGCCATTTCGGCATCTTGAAAACCGGTGTTTGAAGCTAGTCCTGCATAAACAGTTTTTAAATCACCTAGTTTTTTACCTTTTAAAGATTCTAAGGATTTCTTTGATTTGATTTCTTTTTTCATAATATTTAAAAAAAATGATTTTTTCCTACTCTATTTAAGCTTTTCGGATTCCGCTATTATTATTGTGAAAAATATAAAATCAATTGTGCTTTTATTGGAAACAAAGATGCAGGAACATCAAAGATTCCACAACCCTATACTCAATAGATTCATGAACTTATAGGCATAAATTCATGAATCTATTAAATGTAAAATATTGGAAGCAAGTATTTTGTTTTGGTGGTTTATTTTGTTTTGCAATTTCTTAAATAAGCTCCAGGGATAGTCCCTTTTATTCTTTTGAATGCCAATGTAAATGCTTGTTCCCTATTATAGCCTAGCTTTTCAGCAATAAGGATATTTTGTAGAACTGGAATTTTTTGTTAGTGGCCGATCTATTGCTGGCGTGGTTATTTATAAACGATGAATGTAGTTTGCAAATTTTCCTTTATAAATATTAATGGTTTTTGAAATTAATCTAAGATTTTTGGCAGGCTACTTTACTTTCGAAGAGCTCATCTGATTATGAGATAAATAGTGTGGATTAAGAATATAGAGATATTATAAAATCGACTAAATAATATGGTGTACTAATGTACTAACAGAAGTTGAATAGAAATAAAAAAGACCTACATTTCTGTAAGTCTTTTTTGCTCCTCCTGCTGGGCTCGAACCAGCGACCCTCTGATTAACAGTCAGATGCTCTAACCAACTGAGCTAAGGAGGAATTTTCCTCTGTTTAAGGTGTTGCAAATATAAAAGGAATATTAATATCAGGCAAATTTTATCCCCGATTAACGATGGTTTTTGACTAAAAATGTTGAATTTCAGTAAGAAATATTTCAGAAGGGTTTTGAATTAACTTTAATCATCTTCGAACAAATGCCGGAAATAGAGTTCCGGAGATTCTAAAAAATTCTTTGTTAGCTGATAGTGCTCTGTTTCCCTGTAACCGGTCTGTTGAATTTTTTCATCCAATACATAAATTTCTGCACCGGGATAACTCATCAGGATCGGGGAGTGGCTGGAAATAATGAATTGAGCCTTTCCTGCTTTTTCCAATTTGTGAATGACGGATAGTAATGATAATTGCCTTTGTGGAGAAAGTGCGGATTCCGGCTCGTCGAGAATATAAAGACCATTCTGGAAATGATTGTGAAATAAGGCAAGAAAAGCCTCGCCGTGGGATTGCTGATGTAAGGATTTCCCACCATAGGCATTCAGAACGCTTCGGTCTTCTTCGGCAACTTCATCTATGTAGGTTGCAAAGTTGAAAAAGCTTTCAGCTCTCATAAAGAATCCCTGGCCGGTTTTAGATTTCCAGGACAGGGTAAGGTATTCGGACAGTTCAGATTCTGTTTTGTGGAAATTGTAATTGTGATTTCTGCTGCCTCCAGATACGTTGAAATCACACTTTTCTGCAATGGCTTCCAGTAATGTAGACTTTCCGATACCGTTTTCGCCAACGAAAAAAGTGACATTGCTTTTGAGTTTTAAATCCAAACCATTGCTCAGAAAGGGAAGATTGAAAGGAAAACCTTCAGGATGATTGTCTTTTAAATAAATCCGGGATAAATAAGGCATCTTGATTATTTTATTAGGTATTGTCAAATCCATCCATCAAAAGGTATGCAAATAAAAAAAGACCTACATTTCTGTAAGTCTTTTTTTACTCCTCCGCTCGAAACAGCGACCTTTAATTTATTGTCAGCTATTCTTGCCAAACCCGGGTGGAGTATTGTGTGGTTTTATTTTTTTAAATCTTTTAATATTTCCTGAACAGCCCGCTCCAGTTGGGGATCGTTACCCTGTTGCCGGTCTACGAAGGTGTTTTTAACATAAATATCCGGTTTTACACCAGTTTTCTCAAGATTCTGTCCGTCAAGAGTATAGGTTCCCCAGGAAGGGAGTCTGTAAAAAGAGCCGTCTACAAGGCTTTTCCCCGAAGTGAAGATAATCCAGCGATACGTATCCTGACCGATAATTTTCCCCAGTTTCAAGGCCTTAAAGCCCGCCGCAGTCATTTCAGCATCACTTAGTGAGCCTTCATTAATCAGCAGAACGATAGGCTTTCCGGCAGGAGCGAAGTTAGGTTGAGTAGTCATTTTTCCTTCACGGTAT
The DNA here is from genome assembly GCF_049887855.1 of Chryseobacterium sp. NFX27. Classification (NCBI taxonomy): domain Bacteria; kingdom Pseudomonadati; phylum Bacteroidota; class Flavobacteriia; order Flavobacteriales; family Weeksellaceae; genus Chryseobacterium; species Chryseobacterium sp. NFX27. The sequence goes on along the minus strand of NZ_JAGEKK010000007.1, from coordinate 236,475 downwards.
TTCCATTGCAGATAAGGTTTTTGAGCAAGGAAGTTCAAGACTTTATCATGAACATTTCCGCCGGTGTTATATCGTAGATCGAGAATAACAGCGTCTTTTTTGTTTTCCTGTTCTACCATATCCAAGAGAAAGCGATCCAGCTCATCACTTGACATGTTTTTCATGTATGAATAAGCAATACGATTATCACTAAGCTTATTGACGCGCTGGCGGTTGTCGAAAATCCAATCATCGTAAAGCAGCCCTTTTAAATCTATGTTTGAAATTGGGTGTACTTTTGTAGTTATTTTTTTTCCACTACGGCTGAAAGTAAGAATAAGCTCATCCTGTTTTTTAGGACTTGTGAAATAAGCTTCACGGTTTTCAAGAGGGTCAACTTTTTTTCCGTTTACGGCAGTCAGCTGATCTCCGGGTTTGATATCGACACCGGAGCGGAATGCCGGAGACTTCCGGACAATGCTTTCTACTATATAAGGCTGGTCGGTTTTAAATACAATTCCGCTTTCATTGGTAAAATAGTTCAGGTATCTGGTTTCTTCTTTTCCTGATGAGGAAAACCCGGTGTGTGAAGAATTAAGTTCACCCAAAAGATCATTTAGTAGAATTCGCAGATCATTTCTGTTGTTTACATACGGAAGATATTTTGCATACTGTTCTTTTTTTGCTTTCCAGTTAATCCCGTGAAAGTTTTCATCATAAAAGTTTTCTTCAACACCTGTCCAGGCTTCATTATACATTTGAGTGAATTCGGAAGCCAGATCCTTATCAAAAGCATGCTGAATATTTATTTTTTCGGGCTTTAATGCATCCAGTGTCATTTTATAAATATTACCTTCTATTAATCCAAAAAGGTTTTTTTCAATTTTGGTGATATGAGAAGCCTCTTTATCGAAGACTTTCTCAGATTTCGCAGGCTCGAACTCAATAAACACTTTTTTGAATAACTGCTTTTTCCCATTGTCCTGATTGGAATTGAACAGCAGGATCTCTTTCTTTTCGTCGGAAAAAACTGTAGGATCGTCCTGATATCCATACCTGTCAGTAACCAATTCTATTCTTTCCAGAGTGTTTTCCGGGTCAACTTTTAGTTCCTTTATAACGGGTTCTTTTTCTTTCTTTTTCTCCTTGCTTTCGTCTTTTTTTTCTTTCGTCTTTTTTGTTGTTTCAGGGGATTTTTTTTCTTCAATAAAAAGCTTGTCGAATTTTTCGGATTTATAGGGTTCATCAAACCAGTCCAGAGCCATCCGGTAAATATTGGATTTTTGCATACCTAAAGGGTAAGACGGATTGGTTCTGTCACTGCTGAAATAAATATATTTACCATTGGGAGACCAGTAAGGATCTTCCTCCGAAACACCGGTATTGGTGAGATTTATAGTCTGGCCTTTTTTGATGTTATAAATGAAAATATCCAGCTCGAAATTCCTTTTTGCTGAGAACAATACATATTCGTTATTAGGCGAAAAAGAAGGTCTTGAATTCTGGAAAGCCCAGATTTCATCTTTTACAATAGTTGTAGAGCTGAAGCTTTTCAGATCCATTATCCTTACTTCGTCACGGCCGCTTAGGTAAACCGCTTTTGAAAGATCATTGTTAAGGGTTATATTGCGATTGTTACGTAAATCATGAGTCAGCTGTTTGGGCTGGTCCTTGCCGTCTGCAGCAATGCTAAACCAGTTTTGATAACCTTTGTCGGTCTGGCTAAAAAGCAATGTACGATTGTCTTTCAGCCACTTCACTTCCATTACGCGCTCTTTTCCATCGTAAATTTTTTGTGTGAATTTTCCCTCGATATCAGAAACAAACAGGACACCGCGGCTTACAAAAGCTATCTTTTTACCATCCGGCGAAACATTGTAATAAGAAATGTTGTTTTCTACACTGAAATTTTGCTCTTTTTCCAGAATTTTATTGGTATTGAGGCTGATATCCAGAACTTTTGTGCTTTTTGCGACTACGTCGTAAATATAAAGCTGATAGTCTTTTTCAAATATGACTTTGGATCCGTTTGCTGAAACAAAAGGTTTTTTAATAGAGGTATCAAACTGGGTCAGCGGTACTTTTTTACCGTTTTCAATTTGATATAGGTTGTATTCATTATTATTCTCATCGGAGATAAAATAAATACTGCCATTTTTGTCGACACTAGGGTTAAAGTCTTTTCCCTCGTAATTCGTGTACTGTCTGAAAGCGCTGTTCTGTGGACTGTATCCTAAAATATCGGGGTTGTTTTCTCCCTTATAGCGTTTACGGTGGGTCTGATTGGCGGCTTCTGAAGAGTTGGTGAAAAGATATTCTCCTGCTGGAGTTTCGGCGATTCCGCTGGTGTTATTGAAGTAATTTTTAAAAAGTTTTTGTGGTGTTTTTCCTTCAATACTTGTTTTAAAACTTCCAAAATTATTATTCCTGTTTGAGGTAAAATAAAGTGTTTTGCTGTCCCATCCCCAGCTTTCTATTTCATCTTTTCCGGTGTGGAATGTCAGCTGTTTAATCGTTCCGCCTTCAACAGGCATTACGTAAACGTCATAATTACCATACTGATTGGAGCTGAATGCCAGCCATTTCCCATCAGGAGAAATGCGCGGATTAATTTCTTCTCCGTCTAAAGCTGTGATTCTCGATGCATTCCCACCGTTTGAGTCTGCTTTCCAGATATCTCCACCATAAGCGAAGTAGGCCGTTGTTCCGTCGGGACTAAGTGAAGGGTTTGATAAAAAATAAGACTTTTCCTGTGCCGAAAGCTGAATAATAGAAAAAGCTGTTAATAATGAGATAAAGATTTTCTTCATGAAATAATTTGATATTATGCCTTATTGTAGTTATTAATTTACTGCTAATATATCATTGATTTATCAGATCCGAAAAGTTTAAAGCAAAAAAAACACTTACAGATGAATGTAAGTGTTTGTCCTTAATTGGCTCCTCCTGCTGGGCTCGAACCAGCGACCCTCTGATTATGAGTTAGGCAGTTATATTTATTGTCTATTTTCATTTCTTTTTATTGTTTTCAATGATTTCATTCTTTTAGAGAAATTGTTGCAGCAGAAATTCTAGTCATAATTTAGAATGTAAGGTGTAATGTTGCAATTTAAAGGACAAGCTGTAAAAGTATAGATTGTGACTACGGACGGAACGGTAAAAACAGTAAATGGGAGAGGGCATTCTGTCTTTAATTTCCCGGACCGGTCTGCTTTTGTACCGAACAGTAAGTATTATCTCTTCAGTATTCCGCAGAAGGAGATTGAGAATAATCCGAATTTGTAGTTTATTTAGATTTGATTTTTTAGCCATCGTTTTGCGATGGCTTTTTTAATTAGAAAAGTTGGTAGCAATAGGTTTTAATCAGCTTTTTTTAATGAACTTAGTATAATAAGAAAGCCTGCTTCATTAGAAGCAGGCTTGGCGTTTATTAGTTGTTATTTTAATTATTATCAATGAAGATTTTAAACATTTTAGCTATCTTGCTATAGTTTAGTTCCTCTATATTCTTTTATGATAAAATTATCTGAAGAATTAGAATTTACAATTTTTTTTAATAATTTCTTATCTGTGCTTAATAAATCTATATTCAAATGTCCTGATATTTTTATAACAAACGGTATTTTATTATTTGAAATATCTTTATCATTATATAAAATCTCCTTTTGAACAAATACAGCATGAGGATACGAAATTAAATCTCTAGTAAATTTCAACAAATCATCCTTTGAAAAGATTAAAGCACCTATAAACGTATTGGGGATACTGTTTTTTTTGAATAAATCTCTTAACGAGGTTAAAGTATTATCATCATTAGGAAACCAATTTTTATCTATATAATCATGATTTACAATCCATGAGTAACCATTATCAAGTTGCTCAATCAAATTTCTAAAAAAAGATTCATAGTTATTAATAAATTCTAATGATGTTATTTTTTTTGTATCATTAGGTAATTGAAATGATACTCCATACCATTTTTTTAATAATAGATATTGTTTTCTATCGTAAGGAAGAAGTTCTTTAACTTCTGTTTTGAATTCAATCATAATATATTTATTACCAAGATGATCTTTGAATCAAGTTTAATTTCTAAAGTATTAAATTGTTACAGATTATATTTTTTTATAGCTTTCAAATGTTGTCATAATTATCGAGGGAAGTTTTCATGGTAAATTTTAAGAAAATTAATAAGAGTAGTCAGTTTTTGACTACTCTTATTTTTAATCTTTTTTCAGTGATAAATTTTTTTAATAAAAGATTATCATCACGTTTGGAATCGTTCCTTAAAACCTAAGCAGTTATTAACATAAGTTTTTTATAAAAAACCCATTTATCTTTTCTTTTTGAAAAAAAATAGATATCAACTTTTCCCCCATACTGACCTTCTATAAAGTCGGTTTCTTCTAATACAATAAAAGCCTTTTTCAATTTATTGTCTATAAAAATATTTGAGAATTCTATTTCCACATAAGCATTAGATTTAATACTTGATTCATTTTCTATTACTTGAATATTTTTTTTAGTGAAGACTTCTGAAAGGCTTCTAATGTCAAAAGAAAGATACTTCGTATCTCCATTTATATTAAATCCTTCTTTATTAATTAATTCGTAGAAGTATTTTTTACAGTTTTCAGCTGTATTTAATTCTCCCATTTCTAATATAGACTCACAATGTTCTTTAAAAAAATCACTGCCTCCTGCTTTTTTTAACATAAAAATAGGAAACATTCCATTTTTATGATATTCTGTTGATAGTCCATATAAATTAGAAATAAATTTATTCATATTTTCATCAATTATTTCTTTACCAATCGTTTCATCTTTTATCGAATTACTATTACAATTGATAAAAAAAAGCAGTAGAAATATAAGGTTCAAATTTCTAAAATTTCCAGCCATATTTGTATGATAAATTAATTGTTTCTTGATTTATTCCTGTAACCGTTCCAAATGTTTTCATTTCCCAATAACCTCCATAGTCTTTTTTTCCCCACTTATTATTGGGGGCATCAGATGATAGAATATTATAGGCTCTTCCCCAATGTACAAATTCGTGCAGTACTGTCACCGCTAATAAAAACGAAGTTCCTTGTATAAATGCAGCATTTTGTAGCCCTTCAAATGTTTTTACCAAATTTGCATTTAAATAACTCTTAGGATAGCCGGATTGTCCCAAATTTTTCATTTCCTTCAGCTTAATAATCTGTCCTTCAGAACTATTAATATCCATAAACTTTAGAATTTGTTCCTTTGTAAGACCTGTATCTTCAGATAAAGTATTCAATATTTGGGGATTATCTTTTAAATATTGTGGTAGTTTTGATAATACTTCATAAAGACGAGGATATTGCTTTTTAATAGCTTGTATCGACTGCTGTCTCGACATTTGTTGAATATGATGTTCCAAATGGTTAAAAGCTGTCACAAAGAATCCATTCATCGCTCCCTGCCAGAAGTTTCCTCCAGCAAGTACGCTTCCTACTCCTCCTGAGGTTACACCGGTTGCAAGCTTTCCTACATTACTTGCGAAAAAGCCTCCTTTAACGCCGCTCAACAAATCTCCGCTCAAGCTTGCAAATGCACCACTTGCTGCGCCACTCCAAAAACTACCTCCTGTAACGGAAGAAAGCACACCCATACTTACAGCATGTAATCCAGCTCTTGCCAGCATAACACCTGTAGTACCCAGGGAATTGGCAATACTTGCGACCTGAAACAGTGTTCCTATCCCAAATGACAATGCCCCACTTACCATTCCGGTAATTGCTGACGAAGAGATGGACCTGAAAAATCCGCTAACCGTCCAGTTGCCTTTTATTAATGCCGTAGCAGTATAGGTAGCAGCAGTTATTGCGACTGCAGCAAAAGCTGCTTTAGCCATTACCGCCACCAAAACAGCAAATGCAAATTCCCCACTTGGGTCATTATACATCAGGGGATTGTTCAGTACATACCCATACTTATTATAATTCTGGGTATTGTAAGGATCCTGGATATTTTCATCTGCATTTAAAAATCTTCTTAATAAAGGATCATATAATCTGCCATTCATGTGGATGATGCCTACCTCTGCAAAATGCTCATGACTGGTATAGCCTCTTTCTACTAATAATGAAGTGCTGGCAATACTATTTTTATCTGTGATAATAGCACCATTTCCAACCTGCAGATGAGTGAAATTTCCCCATGCATCAAAATGTCTCTGTTCCAGCTTGTTTCCAGCTTCATCGCTGATGGCAAGAATGCTTCCTAAGTAATCTTTATGAAGAAATTTATAAGAACCACTGCTTTCCGTAAAGTTTTTTAAATATACAATATTGCTTTCATAAGGGGTTCCACCTATATAAAGAATATGCTTTTCCTTTCCGGTTATATTATCCTTAAGCACTTCAAAACTTCCGTCTTCACTGTAAAATTTGGTAAATTTTCCTTCCTGATCAGGATCAAAGCTTCCTCCATAGCTTACTTTCTGTCTCATACTTGTCAGTCCATACTGGAAAGCTACATCACCTTTTTCACCATCAATAAATACAGGGTCATTGTTTTCATTATAAGCAATGCTCTGAATCATGTCATTATTATAGTTTTGAGTTCCTGCAGCATTCAATGTCATCCCCGTCGGCTGATATACCTTGGAAGAATTTTCAAATTTAATCTTTCCGACCTGGTCGTTTTCAAGTATTCTACCTTTATCATCATAAACATTAAGGATGGCATTATGTATTTTAACTCCCGTTATAGGATTTGTCCAATTTACCAGCCTATTGTTGTTGTCATAATCAAAGAATTCTGTAATATTGAAATCACCTCCCGTCACTCTGCTTTCCAGTTCATTCCTGATGGCATCAAATTGATATCGGATATTTAAAAGACTTGGCTTTACAGATGAACTATGTCTGATTTCTTTAAGAAAACCACTGCTTGTGTCATAATCATTGATGATGTCTACTAATCCTAACTTTGCTTTAAGGACCTGTCCTTTTTCATTGATTTGATTGAGCTCCCATAATAGCTTGCCTGAAGTTTTATCTTTTACCTGATAAAGTTCTCCATTCCATGCACTGTATACATTTTCAACTTGTACTTTAGTCAAAGTTCCCGAAGAATATAATTGTTTTTCGTAGGAAATTAACCTTGCCTTATCATCATAGGTCATTCCTTTTTGGATAAAGTATTTTCCGTTACTATTTTCGGATGAAGACAATATTCTGCCCTGAGGATCGTAAGAAACATTAGAACTGTATGCTTTTCCTTTTGATGTTCCGCTTCTTGAAATTACCCTGCCTTTATTATCATAGGTGTAAGAAATGGTTTTATTTGTTGCCCGTCCGCTATCTGTTGTGGAGATTTCAGTATGAGAGATAAGTTGACTTAAATTATTATAGATATATTCCTTAGTTCCTTTCGGACTGATGGTTTTCTTAGGCTGCCCAAATCCGTCATATTCGTATTTGTACAATCCGTTGGAAGGATCATTGAACTCAGATTTTCTACCCCAAGAATCGTATTTTGTAGTAACAATATTTTCGGCATACTGAGCCTTTATTTGTTCTCCGGCAGCGTTATAGGAGAATTGAATAGTTCCTCCCTTATCATTTGAAAACAGAACATTACCTAATCCATCTGTGGTTTGGGAATTTGTTCTTCCGTAGCCGTTGAGTTCTTTTACCATTGTTGTTAAGCCTGAAACAAAAGTCTCCGCCTGACTGCCATTGAATGACGTAGTCGTTGTTTTTGTAGGGAAAATGGTGTCATCATAGGCCATTGTGTTCCATTGGGTAGGATTACTCCCTTCAAAGAAAGGTTCACTTTCTGCAGTTTTTCTTCCCAGTATATCATATTGGGTTTCTTTTGAAACAAACTGTCCCTGTGCGAATGCTTTGGTTGAAACTTTATATTCCTGTCCCAGTTTGTTGGTGTGTTTTTTTGATATATCACCATTAGGGTCATATTGTATAATTGTTATGTTGGAATTGGCATCTCTTACATACTGATAAGTTGTGGTGCCTTCCACATTGGTTTTGGAAGATAGAAGTTTGCCCCATTCGTCATATTTATTGACAAGTATATTACTAAGCGGATCGGTTTGTTTTTCAATCTGTCCCCAATTATTATAAATAAAATGAGTTTCCAGACCTAAATTATCGGTTTTCTTTTCTACAAATCTTCCTTTAGGTTCATATGTCGCTTTGTTAGTTTGTACCTGAGCATCTATACTATTACTGATTGTTTTTTGAATGAGGTTTCCAAAACCATCATAATTGTATGTTTCCAGAAGATAACCAGTATTGTCTCTGTTCCATGTTTTGAGTGTTTTTAAAAGGTTACTGTCATAAATATATTCCTCTTTGGCAGATTTCGTATCTCCATAAGCCTGCACGATATCGGTTTTTGATTCCAGACGGCCAATATAATAATCTGATCCTGATCCTGCTGGATTATGGATGTAATTAAATGTAGAAGTGGTTGTAGCATACCCATTATTAACATTTAATACAGTTTTTACCGGAAGGTAATAACTATTATAGGATACTGTGTTACTTGTTATGACATTTGTTAAAAAATCTTTTGTCCTTGTACTTTCAGGAACAATGGCAGTAATAATCTTCGGTTTGTCAGTAGTAAAGATCGAATATATGTCTACAATCTGACCGTTTAATAAGCTGTTGGTTTTGTAAATAGTTGATTTTAAACTTAATAATTGACTGTTGTTTTCAGAAATATCTATCGGGAAAATTTTCGATTCATCATTAGTTCTGATACTCCATTCTTTTACTGGAACACCTTCATTTAAAAGATCAATTTCTGTTCCTGACCATATTTTTGTATTCTCCAGGCCGTCAGCATACCAGGAAGAACGTGCGGTCTGATAATATCCGATCACTCCTTTTCCGTGCATATGTATTGTCATCCCTCTGTATCGGAAGTCCTGCTTTCTGCCTGCTTGTTGAAGTTGTGAGACAGCATACCCTCTGTCTATTCTATTTAACGAGAAATAGGGATACAGTTCACTTTTTGTATTTTTATAAAAATTAGGAGTAATTACATTATCAGGAACAACTTCCAAATAGGTAGCGGATGTTGTAATTCCCCCTTGAGTAACTGATTGTATTCTTTTTAATTCATCTACCCCTGTAGGAGCCTTAATTTTAAGAACATTATTTTTCCTGAATAAGAAAACGTTATAATAGTTATTATTGGATCTTATCACATTGGTTATCGGCTGATAAATGGAAAGATCATCATAAGGCTGAATGATATTATACTGAGGGGGGGTAGGATAGGTATAAATATTCTGGGTTACAAAATCTATATATCCAAACATAGGAGATCCTTTCGAGATCAGTCCATTCACGGTAACCCCCATCGTTCTCGTATTTGAACTTAATAAGTTAGAATAGGAATGAACCTGAACAATATCAGACTTTCCATCTGCATTAAGATCTGAAATGGAATACATCGTCCTGCTAAATCTTAGCCATGCTCCATTATTTTGTGTAGCTTCATTTTTATACATTAAGAAATCAGGTTTGAAAGCTGTATTAAAGCTTTTTCCTGTTCCTATATAAAATTTCCAGTCATCTTTACCTACCTTTCCTTCCGTCAAAGGAAGAGTAAAGTCAAGCTTTCCATCCCCATTGAAATCTCCAAATAGTACAGGAAACTCATTCCCTTTAATTTCTTCTAAGTTTCCGGAAAACTTAATCTTTTTTATGTATACATTGGGTGCTGTTTCTACAAATTCAAATACAGTGTATGCAGTGTTGGATACATTAATAATATCTACCTTTCCATCACTATCAATATCCATATATCTTTGATCTGCATATAAACTTTCATTAATCCCATTGTCCAAAGTATAAGTAGAAACAGAATTTCTTGAATTGCTCAGATCTATGATATATCTTTCTACAGACCCTGATCCTGATAAAGTAAGAAAGACATTAGATATGCCGTCTCCATTTAGGTCTCCTTCATTTAGTATTGCTGTACATGTTGTACATATTGTTTCAGAAACCAGTTTTTCGAATACCTTGACAAAAGTATTGTTTCTAAAAGTATATACATAAATCTTACCGCCTTCATACTCTGCAATCCCATTACCATTAACCACCTTTTTTGTCTCATCATCCAGGAATGTGTTAACAACTACAGAGCTGGAATTGAAGATTTTGTTAGTCTGAATAACATCAAAATCATCATTAAAAACCCCCAATTTAATAGTCCCATCGGTCATTACAAAATCAAGGTAAGAGTCTCCATTAAAATCTCCGGTAAATTTCATTTTATCAAACAAAGCCTGGCTGTCTATATTCCAACCACTAATAGAAGTTTGACTTTGACTAGGATAATTAAATTCAACTGGATTTGCTGACTCGCCAGTCGAGTTAGATTCAGTAATCTTTTTAACGTACTGATATCCTATAGAATCGGTTATATATTCCGGTACATATTTCTTGAAGACTTGTCCATTTGTTTTTACTGTAATATCCTTTAGAATCTTTGTTTGGGTAAACAAAGTTCCGGAACCGTTGATATATGCGCTTTCCGGAATATTTCTATCATTATAATCGAATATAATTTCATTGAAAGAAGCAGTCCCTAGCTTTTCATTCCCTCCCCAGGTTATGGATTTAATGACGTTGACATTCTCTGTCTGGTCATAGTTATAATTGATAACATTTCCTTGGGCATCTTTCCACTTTACTATACTAAATCCTAGACGATTGGTAGCATTACTCCAGCCAGGAGTCGTTCCACCATACCAGGCCCGAGAACCATCTTCAAAGGTTACTTCCCAATATTCGGGCTGTTGCCAGTAGGGCATATTTCCTATAGACTTAATTTTGATGTTGGAATACTTCTCTGTAGCATACTCTGCGCCATCTTTTCCATATTCTCCTGATTTCAAAATAAGTCTCTGTCCGTTAAAGCTGTAATAGTCTGAATAATTAATCTGGATACTTTTTACTTCCTCATCTTTGTCTATATTTTTTCCAGTTCTGGAAATGGAAGTTATACCAGATAAATTCCAACCATAACCAGCAATTCCATTTCCGGAGTCACTGGAATAAACCAGATTAATTTGTGGGGCTACATTCTTTACTCCCGGAGGCAGAGCAATGGGTAAAGTAAATTGTAATTGTCCTGCACCATTCACTTCAATATTTCCCTTTGTATCATGGAATTTCTGATCACCCAAAACAGTTGTTCCACTTGGGTTATTAGCTCCTGCATTAGAATCGGTAGGCCCACCTCCCGAATTTCCCGTACCAGGACCTATTTTAGCAACAAAAGGATTGGATACATTGGATGTTGCGTGAAATCCTTGTGCTAGAACAACGGCCTGCGGATCCTGAACCGTTCGCGAGGTGTTTTCAGCTTGATATAGTATAGTTTGTGAATATCCTAATATTGAGAGACAGGATATGATGAATGAATAGAAAATTTTCATATTCTTTTTCTTTGAATTAATAAATTGATAAATAACGAATCAGAAAATAGTCTATCGTTTGGTAACATTTCTGCTAAAGACTCTTCCGTCTTTCAGCGTAAAGCGTAGAATATAAACACCCCAGTCATAACCCGTCATATTAATCTTCAGCTGACGGTTCAATCCCGGAATATTCTGTTGCTGGAATTTCCAGTGTACCGTACTGTGCTGGTATAATGAAACGGATTCTATAAGATCGTCTGCTTCTTCGGTCCAGTCGATAGTAAGAAAGTCATTAACGGGTACAGGATATAGTCTTATTTGTTTCAGGAAAGTTTTTTCATCCATGGCAGGAGCTTCTTGCTGTTGCAGGGCAGCTACTGTTTTAGTCTCCTGTTTTGCTGTTTCAGTGGGAGCTGTTTTTCCTGCAACATTAGGTCCTCGGTATCTTTGGTTTCCGGCTTCGTCATATTTGAAATAGACCTCAGTTTGTGCAAATCCTAAAAATCCTATTATAAGGGAGAAGAAAGAAAGTATTTTTTTTTTCATGTGTTTATTTTTTTTCAGAAAGAAGTTTTTCCAGTTGTTTTTCCATCTTCTCTACCTTTTCAGATTGAGCTTTTAGTTTTTTATTCTGCTCAATAGAATATAGAGTAAGTTCCTCAATTTTTTCAAGAAGCTTAGCGTTCATTTCAGCTACGTTGATTCCATTTTTGAGAATCTCTTTTTCTGATGGAATATTAGGAAGGTGTCCATTCTTTTGAATATGGTTTTCTACTTCTTCCAAAGTATTCAGTTTATAGTCTTTTTTGAATACGTAATCTGCCCAAATGTTGGCTTTTACTTCTACCTCTTTGGCAAATATTTTACCATCAAATTTAGCAGTGGCATTGTTGAAAAATTTTATCCAAGTGCCATTGGAGCCATCTTGAATACCAATATAATATTTTCCGTCATTGTTATTATTGGGCATTGAAAGAATAATATTATGTGTATTTCCTTTATTTCTAAGGACCGTGTCACCGGTAAGTCCTCCCCAGCATCCGTCACAGGTGGATTTTGCGATTTGAAACGATCCCAGTGAACTGGCTACTTCTAAAACCGCCCCTTCAGCTTTGTATATTCTGAAGAATGCTTCACCACTTCCTACAGGATCACCGATTCCCACTTTTATTTTCCCATCAGGAAGTATCCGCATAGCTTCCGCATTATTGGTTTTTAAAACAAGAGGTTGGTTATCTGTTGTTCCCAGAAAGTTATTGGAAGGGTTAGTTCCCGAATTACCCGTTGTATTCCAGCTCTGAGCTGATAATAAAGAAGCTGAAAGGCATAAAATAAATAATAAAGACTGTTTCATAGTTTCTGTAAGTGTAATAAATGGTTTTTTTTAAATGGTAGTGTAGTATTCACTAGGTAAGTGACTGAAAGGCTGTTAATTTTTTAACTAATAAAGTTGTGTTTTTTGCAAAAGTAAATAATATCTGCATGAAAAGCAGATAATAATGATATAAATCATCTAAACAGGATATATCATCTTTAAAGAGAAAATTTAGGGTATAATTTCAATCTAAATTTCAACTTGATAAAAAAATATTAATCACAATAGAAGTAAATGAATGCTGATTATGAACATTGTTTAACAATGATTCTGCTTCTTGAAATCATTAAAGGTCGGAGTATTGTTGCAGTCAAAAAATAAAAAAACACTTACAAGTTAATGTAAGTGTTTATCCTTAATTGGCTCCTCCTGCTGGGCTCGAACCAGCGACCCTCTGATTAACAGTCAGATGCTCTAACCAACTGAGCTAAGGAGGAATGTCCTTTGTTTTAAGTGGTGCAAATATAGGACGAATATTTATACCTTACAAATATTTTTTAAGAAAAAATTCAAAAAAATTATAAACTGCCCGTAAGTGCTTTAAAGATATCACTTCCGAAGATCAGTAACATCAATCCTAACAGGAAGATAACCCCGATCATTTGTGCATTTTCCAATACTTTCTGAGGAACAGGTTTCCCCGTAATTACCTCCCACAAAGTAAATAAAACGTGCCCTCCATCAAGTCCCGGAATAGGAATAAGGTTCAGGAATGCCAGCCAAACAGAAAACATGGCTGTAAAACTCCAGAATAAACTCCAGTTAACAGAGACAGCTCCGTCTTTAGATTTCTGTACCGGCATATTCTTGATGATGGCCAGCGGACCACCCACTTTCTTGTAGCCCTGAACTTTTTTGTTGAATACCAGTTTAAACTGCTTTACCTGGTATGTTAAACTTTCAATACTTCTGGTAAATCCTCTCCCAATGGATTGGATCATAGTGAAATTCTCAGTAGTAACATACTTTTCAAGCTGCTTGTAAGACATAATCCCTAAGGTGCCCTCCTTGGAGACTTCAAGACTTAAAGGCTGTAATATACCCGCTCTTAATACTTCCATATTAATCGCTTTACCTGCGTTTTTTATAACAACACCCTGAAGTTCATCATAATAATTGATTTTCTGGCCGTTTACCGAAACCACCTGGTCACCTATTTTTAAACCTGATTCAGCAGTTTTAGGGTTCACAATTGTATCAATTACAGGGGCATATCTTGGATTTAGGAATGCTTTGGGGTTTTCATCTTTAAAAGCAAGCGCTTTTCCGTCATCGTTTGTGTTAAAAGTAACCTCTTTTCCTTTTCTTAAAACAGTTATCTGGTCACTTAATAAAATATCCAAAGACAGTTTATCCAGATTGTTCTGAACCTTTCCGTCTACCTTTAAGATCTTGTCTCCATCTTCAAAGCCCATTGCTTTTGCAACATTGGTGTAATGCATTGGGGTTTCTACTTTCGTGGTATCAAAAGAAGTTTCTCCATTGAAGTATGAAAGGCATCCAAAAATAATCCAGGCTAGAAAAAAGTTAACAGTAACTCCTCCCAGCATAATGATCAGCCTCTGCCAAGCCGGTTTGGATCTGAATTCCCATGATTGTGCAGGCTTTTTCATCTGCTCTTTATCCATGCTTTCATCAATCATCCCTGCAATTTTCACATAACCGCCGAAAGGAAGCCATCCGATTCCGTATTTTGTCTGTTCAGGATGCTTTCTCCAGTCGTTGTCTGAAAGTTTTGATATATCGATAGGAACTTCTGTCTCTTTTCCGTCTACTACGATAGTTTCTGTGTCCGGAAGGTTTTTGGAAAGAAATTTATACTGCCATTTTCCGTTAATCTTCTTCATGGAGAAGATAGAAAACCACGGATCGAAAAACAGGAAGAATTTCTCAGCTCTGGTCTTAAACCATTTTGCCGGTAAAAAGTGTCCAAGCTCATGAAGAACCACTAAAATAGAAATACTTAGTATGAACTGGAAAATCTTGATTGCTAATTCCATTAATAAATTTTAGATTTTAATTTGCAAAGGTAACAATTATCAAAACTATGCCAAATAAAAAAGCCCCTCTAAATGAGAAGCTTTGTCATATATTTAGAGAATCTTACAGATTAAAAGAAACCCCTATGCTGCCGTTGTTGCCGACTTCTGCAAAAACACCCACTTTCTCCGTGAAAAAGTAACGGGCTCCAATGTGTGCTCCAATACCAAAATCATTTCCAAGAACACCAAGGTCAACTCCGGGATAAATATCCCATTTAGCCGGCAGATCAAGTGCTTCCTGAAGGTGGAAATTCAGTCTTCCGAACACAAAAACACGGTTGTCTTTATCATGATCCTTATAATCTCCAAAATAAGCGTTAAGCCCGGCTCCAACGGATATCAGCTTATTCAAACCGTAATCATAAGTTCCTGTAACCCCGGTTCCGTATCCCCAGGCACTCAGTCCCAGCTGAATCTTCTGGTCGCCTTTACCGGTGTATGCCTGCGCGTTGGCTGCCGTTCCGAAAAAAGCAATCATCAACACAAAAAACAATTTCTTCATAAACTTTACTTTTTATAAAATGATAATAATGAAAATATCCTCATCAAAAATAGAACCGAAATCATTGGAAAATCGTATTTTTATTGAAGTTATTTAACAAAGTTTATGAGAATAGCAGGGCTTAATTTAAATATTGTCTGGAAAAATAAAGACAAAAATTTCCAATTAATAGAAGAAGGGTTGAAAGATCAGGAAGCCGATATTTTTCTGCTGCCGGAAATGTTCTCTACGGGTTTCTGTATGGATGCTGCTGAAGTTTCGGACAGAAATGAAGAATCCCTGGAGTTTCTGAAAAAGATCTCAAAGGAAAAGAATGCAGCCATTTGCGGAAGTGCTCCCGTAGAAGAAAATGGTAAATTTTATAACAGAATGTATTTTGTACAGCCTGATTCCGAAACCGTGTTCTATGATAAAAGACACCTGTTTTCTTTTTCAGGAGAAGATAAGGTATATGCACCCGGAAATAAAAGAGTTGTTGTAAATTATAAAGGATTCAGGATCTTACTGCAGGTGTGTTATGACCTTCGTTTTCCTGTTTTCGCCAGAAACAATGATGATTATGATGCCATTTTATATATTGCTAACTGGCCTGAAAAAAGAGTGGGAGCCTGGGAACACCTTTTGAAAGCGAGAGCCATCGAAAACCTGGCTTTTGTTTTTGGCTTAAATAGAATAGGAACAGATGGAAATAATCTTTTTTACCAGGAAAGTTCACACTGCTTTTTTGCAGATGGAAAAGAAATTTCGCAAAAAAGCGGGAATATAATTTCTGCAGAGCTTAATATGGATGAATTAAAAGATTTCAGACAACACTTCCAGTTTTTGAATGATAGAGACCGTTTTTCAATAGATTTAGAAGGATAGCCGAGAATAAGGCTGAGATTAGAAAGTGTTTTACGCTATTCCTGATCTCAGCCTAAATAGTTTAAGAATATTGTTTAAGCAGTTCCGTGAGCGTATTCACATCATGTACACCGCTCTCTTTCCATAAAAGCTCACCATTTTTAAAGACAGCCAGGGTAGGAACTCCACGTACGCCGTACTGAGCAGCAATAGCCGGATATTGGTCCACGTCTACTTTGATAATTCTGGCGCCATCGCCAATATTTTCCTTTACAGTATTCAACACGGATGACTGTACTTTGCAGGGCTGGCACCACGTGGCAAAAAAGTCAATAAGTACCGGTCTTTCCGAATTAATGATTTCTTGAAACTTTTGTGACATAGTTTTTTTTTTATTTAAACCGTTAAGATTTAGTAAATACATCTTGATGGTTCAGTATTATTTTCCGGACTGTTTCTCGTTCTGAATTGCTTTTACATTTTGCAGGCTGGTACCATCATAA
Source organism: Chryseobacterium sp. NFX27 (assembly GCF_049887855.1). Lineage (NCBI taxonomy): Bacteria > Pseudomonadati > Bacteroidota > Flavobacteriia > Flavobacteriales > Weeksellaceae > Chryseobacterium > Chryseobacterium sp. NFX27. The sequence goes on along the minus strand of NZ_JAGEKK010000007.1, from coordinate 219,791 downwards.
GCTTCCACACCGTTTTTCTTTAAGATTTCCATAGCCTGGTCAGCCTGAATCCCTTTATTACAGAAGACCACAACTTTCTTGCCTTTAAGCGAATCAATGTTACTTTGTATCTCAGCCAGTGGGATATTGACCGCGCCTTTTGCGGTTCCTGCTTCATATTGCTCAGGAATTCTTACATCGACTAAAGTGACATCTGAGCTGTTGACCATTCCTCTAATGTCAGCCTTTTGGTTGAGGTTTGTACTTGTTGTTTTACAGGCTGTTAGCGTTAAAATTATAGCCATAAAGCATCCGGCAAGCTTTCCTTTCGTCATCTTATAATGTTTTTGATTGACATACAAAATCTGTTGTAGGTAATTTTTCTGTTTTCTTGATGCCGTTAAAGCCTCCTTCTATTTCAGTAAAATTCCTGATTCCGTGTGAGTTAAGTACGCTTGCTGCAATCATACTTCTGTATCCGCCGGCACAGTGAAGGAAGAAATGTTCAGAATCATCAATCGTATTCACCCAGTCGCTGATGGTATCCAATGGCTTATTAAATGCATTGTCAACGTGTTCAGAAGAATACTCGCTCAATTTTCTCACGTCAATTACTTTAGCATTTTCTGTGAACTGTTCTGCAAATTCAGCGGGAGAGATTCTTTTAATTTCATCAGTTTCTTTACCTGCATTTTTCCAGGCATTGAAGCTTCCGTCCAGGTATCCTAAAACATTATCAAAGCCCACTCTGCTTAGTCTTGTGATGACCTCCTCTTCAGTACCTTCATCACTTACAAGCAAAATCGGATGTTTTACATCTACGATCATATTTCCTACCCAAGGGGCAAAATCGCCTTTAAGACCTATGTTGATAGAATTTGGTATAAATCCTTTATGGAATTCCGCCGGGCTTCTGGTGTCTAAAATCAAAGCTCCGCTCTCTTCTGCCAATGCTTCGAAATCTTCTGCCGCAACCGGATTCAGGCCTTTGTTCATCACTACATCCAGACTTTCATAGCCACCTTTATTCATCGCGACGTTCATTCCGAAATATTTCGGTGGAGCGGTAAGGCCGTCAAGAACTTCTCTGATAAAGGACTCTTTATCCGGCTGATTAAGTGCGTAATTGGTTTTTTTCTGATTGCCCAAAATATCCACAGTTTCCTTCTGCATATTCTTTCCGCATGCCGAACCTGCCCCGTGTGCGGGATATACTGTAATGCTGTCGTCCAGTGGTAAAATTTTAGTCTGAAGGCTGTCATACAGGATTCCTGCAAGATCTTCCTGGGTAAGATTGGTTGCTTTTTGTGCCAGGTCAGGTCTTCCAACATCACCTAAAAACAAAGTGTCTCCTGTAAAAATAGCCGTTTCAGTGCCATTTTCATCAATTAAAAGATATGTCGTGCTCTCCATGGTATGTCCCGGAGTATGCAGCACTTTTATTTTTATTTTCCCGATCTCAAAGATCTGGTTGTCTTCAGCAATGATCGCCTCAAATGCAGGTTGGGCAGTAGGTCCGTATACAATAGGAGCTCCTGTTTTTTTACTTAGATCCAAATGTCCTGAAACAAAATCAGCGTGGAAATGGGTCTCAAAAATATATTTTAAAGTAACATTGTCCTTGTCAAGGCGGTCCAGATAGGGCTTTACCTCTCTTAGCGGGTCAATAATCACAGCTTCATTTTCTGATACAATATAATAGGCACCCTGAGCCAGACAGCCCGTATATATTTGTTCAATTTTCATTGGGATCTTTTTTAAATTTTAGATAAAGATACGAAGTATTAGATAAAACGTGAATGAATTGTTAAATTCAGCCGATAGTTACTTTCAATATTTATAGGCTGGAAGCTATAAAACCCTTTGTTTTCAAATGAAAGGCGGAAGTAAGGAAGCGTTATTGGGCGGACTGTTTTTTATCATGCCTGAAAAATGGGAATAATTATGTAATGCTATTATGTAAGACACTTTTTAACCACTTCTTTCTTTCAATGATTGCAGATGAGGGATTGAAGAGCCTTACCGGATATCGTATTAATATTATTTAATGGCCGGATATTTTATAAAAAATTTTATATTTATCAGTTAAAAAAGATCAGATGGCAGATAAAACACAATTTATTGAAGAACTAAATGCAAAATATACTCCGAAAGGAGAACACATTATATTGGGAAAAGGAATGCTGGGCGGAGAAGTAATACCGGAAGTTAACGTTACAATTCCTTTGAAAACCATCAACCGCCACGGTCTTATTGCAGGAGCAACAGGAACAGGTAAAACAAAAACGCTTCAGGTGTTTGCAGAACAGCTTTCCCATGCAGGAATCCCTTCTCTGGTTTTAGATATCAAAGGGGATTTTTCAGGAATAGCGGAAGCCGGGCAGATGAATCCTGTGATTGAGGAAAGGTATGCCAAAACACAGCTTCCTTATAACCCACAGGCCTTTCCGGTAGAGCTGATGAGCATCTCCGGAGGAAAAGGAGTGAAATTAAGGGCTACAGTTACAGAATTCGGCCCCGTTTTATTAAGTAAGATCCTGGAGCTCAATGATACTCAGCAGAGTATTATGTCTATTGTATTTAAATACAGTGATGATAAAGGACTTCCCTTAATAGATCTCAATGATTTAAAGAAAGTCCTGCAATACGTAACAGATAATGCCCAGGGAAAAGCTGAGCTGGCGGCAAATTACGGATCCATAGCTCCGGCTTCTTTAGGTGCCATCCTGAGATCTATCGTTGCACTGGAGCAGCAGGGCGCATCTGATTTCTTCGGGGAATTGAGCTTTGATGTTCATGATCTTCTGGAAACAAGGGATGGAAAAGGAGTGGTGAATATTTTAAGGGTGGCGGAAATTCAGAATAAGCCACAATTGTTTTCCACATTTATGCTCTCGCTTTTTGCCGAAATTTATATGACTTTTCCCGAAGAGGGAGACAGCGGAAAACCTAAGCTTGTTCTTTTCATAGATGAAGCCCACCTGATTTTTGACGAGTCTTCAAAAACTTTGCTTTCACAAATCGAAACGATGGTAAAACTGATCCGCTCCAAAGGGGTTGGTATTTATTTTATTACACAGATTCCAGGCGATGTTCCGGAAAATATTTTGTCACAGCTTGGCCTGAAAATTCAGCATGCCCTGAGAGGTTTTACGGCAAAAGATAAAAAAGAAATTACCAAAGCTGTGGAAAACTATCCGACAACAGAATTTTATAATGCATCAAACCTGATTCAGAATCTTGGGATCGGAGAGGCTTTTATAACGGCTTTGGATGAAAAAGGAATCCCGACACCTCTTGTCCATACCTATCTGATCTCTCCGGAATCAAGAATGGATATTCTGAATGATGCTGAAATTTCAGAACTGACGGGGAATTCTTCTTTAGTTGCTAAATATGAAGTGCCTCTTGATAAGGAATCGGCTTATGAAATCCTGACAAGCAGGATGGAGCAGGCGGCTCAAAACCCGGCACCAGCTCAGAAAGCAAAATCTGTGAAAGAAGAACCGGGAATGTTTGAACAGGTACTTCAAAGCAAAGCAGGAAGAACTTTTACCAGCACTTTGATGCGGGAAGGAGCAAAAGCTCTGCTGGGAATGTTTGGACTTGGCGGAAGAAAGAGATAGTATTTTAAATAAATTATATAAAACCAATCTGTTACGAAAAGAGTATCAGCTTTTTATGATGTAAGATTCACTGACTTGCATTTCATTTATAAGCAGTATCAATGAGCTGTTTACTCTTTTTGATATTTTTTTTGTTATTTTAGCAGGATTGCCTTTACTGGTGAATATTAATTTAAAAAATAGCAGTATAACTAGAACTCAATGTATTCGATTATAGATATAGAAAGTAATGGTGCAGGTTATAGACATGAATGCATTATAGATATAGCCATCTACAGGTACGATGGTCAGAAGATTACTGACCAGTTTATATCCCTTGTCAATCCCGAAAGTGATATTACCCCTTTTGTACAGAAGCTGACAAATATTACCCCTAAAATGGTGAAAACAGCTCCAAAATTCCATGAAATAGCTAAAAGAATCATTGAAATTACTGAAAATACCACGTTAGTAGGGCATAATATTGATTTTGATTACAGAATGCTGCGTCAGTCTTTCAAAAGGCTCGGCTATGATTTTCAGACCAGTACGTTAGATACCATTCCCTTGGCGAAAAAAATGATTCCGGATGAAGTAAGCTACTCATTGGGTAAGCTGGTGAAATCTCTCGGAATTCCCCTGACTAACCATCACAGAGCTGAAGGTGATGCAAGGGCAACGCTGGAACTGTTCAAGCTTTTAATATCAAAAGATACTGAAAATGAGATCATCCAGAAGCAGCATGATGAAACCAATGCTAAAACGTATATTAATAAAATCAAAGTTCTGACTCAGGACCTTCCCAATGAAAAAGGTTTTGTCTATTTTCAGAATGAAGCCGGAAAAATCATTCTATCAGATTACGTTCAGGATATCAATAAGTTTTCAAAAAAAATATTCAATTCCAAGTCTAAAAAGTGGGAACAGATTCAGAAAGAAGTTGAACAGATCAATTATGAGCTTACAGGAACAGATATTATTGCAAGGCTGATCCTTAATTCTAAAAATATCAAAAAAAGAGAAATCTGTCCGTTCGGGCTTTACTTTAGAAATAATAAATACATTGTTGAGAAAAATAAACTGAATAAAACAGAAAGGCCCATCCTGAAATTCAGATCATTTACCCAGGGAACAAAAGCAGTACAGTTTATTGGTTTGCAGGAAGAATTTAATGATGTCAATGCTTTCCTTAAAAAAATAGATTTCAGAAAAAGAAATGAACTCTGGCTCGGGCAGGGAAGAAAACTGGGCGAAAAGCTGTTTCTGATCATTGAAAACGGAAAGGTAATTTCGTATGGTTTCTACGAACTGTTTACACAGATACAGACCCTCAGTAAGCTTTCAAAGCTGAAAATTGATCTGCCCCTGTCTTCTACAGATCTTCATAATGATCTGCAGCTCGCCCTGCTTCGCGGTGATTTTGAAACATTACCATTGCCGAAATGATAGAGGAATGCATACTTTACAAGTTTTATCAGGAAAAAGATGCTTTTCAAATGAATTTACCTGAAATAAAAAATAAATAGTACTTTTGCAAAAATAAAAAGAAGCAATGCAAAATTTTAAACAAATTAAAACTGGGAAAAAGGGAACTGTGAAGTTCTCTAAGGTTTGGAATATTTAAAAGAGTTGTCTTGCATAAAAATAATTAATGTGGCAGACTCTTTTTGGAAGAATCTGCCTTTTTTTATGTTAAAATCAAATTATGAATTCAAAAGATTTGCTACAGATTGCCAGTGAATATGGCACGCCAGTGTATGTTTACGATGCTGAATCTATTAAAACTCAATACGAGAAACTTACATCTTCTTTTTTAAAACACACGAAGTTCTTTTATGCTGCTAAGGCGTTGACCAACATCAACATCTTAAAGTATGTCAAGAATCTGGGCGCATCTTTGGATTGTGTATCAATAAATGAAGTAAAACTTGGGCTGAAAGCCGGATTCACTAAAGAAAAGATCCTTTTCACCCCCAATTGTGTAGACCTTGCCGAAATTGAAGACGCGATGAAGCTGGGCGTTCATATTAATATTGATAACATCTCTATTCTTGAGCAGTTCGGAAATAAATTCGGAAATACCTATCCAATCCTTGTAAGGATCAACCCACATATTTTTGCCGGAGGAAACTATAAAATTTCAACAGGACATATCGACAGTAAGTTCGGGATCTCTATTCACCAGGTTCGCCATATCGAAAGAGTGATGAAAAGTACCAATCTTAATGTAGAAGGTCTTCATATGCATACGGGAAGCGAGATCAAAGATCCGGATGTTTTCCTTCAGGCATTGGATATTATGCTGGAACTTTCCGAGCATTTCCCTAATCTTAAATATCTGGATATGGGAAGCGGCTTCAAAATCCCTTATCAGGACAGCGAAGAAGAAACTGATGTGAAAACCTTAGGTAAAAAAGTGGAAAAAGTATTGTCTGAATTCACAAAATCTACAGGAAGAAAGTTCGAATTATGGTTTGAGCCCGGCAAATTCTTAGTAGGAAAAAGCGGATATCTTTTGGTAAAAGCCAATGTGATCAAGCAAACGACAGCTACTGTATTTGTAGGGGTGAATTCAGGGTTTAATCACCTGATCCGCCCGATGTTCTATGACTCTTACCATAAAATTGAAAACCTTTCAAACCCAAAAGGGGCAGAAAGAATTTATACCGTAGTAGGGAATATCTGCGAAACCGATACTTTTGCCTGGGACAGAAAACTGAACGAAGTAAGAGAGGGTGATATTCTTGTTTTCCATAATGCGGGTGCATACGGTTTTGAAATGAGCTCAAATTTTAATTCAAGATTAAAACCTGCTGAAGTACTCTTCTTAGACGGAAAAGCGCACCTGATCCGTAAAAGAGATGAATTCGAAGACCTGTTAAGAAACCAGATAGAAGTGATTTAAAATCAGTAAAAAACTATATAAACTCCGCAGTAATTTGCGGATTTTTTTGTTTGAAAGAACAGAAACCAGGTATAGAAAAGAACTAAAGTTACCCTTCGATTATGGCTATTTCAATATGTTGAAATTTTAATACTGTACAGACAGAGATTTATAATTTATTAGCTAAATTTGAGTAGAGAAGGATTTTTAATACTGAAAATACCTGTCCGTATTCAGTATTCTTCCAAAACAAACACCAAAAAAGAATAATTATGGCTAAAAACATAGCAGAGCAGATAGTTGAAATGCTCGAAAATGCCAATGTGAAAAGAATTTATGCAGTAACCGGCGACAGTCTTAACCATCTTAATATTGCCGTTAAAAAAAGCAGCATCGAATGGATTCATGTAAGGCATGAAGAGGTAGGCGCATATGCGGCGGCGGCAGAAGCAGAGCTTGACGGGTTTGCCGTGTGTGCAGGAAGCTGTGGCCCGGGACACGTCCATCTGATCAACGGGGTCTATGAAGCACATAAATCACATGTTCCCATGCTTGTTATCGCTTCTACAATTCCCAGTGATGAAATGGGGATGGATTACTTTCAGGAAACCAATACCATAAAACTGTTTGATGACTGCAGTCACTACAACCAGATGATCACGAGGCCCGAACAGGTACAGAGAACACTTCAGACGGCAATTCAGCATGCTATTTCAAAAAAAGGCGTAGCTGTAATCGGGCTTCCTGGAGATGTGTCGGAACTGGAAGCCGAGGAGGGGTCTACCTCTACCCAGATATTCAGGACCAATCCTGTAGTACGGCCTTCCGATGAAGAATTAAAACATCTGGCTGCTTTGGTTAATGAAAGCAAAAAAGTAACCCTCTATTGCGGAATTGGAGCAGAAAAAGCTAGTGCTGAGGTGATAGAGCTTTCAAAATTTCTAAAAGCTCCGGTAGGCTATTCCTTCCGCGGAAAAATGGCCATTCAGCCTAATAATCCCAATGAAGTAGGTCTTACAGGACTATTGGGATTTCCATCGGCTTATCATGCAATGCACGAAGCTGATCTTGTGATTCTTCTGGGAACTGATTTTCCGTACCAAAAATTCATGCCTGTAAAAAATAAAATTGTCCAGATCGATGAAAGCCCTGAAAGGCTGGGAAGAAGAGCTAAACTGGAGTTAGGTCTGGCGGGAGATGTAAAAGAAACAATTAAAGTTTTATTCCCGTTACTGCAGGAAAAAACAGATACTCATTTCCTCAATGAACAGTTGGCATTTTATGAAAAGGTAAAAGAAGTACAGCTTACTTACGTCAAAGACTTTGGAAAAGAAAATGCTATTCAGCCTGAATATGTTGCACATACTTTAGACCGGCTGGCTAAAAAAGATGCCATTTTCACAGTGGACACAGGTATGTGCTGCGTGTGGGGAGCCCGGTTTATTACCGGAACAGGCGAAAGAAAAATGCTGGGCTCTTTCAACCACGGATCGATGGCGAATGCTATGCCGATGGCTATAGGAGCCTCTTTAGCTCACCCGGGCAGAGAAGTAATTGCCATGTGTGGAGACGGTGGAATTTCAATGCTGTTGGGAGATATGGCAACTATTTTTCAGTATAAACTTCCGGTAAAACTGATCGTTTTCAATAACAGAACCCTTGGAATGGTAAAACTGGAAATGGAAGTAGGAGGAATGCCGGATAATGAAACCGATATGATTAATCCGGATTTCGCAATGGTAGCCCAAGCCATGGGATATCCCGGAAAGAATGTTCACAAACCCGAAGAAGTAGAAGACGCCATTAAAGAATGCCTGGCCTATAACGGACCTTACCTTCTTAACATCTTTACAAATCCCAATGCACTGGCTCTTCCCCCGAAGATAGATTTGGATCAGGTCTTTGGAATGACAAAATCTATGGCTCAGCTGATGCTTGGCGGTAAAATGGAAGAAGTTCTGGAAACGGTAAAAACCAACTACAAACATATTAAAGGACTGCTGTAATGAGTGTCTCCTTAAAAAGATTTTATATAATTGCCTGGCTATTCGGACTGGTATTTTATTTCCTGGATTATGTAGTCCGCTCAGCGCCGGCCGTCATGATTCCGGAGCTGGTCAGTAATTTCAGTACAACAGAACTGAAGCTTGTCAGCCTTATCGGAACCTATTACTATACCTATTCTACCTGCAGTCTCATCGCAGGTATGGCTTTGGATAAATTTGGCGGCAAAAAGTCACTTTTTGCCGGAGCTTTAATTTTAGGGATAGGCTGTTTACTGTTTCTGGCATCTGCCTATTCTGGCGGAGTAGCCGGAAGACTGTTGCAGGGAGCAGGATGTGCGTTTGCATTTCCCGGCTGTGTTTATCTGGCAAGTAAAGGATTTTCTTCCCAATCTTTGGCGACAGCTGTTGGATTTACACAGTGTGTCGGAATGCTTGGCGGTACGGCAGGGCAGTTTATCGTGGGACCGTGGGTAGAAGAAGGGGTAAATATAAATAGCTTCTGGCTTTGGTCGGGTATTATTACAGTTATTACAGCATTCTGCCTGTTCTTGGTAATTCCCGGTGAGAAGCAATCTGAAGTGCCGTCTGGTGATGCTGCCAAGAAAGTCGGTTACCTGGAGCCATATAAAATTGTCTTTAAAAACCCCCAGTCCTGGCTCTGTGGCATTATTTCGGGATTGCTATTCGCTCCTACCACCATATTTGCAATGACGTGGGGTGTTGCATTTTTTGAAAAAGATAAAGGTTTTGTATTTCATGATGCTGCCATCACCAGTGCAATGGTTGCTTTCGGATGGGTATTCGGATGTCCGCTTTTAGGATTTATTACAGATAAAATCGGAAAAAGAAAGCCTGTCTTGATCGGCGGTGCCATCCTGATGATCTTCAGTTTTCTGCAGTTGCTGTATCTTCCGGACCTGTATCCGGCAAAAATAAGCATGTTTGTTTTCGGTCTTGGCTCCGGAGCTGCCATGATTCCGTATTCCATCATTAAAGAAGCAAATCCCGATTATGTAAAAGGAAGTGCGACCGGAGCTATTAATTTTATCACATTTGGAGTGACTACTCTGGTAAGTCCGGTATTCAGCAGATGGTTTGGGAAAAGTTTAGAAGCTTCTTCAGGAGACATGCATTTTCAGTATTCCATATTATTCTGGATTGCAGGAATTGTTCTTGCTGTCCTGATTTCATTCCTGTTAAAAGAAACCGGAAGTAAGTCTCAGATACAGACTGTAAAGGCCTAAAATTAATTTCAATAGTTTATAGAAACTTCAGGCTCTGCCTGAAGTTTTTCTTTCTTAAAAAGCGTTTAAATAAGTAACTTTGTTAAAGTATTTTAAAACTAATGAACAGGACCATGAAATTTTTTACATTATTGATAGCACTTCTTGTGGCAAATTTTACATTTGCTCAGCAGGATGTTGAAGACAGAGATGACAATCCGATTACAGAAATCAATAAAAATCTTTTAAAAATTGATATTAAGGAACCTCTTTTGCAGGTGGCGGTGAAAAACTGTAATGATTTCAAACCGGCGGCCTTTGAAGGAGGTGTAACGGTTTACAAAGAGACCCTTCAGAAATTTATGTACGATTACCTGAATTCAGATTTTTATGTGCTGAACGGTGATTTTACATTTACCCTCACCGTTGATCAGACCGGAAAAGTGACCCATATTGAGGGAACTCCTAAAGTACCCAACAGCACTTATTTTTTTGATGATATGCAATATGTGGTAAGGCGCATCAAAAAGAACTGGATTCCTGCTTCGTGCAACGGTCAGCCTGTTGCTTCACAGATCAAAATTAAAATGCATTTCTCTTCAATCGCTACAGAGTTATAAACTACTTATATGAAAAAATACCTTTTATTATTATTTTTACTATGCATTGGAGCTAAAAGCTTCTCTCAAAATACGTCCCCGGTAGAAGCTGCGCCATATACCCAGAAAGCTGAATTTCCCGGTGGTGACGAAGCTTTTAAAAAGCAGTTTATGGACATGCTCCATGCGTATGTAGATACCCAGAGCTATGCCATCAACGGAAAAGTAACCTTTGTGATCAATATAGCTCCGGATGGTAAAATGAACCGCCTTGACGTTCTTCCAAAGATTAAAAACGCTGAAATGTTTATTGATGATGTAAAATATGCTATGAAGAAAATCAAAGGAAAATGGAAGCCGGCCATGAAAGACAGCACTCCTGTTGATTCCAAAATGATTGTTAAAGTTGATTTCAGTACTAATGGGTATGATCATGATTAGAATGCTGTTTACCTTACTGGTTAATTTTCTTTGAATTTATCAGGACAGGAATACTGAATTTGATCAGGGAATTCTCGACGTAATCAAATAAGAAAGAAAAAATGGACATTAGCCAAAGAAATGAAGAGCCTGTAGAATTGTTTTTCAGGCTTCCGTTAACTTTTCCTCCTCCCAAATAATCTCCTGCCATTCTGTCACAATATTTTGTATCTTTGCAGACTAATCTGTTTGGGATTTAAAATTCATCTTCATGCTTTGAAATTTAAATGCTGAGCATTGAACTTTAAAACGATTATTGTGCAGGAAAAATATATAGACGAAACAAAACAGGGAGAAGCTTTTGCTATCGCTGAAAGACCTGAGAATTCTAAAAAGCTCTTTTTAGAAAGCTATGGCTGTCAGATGAACTTTTCTGATTCTGAAATTGTTGCATCTATTCTTAATGAGCAGGGGTACAATACCACCCTGAAAGTAGAAGAAGCAGACCTTATCCTTTTAAATACATGTTCTATCCGTGAAAAAGCGGAGCAGACTGTTAGAATGCGTCTTTCACAGTTCAAAAACCTGAAGAAAGAAAAACCAAGCATTACAGTGGGTGTTCTGGGATGCATGGCTGAAAGATTAAAGACCAAATTCTTGGAAGAAGAGCAGCTGGTAGACCTTGTGGTAGGCCCAGATGCCTATAGAGATCTTCCCAATCTTCTGAAAGAAACAGAGGACGGAAGAGATGCTATTAACGTCATTCTTTCCAAAGAAGAGACTTATGCAGATATCAACCCTGTCCGTTTAGGAGGAAATGGAGTTACAGCTTTTGTAACCATCACCAGAGGCTGCGATAATATGTGTACCTTCTGTGTAGTTCCCTTTACCAGAGGAAGGGAAAGAAGCCGCGATCCGCATTCCATCATTCAGGAATGTAAAGATCTTCTACACAACGGATACAAAGAGATCACCCTTTTAGGCCAAAATGTAGATTCTTACTTATGGTACGGAGGAGGGCCTAAAAAAGATTTCGTCAAAGCTTCCGAAATGCAGAAAGCTACGGCTGTTAATTTTGCACAGCTGCTTGATCTGGTAGCTAAAGCCGTTCCTGAAATGAGAATCCGGTTTTCCACTTCAAACCCTCAGGATATGAGTCTTGAAGTGTTCAGAATGATTGCAAAACACGATAATATCTGTAAATATGTGCATCTTCCTGTACAGAGCGGCAGCAACAATATGCTTCTTGCAATGAACAGGCAGCATACCCGTGAAGAATATTTAGATTTGATTAAAAAAGCAAAGGAAATTGTTCCTGATATTGCTTTTTCACAGGATATGATCATCGGTTTCTGTAATGAAACAGAGCAGGATCACCAGGATACCTTGAGTCTGATGAAAGAAGTGGAATACGACTACGGTTATATGTTTGCTTATTCAGAAAGACCGGGGACGCCTGCCCATAAAAAAATGGAAGACAACATTCCTGCTGATGTAAAACAAAAGCGTCTGGCTGAGGTTATTGCGCTTCAGGGAGAGCTTTCCAGAAAAAGAATGGAATCTTATGTGGGAAGACATCATCAGGTTCTGATTGAAGGGATTTCCAGAAAAAATAAAAACCAGTGGAAAGGAAGAAATTCACAGAATGCAGTCTGTGTGTTTGATATGCTTGAAGGGCAGAAAATTGGTGACATTGTGGATGTTTTTGTCTATGGCAACACACAGGGCACACTTTTAGGAAGAACAGCTGAGTAATTTTAAAGTCTTGATAAAAACGGTTTATTTCTTCGCCTTATTTTCTTTCGTGCTGATGTCCTGTCAGGCCGAGAAAAGCGTAAGTAAATATCCCGTAACAGTAGGAGATATTGAATTTGATGAAAAGCTGGATGATCCCGATTTTAAAAAATGTACTCCTGAAAAGCTGATCAGCCTTCAGTATTACCAGGGAACAAAAGGGTTTGACTATAAAGGAGAGAAGCTGGCCATTATAGAAAAACTGCAAAAAGAAAAAATATCTTCCGAAACTAAGATGAACGGCTATATTACCGTAAGATTTTTAGTAAATTGTGAAGGAAAAACAGGACTGTTCAGAGTACAGCAGATGAATGCAGATCTGAAAGAAACAGTGCAGAATAAAGAGCTGGGAGACAGGCTTCTGCGGTTTACAAAATCGCTGGACGGATGGACCCCAAAAGAGATAAAAGGTTTTAAAGCAGGCTATTATCAGTATTTAACCTATAAAATTGAAGATGGAAAAGTTTCAGAGGTATTACCTTAGCTTTTTGTTGCTTATCGTTTATACCAATACTATTGCACAGGTTAACTGTAATGCAGTAGAGGGGGAGGACTGCAAAAAAGCTTGTGAGTTATACAACTGGGCTTCGGACAGGCAGGGAAGCAGGGTATCCCAGGAAGCTTTTGATAAAGCTATTGGTCTCTGTCCCGATTTCTCCAATTCTTATATGGAAAAAGCTGTTCCATATCTTAAAAACGGAGATTTTGTAACCTGGAAAATACTCATTGATAAAGCTGTTGCTGCAGATCCTAAAATGCACTTAGGATACAGAGGCTGGTGCAAATTCCAGTTTTTGCGGGATTATAAAGGGGCAATTCAGGATTTAGAAGAATTAAAAAAATATTATCCTGACGATCTGGGAAGATCTCTAAACGGAGATTATCATTTGGAGGTGGTGAAAGCCATGTCTTACAGTGCTTTAGGGCAGAAAGAAAAAGCTGCAGGGATCATTGAAAAGGTTCTGGTGTCAAAAGGCTATTTCAAGGGAATGTATGATCACTATCAGCTTGGAGTAACTTATTTTGAGCTGGGCAGATATGAAAAAGCCTTAGAAAATTTCGAAAAACAAAGCAAAGAAAATAACTTTGCAGAGAATATATACTTTAAAAGTAAAGTTTCTAAAATAAGGAACAAAGATTATTTAGATTTAAAAAAGTTAGCATTAATGACTTATGATGAAGGAAAGACCATGAAAGATGTCTACACTCATCACTTCAACAAAATCTACAGAAAACAGATAGAAGAGCTGTAGATTATTAAATCAATAATCAAAAATTTACTTATGAGCAACGACTTACAAAACATAAAGAACCGCTTTGGAATTATCGGGAATTTCCCGGCACTGAACAGGGCTTTAGAAAAAGCAATCCAGGTGGCACCTACGGATATTTCCGTTCTGGTCATTGGGGAAAGTGGGGTCGGGAAAGAATTTATCCCGAAGATCATTCATTCCGAATCCAAAAGAAAACATCAGCCTTATATCGTCGTCAATTGTGGTGCAATTCCCGAAGGAACTATTGATTCTGAACTTTTCGGACATGAAAAGGGAGCATTTACCGGAGCTACAGCAACCAGAAAAGGATATTTTGAGGTGGCAGACGGCGGAACGATCTTCCTTGATGAGGTTGGAGAGCTTCCCCTGCAGACCCAGGTTCGTCTTTTGAGAGTGCTGGAAAGCGGTGAATTCATGAAAGTGGGTTCCTCTCAGGTTCAGAAGACCAATGTGAGAATTGTAGCGGCTACCAACGTCAATATGATGAAGGCCATTCATGATGGTAGATTCCGTGAAGACTTATTTTACCGTCTGAATACCGTGCAGATCGACATGCCTCCTTTGAGGGAAAGAAAAGGGGATATTCACTTACTGTTCAGAAAATTCTCTATAGATTTTGCAGAAAAATACAGAATGCCGGAACTGGAGCTGGAGCCCAGTGCCGTTCATTATATTGAAAACTATAGTTTCCCGGGGAATATCCGACAGCTGAGAAACCTGGTAGAGCAGATGACAGTAGTGGAAAGGAACCGGGAGGTAACTGTTGAAAAGCTTGCTGAATATATTCCTATGGAAACGCATCTTCCGATGGTTGTGAATAATCAGAATGCTCAAAAGCAGAATGATTTCGGAAGCGAAAGAGAAATTATGTATAAAATTCTCTTTGATATGAGAAGTGATATCAACGACTTGAAATCCCTGACTTCAGAACTGATCAAAAACAGAGGAACCGCTGATCTCAGCAATCAGGAGAAAAACCTGATCAACAGAATTTATTCTGCAGAGCAGACACAGCCGGTCAGTCAGAATTCACTGCTGTATTTCGAGGACAAATCACCGGGAGTGCAGTCTGCACCTACCATTATTTCAAATGCTGATGACAGCTATGAAGATATTGAAGATATAGAAATAGAAGAAAACAGACCGGAATCTTTATCTCTCCAGAATAATGAAAAAGACTTGATCATCAAAGCATTAGAGAAGCATAAAGGACGCAGGAACCGGGCTGCGGACGAGCTTGGTATTTCACAGAGAACTTTATACAGAAAAATAAAACAATATAACTTAGAAGACTAAAAAAAGAGGATGAAAAATTTAGAATTACTTGGCACAAAAGAATATAATTTCAATATAGGGAAGTATCTGTCTCAGGGGACCGAACTTTTCAAAAAAGATATCGGTGGATTTATCGTTGCAACAATACTTGTATTTGTAATGAGTTTTATCCCTTTTTGCGGTATTCTGGGGTTAGGTAATTTTTATAAAATCTGCAAAAAGGTAGATGAAGGGGAAAAAGTTTCTGCAGGAGATATTTTCGACTTTACAGATTTTGTCATGTATCTGAAAGTGTTTCTGCTTATTTTTGCGGTCGTGCTTGTTGCGATGATTCCGGTACAGCTCTCACTGATTCCTGTTATTCTTGCAGCCAGAGCTACAGAAGGTTCCGTATCGGGAGCCGGTAATGCTTTATTTGCTGGCGGAATGGGACTTTGGGTAATACTGATCCTGATCCTGATCTGTGTTATTTCGGTATCTATGTTTTTTGTGCAGCCCCTGATTTCGCTGTACAGAATGACAAGTGTAAGAGAAGCGTTTATGCTCTCCTGGAAAATTGCCAGAAGAAACTTCTTCCAGATCTTTTTATTCTCCATAGTAGTGGGAATCATTTCCCAGCTTGGAATTATAGCATGCGGAATAGGAATACTGTTTTCCATACCTTTGGGAATCTGCATGAAGTATGCGGCCTATAAAGATGTATTAGAGTCAGTAAATGAAAAAACGGTATGAGTAAATTAAAAATAATATTTGGGTTCGTAATTCTTTCGCTGTTTCAGCAGTGTTACTCTTTTACAGGATCTTCATTGACGGATGAAAAAACGGTCCAGATCAATGAGTTTCCTAATAATGCAGCGCTTGTGAATCCTACGCTTTCCCAGCAGTTTTCTACAGATATCCAAAACAGGTTTCTGCAGAGAACCACATTAAAAGGGACAAAATCAAATCCTGATATTCTGATAGAAGGTGAAATTTCAGATTACAATTTTTCCCCTACTACCATCAGCTCCAATACCCTGACGAACCCTTCGGGTGGTGTCGTACAGCAGGCACAGAGCAAGCTGACCATCAGTGTAAAAGTGCATTATGAAAATAAAATACATCCGGATTCCAGTTTCGACAGAACTTATTCGGATGAAGTGGTTTACAACAGCGACCTGAGCCAGAGTCAGATAGAAACTTCCCAGGTGAAGCTTGTAACAGACAGAATTATTAATAAGATATTTAACGATATTGTAGCCAATTGGTAAGATGAATCCCAGAGTTTTAGAATTATTAAAGAGTCCCAAAAATATACAGTCAGAAGATCTAGGTCTTTTGAAAGAAGAAATTCATGCTTTTCCTTATGTACAGAACATCAGGGCGCTTCATTTGTTTGGGGTACATCTTTATGATAAAGAAAACTATCAGAAAGAACTTTCCACAACAGCCGCCTATACCACAGATAAAAAGCTTCTTTATCAGTTGATCAACGGTAAAATCCAGCGTGAACCCAAGCCGGAAATTGCAGAAGACAAACAAGCTTCCAAAACACTGGAAAAGCCGGTAAAATATTCTTATAAAGAGAAAACATTCCCGATAAAAAGAGAAGATACTTCTGAAAAGAAGGAAAACAAATATGAAGAGGCAGCAGGTATGATACAGCCTGCAAAGGAAATTAAACATATTCATGTCAATGGAGAAAGAAACAGGATTCTATTTGAAGGAGAAGAAAACTTCCTTGACGAGGTTCATTCTGAAACAATAGATCTTGAATCAACGCTGGAGTCAGGCGTAATAGTTACCCAAAGGACAGAACAGCTTACAAAAAATCTTAACGAAGAGACTGTACCCGAACCTGCCCCGGATAAAAGCGGACAGTCTGAGGACTCAGAAGCCGGAGAAGCGTTCACTCCTGAATTGATTGTTGACGAAAATAAAATTGACAGCCCGACGGAAGAGCTGAAAATAAATAAAGATGAAGAGTTGAGCTTCCATGAAGTAAAAACTCTCACTCCGGAAACAGAACCAGCTGAAAAGGCAGAGGAAAATGAGATTATTGAAGAGTCAGTGACTGCTGAAACAGTTACGGACCCGGAAATTGCTGATGAAGATGCCCATATAAATGAGCCTCATGCTGAGATCAGTTTCCACGGGATGGATGAATTCTTGCCCGATGTTAAAATTCAGGGAAATGCTGATAATGAATCTGTTGCTGCTGAAATTTCTAAGCCAAATGTGAATAAACATGAGGAAGAGATGAGACGTCTCATTGAAGAAGTGGAAAAAAAGATGAAAGAAGCACAGCCCGAAATAAAGGTTGAAAATGAAGAGAAGGAAACTGCCCATCATGAGATCAGTTTTGCCGAAACACAGAGTTTTCACTTCTGGTCCACTGAAAAAGAAGAACCAAAAACTGAAGAACCTGTAAAGGAGACAGTAGAAAATGCGGTAGAACAGCCGGTTCAGCACGAAGAACCTGTAGTAGAAATTCAGGAGAAAGAAGAAGAACAGGAAACAGCTGTACAGGAAGCTTCTGCATGGAAACCTATGAGCCTGGAACTTAGTCTGCCCGATTCTATGATCAGCACTTCCAATACGGTTCCTGCAGCTAAGACGGAAGTGGCCAAGCAGGAAGAAATTCCGGCGATAGAAGAGAAAATAATTACTCAAACAGTTGAAGAAGAACCTCAAAAAGAACCTCAAACATCCTTAGAGGAAAAGCCATCTGTTATTGAAGAAAAAACACCTGAAATTGTAGAAGAAAAAGATAATGAAATTGAAAATTCAGAAGAAGTGACAAAAATGCCGAAAGAAGAAGTACCAGTTATGAATGTATCTTTCTTTGGTACCGATATTTCAAGCCTGGCAGTAGAAAGAGCAGCAAAACAGGAACCTGTTCAGGACAAAGAAGAAGTCACTGGAAAAGCATCAGCTGACAGTAATGTACCCGGATTTATCAATACGTGGCAGAGCTGGCTTAAGATTGGCAGAGCAGAAGAAGTTGTTGAAAAAGAAGAACCGCCAGTCCAGGAAAAAGTTATCGAAGCCTTCATTGAAAATAATCCCAGAATAAGTCAGTTAAGAGACGAAAGCACTTATGTTGTCAAAGAAAAGAATGACGATATTTCCCATCTGATGACAGAAACGCTTGCCAATCTCTATTTCGAACAGAAACTCTATACCAAAGCAATCAAAGCATTTGAAATTCTGATTAATAAAAACCCTGAAAAAAAGGACTATTTCCAGTCTAAGATCAAGGAAATAAAAGATTTCAGAAGTAAAAGCTAAACAGGCTTAAAATATATTGAAAAGGCTGATCACAGAAGTGTTCAGCCTTAATTTTTATATAGTATCGGTAGTATTTTTACTGCCACGCAGTTTCCGCCATGCTTTCCGTCCGAAGATGATAACCAGAATAAGCAGAATGATTGCAAAAACAGCGGCGATAACCGGTGCAGCCATCGCCAGTATAGACATGATTCCCGCTCCTGCGGTTTCAGTAGTTCCCACTACAGAATTTCCCAGGCCACCCGTTGTTGCTGTAGAAGCTGCCCGGATTCCTGCGAAACCTGAACTGATGGTCGCAGCTGTTCCGCCTCCCGCAATTAATGCAAGTGCCCACTGCGGAAAAGTGCCAAGATCAGCAAACTGGCTGGCAAATAGAACAGAGCCTGCCACAGTAGCCAGAGGAACCGAGACCGTATCCAGCAGATGATCTACAAATGGGATATAATACGTTAAAATTTCAGCAATTGTTGCAATTCCGGTAGTAATGAGTGCCGGAAGCCCTGAAAGCCATTCAAAATGCTCATTCATAGGGATCCAGTGGAAATAAGAGGCAAGACTTACCGCAAACATCGGCAGGAAAACTCTAAAGCCTGTAGCAGCGGCCAATCCTATACCAATAAAAGCGCTGATTATGTAGGGAAAATAGGGAACTTGATCTAACATTTTAATTTTCAGATTTATTGTTTCCCCTAAAATTACAAAAACTATGCAAGATTTTGTGAAAATTTAATTCCAATTGATTTTATAAGAAGCAGGATTCCCACAGATTTCTCTGATCATACGGAAATTTGTAGGTATAAAATAAAAGTAAATTAATAAATGGGCGGACGTTGTTTTTAATGTTTCTTATTTCGAAAATCTTTGTAAAAAAGAAAATCTTAGTTTGTAACCATTGCCCGTCTCATTGGTAAACTGCTACATTGTTTCATTGTTACGTTATTAAGATTTTTTCTGCATCTGGCAAAGTTTAATGAACTGTTCTTCCACCTCCTGAAACTTGGCGGGCATTTCGGGGGAAGCCCAGAACATCATGGCTAGTGTTTTTTCTCCAAAGGCTTCTTTAAACATATCCTTATTCAGGCGATAGCATTCCCTTAAAAGCCTTTTTACCCGGTTTCTGTATACAGCCTTTTTGAAATATTTTTTAGAAACAGACACGCCGAACTTATGGCTTTCCACTTCCAGGTTGGGTTTGTCCTTCAGAATGATGATCCTCAGATTTCCGCAGCTCCTCCATTTACCTTTGTCAAAAAGTAAAGCAATCTCAGTATTTTTTTTGAGTTTCTCTTCTCTGGAGTATTTGAAGTTCTGCATTAATCTTGTTTCACTAAATAATTAATCACTTCGGCTGCTGCATACAGTCCGAAGATGGCCGGAATATAGCTGATCGTGCCATAGAAAGACCTTTTATAGTTGGCTCCGTCCGTCATTTTCAAACTTTCTTCCTGCTGAAGCTCATTCGAGAATACACATCTGAAACCCTTATTGATCTTTTCTTTTTTAAGCCTTTTTCTGATCTGTCTGGCAAGAAAACAGTTCTGCGTTTTGCTGATATCCCTTACCATTACTTTGCTGGGGTCTGTTTTTCCGCCGGCACCCATAGAGCTGATCAGTTTTATTTTTCTTCTTTTGGCTGCTTTAATTAAACATAGTTTTGGAGTGACACTGTCGATGCAGTCCAGGATATAATCAAATTTACTGGAATCAATCACTTCGTCCATTCTTTCCGGATTGAGGAATTCATTGATCTTGACTAAATTAATTTTCGGGTTGATGTCAAGAAGCCTTTCAGCAACCACCTCCACTTTGTGTTTTCCCACTGTGGAATGCAGTGCGGGAAGCTGTCTGTTGACGTTGGTGATGTCTACCGTATCACCGTCTACAATGGTCATATTTCCTACGCCTGCTCTGGCTAAAAATTCTGCAGCAAAAGAACCTACACCTCCTAAGCCTATTACCAGTAAATTTGCTTTGTTAAGTTTCTCCAGTCCTTCTTCTTTGATCAGGAGCTCCGTTCTCTCCAGCCAATACTTATCCATTCTTTATCGTGTCTAAATTTTCTAAAATATGTTCATTCAGTTTATCCAAAGAAATACCCTTTAACTCCGAAACTTTTGAATATAATTCCTCTATGTTAAAATATTCATTATCAGTTTCTAAAAACAGTCTGTCTAAGGGAGTGTTCTTTACAATATCCTGCAAAGATAGATGATACAAAACAGCTTTTCCAAAACTCAAATAAAAATTATTTTTCAGGAGGTCTTCTGCTATCCGCTGTTTTTTATTGAAACCGTGAATAATAACCGCCTGTTCTGCCTTTTTCTTAAAAGAAATGACCTCATAAAACTTTCTTACACAGTGAATGATCAGAGGTTTTTTTACCTCATTGGAAATTATGATCTGTCTCTGGAAAACCTGCTCCTGGATATTCTGAGGAATCGCAACAATGGAATCCAGTCCGCATTCGCCAATGGCCAGGCAGCTTTCTGAAATATTTGATTCCAGCCAGATGAACTGTTCTTCAATAGAGCCCACAACAATATCTTTAGGATGTATGCCTATAGAATAAGGTGAGTCCGGAGGAGCTGCTCCGAAGTCTGTATTATAAATTCCATACAGGCTATTTTCCTTATGATGGTGAAAATCAAAAAAATCCATTCACAAAAGTACAACTATCCAGAATTAATTTAAAATTATTAAACGAACGTTTATAATTTTGTTAAAAATTTCTTAACTTTACTCAAAGTGCACTTCATGAGAAAAAAATTTACAGAAAAACAGATTCATATTTTGGACATTGCAGAAGAGCTTATTGCCAAAAAGGGATATGAGGGAACCTCTGTAAGGGATATCTGTTCCAAGGCCAACATTAATGTGGCCATGATTTCCTATTACTTCGGGTCCAAAGAAAAAATGATGTCCTATCTCTATCAGTACCGCGTACTGAAAACCAGGGAGAACTTTTCCGAATTTGCAGATACCATTAAGGATGGTAAGCCGGAAATGCAGCTCAGGGAGATTATCAAATACATTGTTTCCCAACTATTCAAATACAATTATTTCCACGGATTTGTAACGCAGGAGCTCAGACATACCGAAAACTTAAAAGATGAGCTGCTGGATTTTTACCAGCTGTTTGTAAAGAAGCTGGACGATGTTATCAAAAAAGGAGTTGCGTCCGGAGTATTTACTTTCACCCCAAAGCCCGAAGATATCCTTACCATGATCATAGGTTCTACATTATTCGTCATTAGAAATAAAAATTTCTATGAGCTGTATGTACCCAGTAAAAATGAAGAAGCTTATACTAAAGAAGCAGAGAAAAAGGTAAGAATGAATCTTTTAGTCAGTGTTTTTGCTATTTTGGGGTACGCTGCAGACTAAATTTACGTTAAATATTCATAAAAAAAAATCTATTGACAAAAAAGTTATATTTTTGCAAATTAGTAAATCGGCTGTATCATCCGAAAACTGTTGAATTTTTTATATGAAAAAATATATTTTAGGTCTTTTTGTAGTGGCGGTTATTTCCTCATGCGTAAGCCAGCAGGAAAAAGCAATGAAGAGTGCTGACAAGAATTTTATCTTAAAGGCAGCTAATGATAATTTTGCCAAAAAGAAGTGGAAAAATGCATTGGCTCTATATGACAGGCTTACTAACCTTGTTGCAGGAACAGATGATTTTCCTAATGTAGGTTTTAATACTGCTTATGCGAACTATTATGACAAAAACTATAAACTGGCAGGACATCAGTTTAAAAACTTTGCGGTAAACTTTCCTAAAGACCCAAGAGCAGAAGAAGCGGCTTATATGTCTGCATTATGCTACTACGAGGGCTCTATGGATTATAACCTGGACCAGTCAACCACAGAAACAGCGATTAATGAGCTTCAGGATTTCCTGACCAATTATCCAAATTCTGAAAGATCTAAAAATATCAGTCAGCTGATTGATGAACTGTCTTATAAATTAGAATTTAAAGCATATGAAAATGCCAGACAGTACTTCAAAATGGGAGAGTATAAAGCGGCTAACGTAGCTTTTGAAAACGTATTGGAGGATTTCCCAAGTACGAAACTTCGTTCGAAGATCTATGATTATATCATGAAATCACGCTATGAGCTGGCTTTAAAGTCTGTTTATGACCTTAAAGACGAGCGTATAGAAAGTGCTCTGGCCTATACAAGGCTGGTAGAAAAGGAACTTCCGAATACGGAATATTCTAAAACAGCAACAGAGCTTAGAGCGAAACTGACGAAAGAAAAAGAAAACTTTGCTGTCGTTAAAAAACAGACCGAGGCAAGAATTGCGACATTAACGGCAAGACAGAAAAAGGAGGCTGATAAGATGGCAGAAAAAGGTAAAGCTGAGCAGCAGATCAAGGATCAGATCAATAATGAAAAGAAGGCAATGCAGATCCAGAGGGACAGTGCGGCACTTCAGACCCCTCCGCCGGCGGCCACTTTCAAAATCCAAAGATAATTCGTAAATTTGCCACCTTATTAATAAAATAATTTTCTCAAAATGAGTGTAAAAGATACAAAAGCAGAAGTAAATACTATTACTTACGATAAAGACAAGATTGAAGATAAAGTAGGTTCAATCTATGAAGCTATTGTTATCATGGGAAAGAGAGCAGAGCAGATCAACGCGGAGATCCGTACGGAGCTTCACAATAAACTGGACGAATTTGCTGTGCACAATTCTACATTGGAAGAAGTTTTCGAAAACAGAGAGCAGATCGAAATCTCTAAACATTACGAAAAACTTCCTAAGCCTACTTCTATTGCTATCGAAGAATGGCTGAATGAAGATATCTATTTCAGAAAGACAGAAGACAGAAAATAATTATTTGTGTTTTTTATATATGAAGGTCATAAAGGAATTCAGTTCTTTTATGACCTTTGTCTGTTTGTACCCGGCTTTGTGCGAAAAAATAAGTAATTTAGTATTTCAAAAATTAAAACTAAATGAGTGTTTCCGGTAAAAAGATACTTATCGCTGTTTCTGGAGGAATTGCGGCTTATAAAATTCATTTCCTGATCAGGGATTTTGTTAAAAAAGAAGCCGAAGTTCAGGTGATTATGACACCCGATGCAGAGCAGTTTGTAACGAAATTAAGTCTTTCAACCCTTTCCAAAAAACCTGTGTATTCAGATTTTTATGGTGATAACGGTACCTGGAACAGCCACGTAGAAATGGCTCTTTGGGCAGATGTAATGATCGTGGCACCATGTACGGCCAATACCCTGGCCAAGATGGTTCATGGCATGTGTGACAATCTTGTGATTGCTACCTATATGTCTGCAAAATGTCCCGTATTTATAGCTCCGGCCATGGATCTTGATATGTATGCACATCCTTCCACCAGACAGAATATTGAACTGGCAGAAGATTACGGCCATATCATCATTCCTGCTGAAACCGGTGAATTGGCCAGCGGACTGGTAGGGCAGGGAAGAATGGCAGAACCTGAGACCATTTTTAAAACTGTAGATAATTTCTTTACTTCAGGAAATCAAATCAAAAGCTTAGAAGGGAAAACAGTGCTGATCACAGCCGGACCTACCTATGAAGCTATCGATCCCGTAAGGTTTATCGGTAACCATTCCTCAGGCAAAATGGGTTTTTCCCTTGCTGAAGAAGCCTCAAAAAGAGGGGCAAAAGTTATTTTGATATCAGGACCTAGCTCACAGAAGACAGACGATAGAAATATTCAGCTTCATAAAGTAACCTCTGCCAAAGAAATGCTGAATAAAGTTTTTGAATTTTATGATGCCGTGGATATTGGTATTGCAAGCGCTGCAGTGGCAGACTATGCTCCAAAAGAAGTGGCAAAGGAAAAAATTAAAAAGAATGATGATAATTTAACCATTGAACTGGTTAAAAATCCTGATATTCTTAAAACAATGGGCGAAAAGAAAACCCATCAGTTTTTGGTAGGTTTTGCGCTGGAAACCCAGAATGAAGAAGAAAATGCCAAAGGAAAACTGGAAAAGAAAAACCTTGATATGATTGTGCTGAACTCCCTCCGTGACGAAGGAGCCGGCTTTAAGAATGACACTAATAAAATCAAGATTTTTACCAAAACCGGAAAAAAAGAATTTGATCTCAAATCTAAAGACGAAGTAGCTGCAGATATTCTGGATTTTGTTGAGGCCCAACTTTTAAAATAATTTTAATAAATTTCCGTTCTCAATTTTTAATAGATAATGAAAAAAATCATAAGCCTGTTTTTGCTGCTTTTTATATATAATCTGAGTTTTTCCCAGGAACTGCTTGCAACCGTACAGATCAACTCCCAGCAGCTGGGAGGAAGTAACCAGCAGGCCTATAAAGCTCTGGAGAAAAGTCTCAGAGACTTTATCAATAATACCAGCTGGACGGGGAAAAAATTTCAGAATTTCGAAAAGGTAAAATGTAATTTTGCTGTCGTAATTGCAGAGAGAGACGGGAACAGATTCAAAGGAAGCATTGTAATCCAGGCTGTTCGTCCGGTATACAACACCAGCTACGAATCACCCTTAGTCAATCTTCAGGATCAGAGATTTGCATTTGAATATGTGGAAAATGAAAACCTCGTATTCAATGAAAGACAGTTTTCAGGAAAAAATCTCATTGATGTGATCAGCTTTTATGTGTATGTTATTTTAGGCTATGATGCAGACAGCTTCCAGTCTATGGGCGGAACACCGTGGTTTGCAAAAGCTCAGCAGATCGCCCAGAATTCCCAGAACAGAAATTATGAAGGTTGGAATGTCATCAATGAACCCCGAAGCCGTACCATCCTGATCAATGAGATCATCAATCCGAACTGGAGCCAGCTGCGCTCCACGATGTACACATATCACAGAGCAGGTTTGGATAATTTATTCAACCAGGATCAGACTGCCGCAAAAAAAGTGATTTTTGATGCTCTGCTGCAGCTGAAAAGATATGAAAACTCTTTCCAGCAGTCCTATTATTTCAATCTGTTTCTGGATAACAAAAGTGATGAGATCTTTAATGTTTTCAATTCCGGAAACAACGGAGGGATTGTCATGAACGACCTTAAACAGCTGATGATGACCCTTTCTCCAAAAAATTCGGAGAACAAATGGAACAAATGGAAATAAAGATCCTTTGTTTCAAGTTATGAATACTTAATTCTATACTCTATATTTGCATTACCTAAAGTAATCAGCTATTATCCATGCTTTCGAGAATTTACATTAAAAACTTTGCTTTGATTGATACTCTTGAAGTATCATTGAATAACGGTCTGCAGGTAATCACCGGGGAAACCGGAGCGGGTAAATCTATTATTTTAGGAGCTCTGAGGCTGATCCTGGGCGAAAGGGCTGAGGCTAAGTCTATCTCTAAATCAGAAGAAAAAAGCATTGTAGAAACTGAATTTGATTTGAATAATCAGTTCAAAAAATTCTTTATTGAAAATGATCTTGATTATGAGCATCAGACCATCATCAGACGGGAAATTCTTCCTTCCGGAAAATCCAGGGCATTCATCAATGATGTACCGGTAACTCTTGATGTGCTTAAAGAATTATCTTCAAAACTGATTGATATCCACTCACAGTTTGAAACCTCTAACCTTTTTACTTCAGAATACCAGTTTAAAATTATTGACGGACTTTCTGAAAATAAAAAAACTATTGAAGATTATCAGAATGAATTTTCTGACTTTCAAAGTTTAAAAATACAGCTTAAAAAATTTCAGACCCAGCTTTCTGAAAACAGAAAAGAAAGCGATTATAAAGAGTTTCTCTTAAACGAACTGGAGGAACTGAAACTGGATGATGTAGATTATGAAGATCTGCAGAACCAGCTTTCCATCCAGGAAAATGCCGAAATGATCTCTGAAAACCTGGTACAGATCCTCTCAAGATTCCACCAGGAAGAAGTTGGCATTCTTTCTTTCTTTAACGAAGCTAAAAACAAACTGTCAAGGATTTCCGAAGTTTCAAACAGCTTTTCAGAACTTGATAAAAGACTGGAAACCTCTTTTTTAGAACTGAAAGATATTATTTCCGAGCTTGAAAATGAATCGGAAAGAATAGAGATCAATCCTGCCAGTCTTGCGATCCTTGTAGAGCTTAATAATAAAATCAATGCCCAGTTTCTAAAGCATAACGTTTCTGATATCAGTGAATTGAAAGAGCTCAGAGACCAGCTGGCTGGAGAACAGAAAGGTGCTTCAGAAATTGAAGATTATATTGCAGAACTCGAAGAAAATATTTCCAAAAAAGAAAAAACACTTCAGTCTCTTGCAGAAAGACTTTCAAAAAACAGAAAAAAGTCGATTCCTGTCTTTATCAAAAAAGCAGAAGGCCTTCTTAAAAAATTAGGTCTTGAAAAAGCCAGAGTTGATATTGAACTTCAGGATACATCAGAGTTTAACGCATTCGGAAAAGAAAATATACAGTTGCTGTTTCAGGCCAACTCTGGCTTTCCTTTAAAGCCAATCCAGACGGCTATTTCCGGCGGTGAAAGATCAAGGGTAATGCTTGCGGTGAAGAAGATCATTGCCGAGAGTGATGAGCTTCCAACCCTTATTCTGGATGAAATAGATACCGGAGTTTCCGGGAAAGTGGCAGAAGAGATTGGAAACCTGATGCGGGAGATGTCTGCCGATATGCAGCTTATTGTTATTTCCCACCTTGCACAGGTTGCGGCAAAAGGAAATAATAACTATAAAGTGGTCAAACGTGATATTTCCGGTAAAACACAGTCTACCATCATTCCTCTGAACGACGATGAAAAACTGAATGAGATTGCCCAGCTGCTTTCCGGGAGCAAAATTACCGAAGCCGCGCTGGCACAGGCCAAAGAGCTTATTGGCTAAAAAAACTGTAACATATTTTACATTATACAGACTAATGTATAAAACT
The DNA here is from genome assembly GCF_049887855.1 of Chryseobacterium sp. NFX27. Lineage (NCBI taxonomy): Bacteria > Pseudomonadati > Bacteroidota > Flavobacteriia > Flavobacteriales > Weeksellaceae > Chryseobacterium > Chryseobacterium sp. NFX27. The sequence continues at coordinate 192,573 of NZ_JAGEKK010000007.1, read as the reverse complement.
AAAATATGTTTCTAAAGTTCCTAAGGCTCGAAATCAAGAGCTTTTTCCGTGGTACTTCTGTAGGTGTGAACCTGGCCATGAAGATCCTCCGTTTTATAGGAATCCTCTATTTTATGGCTTGCCTGGCAGGAGGTGCTTTTGCGGTATTCTTCTATGTACGGAATGAAATGCATCAGGATCCTTTAAAAATGGTTTCAAAATTTTTAGTGGCAGCCTGGGCACTGGACCTTATTCTGAAATACATCTGGCAGGAAATGTCGACCCAGAATATCAAACCGTTTCTTACCCAGAATATTCCCAAGAATACGCTGGTTAATTATATGCTCGTAAAGACCTTTCTTTCGGCATTAAGCTGGCTGAACTCGCTGTTCTTTATCACATTTTCAATCATTGCACTGTTTAATGGATATAGTGTGACAGGTATTTTGGCCTGGTTTATCGGGATTTCCTTTTTGTTTTATCTTAATAATTTCATCAATATTCTGTTTAATGATAAGGAAACAGTCGCCATTATCATAGGACTTCTATTTGCTGCGGTTGCCGGTCTTGGATACTATAACATCGTGCCTGTGCTTTCTTACTCAGAAAGATTTGTCTACGGTTTCTACAAGAATCCTTATATGATCGTAATTCCGATTATGTTGTTTTTCAGTCTTTGGAAAATCTGCTTTAATTATGTTCGTAAAGAATTTTATTTGGATCAGGGACTTGAAGCTAAAAAACAGTTAGGGAAAACGGAAAATATTGCTTTCTTAAATAAATACGGTGTTACCGGGACCTTTATCAACAATGATATTAAAATGCTGAGGCGGAATAAAGTCACCAAAGGTATTCTGATTGGAAGTTTTTTCTTCCTTTTTTACGGATTGCTGATGTTTACGTCTACGATTTATAAAACACCTGCCATGATGATGTTTATGGGACTGTTTGTTACCGGAGGTTTTCAGTTTCTTTTCGGGCAGCGGGTTCCTGCTTTCGACAGCTCTTACTATCCGCTGATGATGACACTGAATGTTCCCTACAAAGAATATCTCAAAGCAAAATGGTGGCTGATGAACATTATGACGGCCGCTTCAATTGTCATTGCATTATTCTACGCCTATTTCGGCTGGGAGCTTTATATCACATTTTTTGCCGCAGGACTTTATAATATCGGAGTGAATTCTCAGCTTACCCTTTGGTCCGGAGCTTTTAATAAAACCCAGATCGATCTGAATTCAAAAGAAAAAAGAATAGGGCAGAAAAACAGTTTTAATCTGAAATCCATGCTCCTCCTGATTCCAAAAATGCTGCTTCCAATGGGTGTTTTTGCTCTTTCAAAATATTTCTTTGGAATCACGGCCGGAGTTGTGAGCATTGCTGCTTTTGGACTGGCAGGATTCTTCCTGAGAGAAAAAATATTCGATATCATCGTCAAACAATATAAACGCGAAAAATACAGTACGCTGGACGCATTTAAAAACAAAGACTAACTATGATTACTATCAATAATTTATCCAAGACCTACGGAACTGCCACAGTTCTTAATATTGAGCATCTTGAAATCCCTAACGGTGAAACATTTGGACTGGTAGGAAATAATGGAGCCGGAAAAACCACGCTTTTCAGTCTTATGCTTGATCTTATTCAGCCTACTACAGGCTTTGTAAGCATCGAAGATATCAAGGTGAATGAATCTGAAGCCTGGAAAAACAAAGTCTCTGCTTTTGTAGATGATACTTTTCTGATCGGTTATCTGACACCGGAAGAGTATTTCTATTTCATCGGAGAACTGAGAGGGCAGAATAAAGCTTCCATCGATGAATTCCTGAAGCCTTTCCATGATTTTTTCAATGGTGAGATCCTCAATTCAGGAAAATACATCCGCGATCTTTCAAAAGGAAACCAGAAGAAAGTGGGAATTGTAGGAGCAGTGATAGGAAATCCGGAGATCATTATACTGGATGAGCCTTTTGCAAACCTGGATCCTTCTACCCAGATTAAGCTTAAAAATTTAATTAAAGAGCTTTCAAGGCAGGATGGAGTTACTTTTCTGATTTCAAGCCATGACCTTTCGCATACTACAGAAGTATGCAACAGAATCGTTGTTGTGAATAAAGGACAGCTTGTAAAAGATATAAAAACCAATCCGGAAACGCTAAAAGACCTTGAACAGTATTTTGCAGATCAGGTCTCTACCCCTGCAGAGGTTTAATTGATATACAGAATAAATGAGCATAGAATCCCAAAACGTTACGGACTATCCTAACAGCAACACTATTTTTATGGTGTGGAAACTTAATGACAGCCCACAGCTGAAAAGCATTTTCCAACAGCTTTGTGTTTTGGTTCTTAACCTTAATAATTCTGTTTTCAACAGATTCCCGGACAGCAGGGCTAGTTGTGTGTTGGGAATTGGCTGTGAAGGATGGAAAAAACTGGAACTGCCAATGCCTCTGCCTAAAGAACTGGTTAATTTTGAAGAGATTAAAGGAATAAAACATACAGCGGTTTCTACGCCGGGCGACCTTCATTTTCATCTGAGAGCGGATAATAAAAGCCTTATTTTTGATATGGCTATCGAGATCTCAAAACTTTTAAGCGCTGTTGCAGAAAGTATTCTTGAAGTCCACGGATTTAAATATTGGGATGCCCGTTCCATTCTTGGGTTTGTAGACGGAACAGAGAATCCGCATGGTGAAGACCGCGATTATTTTGCAAAAATTGGAGATGAAGATTTGCGGTATAAAGGCGGCAGTTACTTATTCGTTCAGAAATATCTTCATAATATGGATGCCTGGAAAGGTCTTTCAACAGGAGAGCAGGAAAAAGTGATCGGAAGATCGAAGGAAAATGACATAGAAATGTCGGATTCCGTAAAACCATCCAATTCCCATATTGCTTTGGCTAATATTGAAGGTGAAAACGGGGAGGAGCTTAAAATTGTAAGAGATAACATGCCTTTCGGAAACCCTTCTACAAATGAATTCGGGACTTATTTTATTGCCTATTCAGGTACATTCAGCACAACAAAGAAAATGCTGACCAATATGTTTATCGGAGATCCACCGGGGAATTATGACAGAATTTTAGATTTCAGTACAGCAGTTACGGGAACACTTTTCTTTGTTCCCACCAGAAATATGCTGGATGAATTTTCGGGATAAAAAAGACCGGAGAAATCTTCCCCGGCCTTTCTATCAATTATTTTAAATAGGGTCTTCCTCTATCGGTGTTGCACACATATCTACATGCACCATGCACATTCCCTGGCACGGATTGTCCGTGGGAACACTGCAGCACGCATAATAACCATTATACTGAACAAGATACCAGTTCGCAGGACAACGTGGAATGACTGAACCTCCAAAGACTTCTTTCAGGTTTTCTCTGCTGAATTTTTTTAAATTTTTCATAGGATTAGTTTTAAATATTTATCTCACTAATATATGAAATTATATAATTGTAATTAATTTAAAATTTTGAATATCAATATTTTATCAGAATTAAAAAGCCTCAGGGATACTGAGGCTTTTCTATCAATTAATCTCTATATATTAAATTTATTTCAGGCTTCCTACCATATTTTCAGGCTTCACCCATTCGTCAAACTGTTCAGCCGTTAAAAAGCCAAGATTTACGGCTTCCTCTTTTAAGGTAGTTCCGTTTTTATGAGCGGTTTTTGCAATCTTCGCAGCATTTTCGTAACCGATGTGCGTGTTTAAAGCAGTAACAAGCATCAAGGATTTGTCTACCAACTCTTTAATTCTCTCATGATTCGGTTCAATACCTTCCGCACAGTGATCGTTGAATGAAATACATGCATCAGCAATTAACTGGGCAGACTGAAGAAAGTTATACGCCATAACAGGTTTGAAAACATTAAGTTCATAATTTCCCTGTGTTCCTGCAAAAGATATAGTCGTATCATTTCCAAGAACCTGGGCACAAACCATGGTCATTGCTTCATTCTGTGTAGGATTTACTTTCCCGGGCATAATAGAAGATCCCGGCTCGTTCTCAGGAATATGTATTTCCCCGATTCCTGAACGGGGTCCTGAAGCTAATAACCTGATATCCTGGGCTATTTTGAATAAAGAAACAGCCAGCTGTTTTAATGCTCCGTGAGATTCCACAATGGCATCGTGAGCGGCTAATGCTTCAAATTTATTTTCAGCTGTAACAAATGGGTGGTTCGTAAACTTCGCAATATATTCTGCTACTTTTACATCATAACCGTTTGGCGTGTTAAGCCCTGTACCTACTGCCGTACCGCCCAAAGCAAGCTCGGAAAGGTGTGGAAGGGTATTTTTTAAAGCTTTCAGGCCATATTCAAGCTGAGCTTTATAGCCTGAAAATTCCTGTCCAAGTGTAAGCGGGGTAGCGTCCATAAGGTGTGTTCTCCCGATTTTTACAATATCTTTAAAAGCTTCCGCTTTTGCAGCAAGGGTATTCTTTAGTTTTTCAACAGCCGGAATAGTTACTTCCACCACTTTCTTATAAGCGGCAATATGCATGGCTGTGGGATAAGTGTCGTTTGAAGACTGAGATTTGTTCACGTCATCATTCGGATGAATTTCAGAGTGATCGCCTAAAGTTCCGCCATTATTGACATGGGCTCTGTTTGAAACCACTTCATTGATGTTCATATTCGACTGTGTTCCCGAGCCTGTCTGCCAGATCACTAATGGAAACTGGTCATTCAGTTTTCCTTCAAGAATTTCGTCACATACCCTGGCGATCATATCTCTTTTCTCAGCGGAAAGAACTCCAAGATCAGTGTTGGTGTAAGCCGCTGCTTTCTTTAAATAAGCAAAAGCTTCAATGATTTCGTGAGGCATAGAACCTTCCGGTCCGATCTTAAAATTATTTCTTGAACGTTCAGTCTGCGCTCCCCAAAACTTATCTGCAGGCACCTGAACTTCTCCCATAGTATCCTTTTCGATTCTGTAATTCATTGTGATTGAAATTTTTATAAAGTTAATCATAAACGCAGAATCACGCAATTTATAACCATTATAAATATCGATATGCATGACTGATTTTACTCATGTTTTTTAAGGATGGCGTATTTTTGCACAAACAAAAATTGAATGGATTTTAGATATCAGGATCCGTATCCGATCCAGAAAGATGATACGGTGTATAAAAAATTGACATCAGATTATGTAAAGGTTGAAAAATTAGGAGAAAGGGAAATTTTATCCATTGATCCGAAGGGGCTGGAGCTTCTGGCTGAAGAAGCCATGGCGGATGTTTCTTTCATGCTCCGTTCTTCACACCTTGAAAGTCTCAGAAAAATCATCGACGATCCGGAAGCGACTGATAACGACAGATTCGTAGCTTACAATTTATTACAGAATGCTGCAGTTGCTGTGGAAGGAGCTCTTCCTTCATGTCAGGATACCGGGACGGCTATTGTAATGGGTAAAAAAGGAGAAAATGTTTACACCGGAGTTGACGATGGTGAATACCTGAGTAAAGGGATTTACAATACTTACCAGAAGAGAAACCTAAGATATTCTCAGGTAGTTCCTTTGACGATGTTTGAAGAGAAAAACTCCGGATCAAACCTTCCTGCACAGATTGATATTTATGCTAAAAAAGGAGATTACTATGAGTTTCTGTTTTTAACAAAAGGAGGAGGTTCTGCCAATAAAACATTCTTATATCAGAAGACAAAATCATTACTGAACGAAAAGTCTCTTGAGGCATTTGTAAAAGAAAGAATTTCAGATCTTGGGACAGCTGCGTGTCCGCCTTATCACCTGGCTCTGGTCATCGGAGGAACTTCTGCTGAAGCGAATCTGGCTGCCGTGAAAAAGGCATCTGCAAAATATTATGACCATCTTCCGACAGAAGGAAACGAAGCGGGACAGGCTTTCAGAGACCTTGAGTGGGAAGCTAAAGTTCAGAAAATCTGCCAGGAAAGTGCTATCGGAGCACAGTTTGGAGGAAAATACCTTACCCATGATGTAAGAGTGATCAGACTTCCGCGCCACGCCGCATCCTGCCCTGTAGGAATGGGGGTTTCATGCTCCGCGGACAGAAATATCAAAGGCAAAATTACAAAAGAAGGTATTTTCCTTGAACAGCTTGAGCAGGATCCAAAAAGATTTTTGCCGGATACTCCTCCGCACCTGGAAGAGGCTGTTGAGATCAATTTAAATAAGCCAATGCCGGAAATATTGGCTGAGCTGTCTAAATATCCTATCAAAACCCGACTGAAATTAAACGGAACCCTGATCGTTGCCAGGGATATTGCCCATGCAAAGATCAAAGAGATCATTGACAGCGGAAAACCGATGCCGGAATATTTCAAAAATCACCCGATCTATTATGCCGGACCTGCAAAAACTCCGGAAGGAATGGCTTCAGGAAGCTTTGGACCTACGACAGCTGGAAGAATGGATGTGTATGTTGACGAGTTTCAGAGCCACGGCGGAAGCATGATCATGCTGGCCAAAGGAAACAGAAGTAAGGATGTTACCAATGCCTGTGGTAAATATGGAGGCTTTTATCTGGGATCCATCGGAGGACCGGCGGCCATCCTTGCCAAAGACAATATTGTATCTGTAGATATTGTGGATTTCCCTGAATTAGGAATGGAAGCCGTAAGAAAAATTGAAGTAAAAGATTTCCCGGCATTCATCATTACAGACGATAAAGGCAATGATTTCTTCGCAGATCTTGCCCACTAATAGTTTAAAATCAAAATAAATTATAAAATAGGGCTTGTATCTTTTGTGTACAAAACAAAAAAGTCCTATTTTTGCCTAAAATCTTAAGAGAATGATAACGATTTTATCAGCATTTTGGCCGTTCTACCAGTTCCTATGGACTGTATTCTTTATAATTATGTTCTTAGTAGGATTCTGGTGTATCTTCATGTTCTTCGGATTGGTAATCCCAATGTGGCTAACTGAAGGTCTGAAAGAATATTTCGGAAAAGTAAAACCTTTCGACCCTGAAGATATCAGAAGAAAACAGGTAAATGAGCAGGAAGGTGTAGAAGTAATCTTCAGCAACCCTAAAGGGAACGGGCCTTTCATCCACGATCACGGACATCATCATTAATTGATTGTCATTGCTTTTTCACCTTAATTCTGAAAAAGTAATATCAAAGCAAAACAACATATATAAACCGCTTAATCTATTAGGCGGTTTTTTATTATCCGTTTCTCAGCTTCTCAGGGGATACTCCAAATTTTTTCTTGAATGCCCTGGTGAAATTCTGAACATATTCATAGCCGCATTCAATGGCTATTTCTTTGACCATAATTTCTTTGTCAATAATCATTTTCTTTGCTTTAAGCATCCTCAGTTCCGAGATATAATCTGCCACGGTCATCTTATACTGGGATTTAAATTCCTTTCTGATCTTATTCTGGTTAATGCCTGTAAGCTTTCCTATATCTTCCGCCCGGATATTCTTATGATAATTTTCATCAATGAATTTTTTGACCACAAAAGAAATCCCCGGCTCAGTCTGCAGTTTATTTTTCTCATTGAACTGTTCAAAAATAAGAATGAGCAGCTTAATGATTTTAGCCTCAACAAATAACCTCTGCATCATTCCTTTTTTTGAATAGCTGATCAGCTCATTTAAGATCATATGCATTTCCACCGTCATATAAGGCGGTGTCTTTTTATGAAGAAAGATATAATTGTTTCTGATCATATTTTCCAGAATTTCCGCATTCTCCCTACTGGATTCAGGGTCGATGAGGTTAAAGATATACTGGTAATTGATCTGTATATGGAAATATTTTATGGCTTCCTGGTTTTCTGTCCAGAGTTCTGCAGCGCTTTCCTGTGAAGAATAATGAAGGATATACTGGTTTTTTCTAAATAGAAATTTGGTCTCGCAATCATGGATTTCCAGCCTGATATTCGGACTCAGCAAAAAAAGAAGACTGAAACTCGCCCTGCTCTGCACCATATGTAATCTTGAATACTTTTCAGGCTGTTCATCTTCCTGCATCACAATTCTGATATTTTCGGAGCTGAACACTAATCCGCTATTGGTTAGATTCTTCATATGAAAGACTTTTACTGGATGGTACAATTTGGAATTAACCTCTACACCGATAACAAAAAGTTTGGAAATGATAACTCGCGGTTAAGAATGTAAAGTAATTTTGCGCAAAATTAAATTAAATTTAGAATAATTAAAAATAATATTAAATATGTTTCAAAATTTACATTCTGCAATCCGTAGAATAGGGGCCGGTTTGGCCTTGCTAAACATCGCAGGAGGTTATCTGTATGCTCAGCAATGGGAGGATGTAGGAAGTGTAGCGGGAGTTTCAGCAGCCGGGGCCGGTTACAATAATCTGGCGGTAGATCAGGTGGGAAATTATTTTCTGTCTTATTATGATACTTCCGTTGCCAGGGGCTCAGTACAGAAATTCGACGGAACTTCGTGGTCTTATGTTGGAGGATCAGCAGGAATTACTGAAGGAACGGCAACCTTTAATTCATTATCTCTTGACAGTGCCGGAAATATTTTTTACACCCATCAGATCGGTTATCCGGGTTCGGGAATTGCAGTACGTCAGTTTAACGGAACTTCGTGGACGTCTCTTCCGGATGCGACAGGATCTTCAGTCAACTATCATGCTTCCGCAGTTTCCCCGTCCAATGTGCTGTTTACATTCGCAGGGCAGAACTCGGGAACTGTGCAGCGTTATGTAAATGGTGTATGGGAGCAGGTAGGAAATACGGGCTTTTCTAACGGAGCTACATTTGCAGAAATGGTCATAGGATCTAATCAGAAAATATATACCAGCAATGTATCTGCCGGACTCAGGGTATATGAGAACAGTACTTCGGCAACGGCTACAGATACCTGGACTTTAGTGGGAGGAAGCATTGTGGATGCTGCTGATTCTTCAGAACAGTATACATCAGATATTGCAATAGACGGGAACAACAACCTTTACGTGGCATATGTTTCAAGCTCTGCGAACGGGCAGAAATTAAATGTAAAGAAATTTGAAGGAAACGCATGGGTACAGCTTGGTACCGCTAATTTTTCCAGTGGAAAAGTACAGCATGTCGCTATAGCAGTAACCCAATCCGGGCAGCCTTATGTAGTGGCCAGCCGTTTTGAAAACGATGATTTATTAAGAAATACAGTTTATAAATTTGATGCCGCTATCCAGGACTGGGTGACTTTTGGTGGAGATTTTATTTCTGCCGGAGAAGCAACATATAATGATCTGGCCATAGACAGAACAAACGGTTATTTGGTATTAGCCTATTCTGAAGACGTTGCCAGGGTTAAAAGAATCCCACTAAATGGAATCCCGCCGGGCTGTACCAATACAGATCCGGGGAGCAATGCCGGAGATACAGGCTGCGTAACTTTTACCTACCAGGGACAGCCGGTCACTTATGCAACGGTAAGAGGTGGCGACGGAAATATCTGGCTGCAGCAAAACCTTGGAAGCTCTCAGGTTGCCTCTACAATGGGCGATGAGGCTTCATATGGAGATCTTTTCCAGTGGGGGAGATGGGATGATGGGCATCAGCTGAGAAATTCAGCTACGGCGGCACCCACCTCACCTAATTCACCGGATGGCCTAGGTGGTATAAATGCCTTTATCATAGGATCTCCTTCATGGTGGGATGTCTTTGCTGCTACGGATCAATGGACAGCCTCCAACCCTGCCAATGTATCGAATGATGTTGGGGCAGACCCATGCAGAGCGGTTGGACCAGGATGGAAGATGCCTTCTCAGGCAGAATGGACCGGTATTGTTAATTCAGAGAATATTGCGAATCCCGGAACGGCTTACAACAGCCACTTAAAACTTCCGGCATCAGGCTTCAGAAGCTCTTCAAGCGGTGCCCTTACATTTGCCGGTCAGAGAGGGTATTTCTGGAGCTCAGATACATCTAACTCAGGAGGGAAATATTTATATATAGGCTCTACCATTGCGAACCCTTCTTCGGGCGCGATGAGAGGGCAGGGTTCTGCCGTAAGATGTATAAAAACAGCTTCCGCATTGGGAACATCCGATATCATCCGAAATACTGATGCCGTGGGAATTTATCCAAATCCTACGAATGGAATCCTTAATATCAAGGCAGATTCATTAATTGAAAGTGTAAATGTTATTAATATGGTTGGGCAAAAACTAAATAATGTACAGTATAACAACAACCAGATCAATATGAACGGACTTCCGAATGGAATTTATATTGTAGAATTAAAGTTAAAGAATGGACAGAGTTTTTCTAAAAAAATTATTAAAAACTAAGTCTTGGTACGTTTGATTGATCGGCAAAGGCTTTTTTAGGAAAGCCTTTTGTTGTGAAGATCCGGGGGTAATATATTTTAAAGCATAGTTCATTACAGTTACTTTTATGGTAAAGGCTCATGAAATTTTTTCATGGGCTTTTTTTGTATTACATTTTCAACAAAAAATGAAGGAATTAAAAGAAAAATAAATCCTATATTCGATAAAAAAATAAAAATGAAGAAGTTTTATTCCCTTATCTATCTGTTTGTTGCAGCCTTTGTTTTTGGGCAGATCAACTACACGATTGCTCCGAATCCGTTCAATGAAACGGATGCTATTACTTTAACCGTTCCCGGAGATCAGATTGACGAAGCGGCCTGGGGAGTTTCAAATAATGCAGTTTATATCTGGTCCTGGTCTTTTGACACCAATTATCAGAATAGCCAGGACTGTCCTACCAACGGCAGCTGGAATAACTCCAACGACCTGAATAAGCTCACTTACAATTCAGGGACAGATACTTATTCCTTAACTTTTACTCCTACTGCTTTTTACGGTAGAACAGGGATCGGAAGGTTCGGGTTTCTATTAAAAGATAAAACGGGAGCTCACCAGACTTCACCCGATATATTTGTTAATGTCGGGATTTTAAATTTAAACTTAACCAATCCGGCGGCAAATAGCCTGACTACGGTTCCGGTTGGAAACTCAGTCAATATTACTGCGACAACCAATGTTGCCACAACCTTTCAGTTAAAAGCAAACGGAACAGTTGTCAATTCTACGTCTACTCCTTCACAATCATACAGTTATAGCTATACAGTAACTCAGGATGCTAATATGGAACTGACTGCAACAGATGTCAACTCAAACTCAAAGAATGCCACATTCATGCTGCAAGTCCCAAGAAATGTGGTTTCAGAAGCAATTCCAGGCTGGATGAGACAGGGAATTAATTATAACCCTACAGATAATACAAAAGTAGGTCTTGCGCTTTATGCCCCTCATAAAAGCTTTGTACATGTCATTGGAAGCTTTAATAACTGGACGGTGAATGACTCTTATTTAATGAAAAGAGATACTACCAATCCTGATCTTTACTGGATTGAACTGAACGGACTGACTCCGCAGCAGTTATATACTTTTCAGTACAGAACAAATGATTTGAAGAAAGTGGCAGATCCTTTCTCTCCACAGATTCTTTCCTCTTATGATGATCAGTGGATTTCGGCAACTACTTATCCAAATCTACCTGCATTTCCAGCAGGCCAGGATTTTGAAGTTTCGATGTTTAAAACAGGTCAGGCGCCTTACAACTGGCAGGTGACCAATTTTCAGAGACCTGCCAAGGAAAATCTTGTGGTGTATGAATTATTGCTGAGAGATTTCACGCAGGAAAAAAACTGGCAGTCATTAATCAATAAGATAACGTATTTAAAGAACTTAAATATTAATGCGATTGAGCTTCTTCCTATTATGGAATTTGAAGGGAACCTTTCGTGGGGTTACAACACATCTTTCCATTATGCACTGGACAAGGCTTACGGAACTCCTGAAAAATTCAAGGAATTTGTTGATCTGTGTCACCAGAATGGAATTGCAGTAATTCTGGATGTTGCTTTTAACCATGCAACAGGGCGTTCGCCATTAGTAAGACTCTGGAATATTGATCCGGATGGAGATGGTTTTGGAGATATTGCTGCCAATAATCCTTACTTCAATCAGGTACCCAAACATTCTTATAATGTGTTTAATGATTTCAATCATTCAAGTGCAGCAACTAAATATTATGTTGAAAGGACTTTACAGCAATGGCTGACTGAATATAAAATTGATGGATTCCGTTGGGACCTTACAAAAGGATTTACCCAAAACTGCTCTGCCAATGATGAAGCCTGTACCAATGCATATCAGCAGGACAGGGTAGATGTTCTTAAATATTATGCTGACAAACAGTGGGGAATCGATCCGAATTCCTATATGATTTTTGAACATTTGGGAACCGATGCGGAAGAACAGCAGTGGGCTAATTATAGAATTGCAGAAGGAAAAGGAGTGATGCTTTGGAATAAACAGACTGAACCCTATAACCAAAACACAATGGGTTACAAGGAAAACAGCAGCTATGACAGAATGAATCACAGCCTTCACGGCTTTACCAATATGCATGCTGTAGGTTATGGGGAAAGTCATGATGAAGAAAGATTAATGTTTAAAAATCTTGCTTATGGAGCAGTAAATGGAAGTTACAATGTTACCAATCTGAACACTGCTTTGGAAAGAATGAAAACTTTCGGAGCAACATTCTTTACCATTCCGGGGCCGAAAATGATCTGGCAGTTTGGAGAGCTGGGATATGAATTCAGTATCAACAGATGTGCAGACGGTACGATCAGTAACGGATGCAGAACAGATGAAAAGCCTGTTGCTTTTACTTTAGGATATGATACCAACGCCAACAGAAAAGCAGTGTATGATACCTGGGCCAAAATTATCAATATCAGAAATACCTATCCGGTTTTCAAATCAAAAACATATACTGTAGAATCCAATAACCTTACCAACGATCCTGAAGGATTGATTACCAGGATTTATGTGTATGACAATACAATAACGGGAGTGAAAAATGTGGTAGTTTTGGCGAACTATACCACGGCATCTCAGAATGTCGTTCCTTACTTTCCTTACACAGGACAGTGGCAGAACCTGATGGATAATTCTGTTTCTAACATCGCTTCTACAACAGCTCCTATTACCTTGCAGCCAGGAGAGTTCAGGATTTTTGGAAATTATGCCGGTGCACTGTCAGCATCTGATGTGAATGCAGCCAATAAACTCTCACTTCAGATTGCAGATAATCCCGTGAAAAACGGTGTGGCAAAATTAATATATCACAAAGCTAAAAACGGAGAGATTGTTATTTTTGACATGAGCGGTAAAAAAATGGATTCCATTCAATTAAATACCGAAAGCGGAACTTATGAATTGAAAACGAATTATCCGCCGGGAACCTATTTGGTTCACCTGCGGTCTGAAACCGGTACTGCCATTCAGAAGATGATTATTAAATAAAAAAAAGAGGGACAATAAAACATTGTCCCTCTTTTTTATTGACAGCACAGAATATATAAATCTACTTTTGTCAATTAAAAATATTAGTCTACTTTTGCAGTAGATTTATCAAGAAAGGTGGAGGGATTTGGCCCTATGAAACCTTAGCAACCTGCACGGCTCTAAAAAGTGTAAAGGTGCTAATTCCAACCCGGTATGGGGAAGATGAGAAAAGTCAATATTCTGACAGCAATTCCATTTCTTGAAATCTTTTATGTCTGCGGATGAGGTCCGTAGAACTATTGTATCATTAATTTACGAGGACAAAGATGAAAAAATTAAGCCTGTCTGTTATACTCCTGGGAGCTGTTTTGGTGAACGCACAGGAGCAGGAAAAAGGAAATCAGATCGAAGATGTAATTATCGTAGGAAACAGGAATGCTAAAAGAACAAAACTGGAAACACCGGTTCCTGTAGATGTTATCAATATAGAAAAGCTGCAGAAATCTGCTCCGCAGACGACGGTTCAGGATCTGCTGAATTATGTGATCCCGTCATTTAATTCTGTAAGACAGTCGGCATCCGACGGGACAGAACATATTGATCCTGTTACCCTAAGAGGAATGGGGCCGGATCAGGTTTTGGTACTCATCAATGGAAAAAGAAGGCATACGACTTCATTGGTCAATTATCAGAATACCGTTGGAAATGGATCTGTAGGAACAGATCTCAGTACGATTCCGGTGATTGCTATAGACAGAATAGAAGTTCTGAGAGACGGAGCCGCCGCACAGTATGGTTCTGATGCCATTGCAGGAGTTGTCAATATTATTCTTAAAAAAGATATCGGAGCATCAGCATCGGCATCCTATGGAATTACAGGAAGAAATGATGGTGAAACCTATCAGGCCGGAATCAATTACGGATCTTCTCTTGGGAAAAAAGACAGCTATGTGAATCTTTCTCTGCAATTGAGCCACAGGGGAAAGACCACAAGAACCCAAAATCATGATCTGGATATTTTCGGAGACAATTTTGCCTATGAATTTGCCAATGATCCTATCGCAGCCAGAGCTGCGGATGACCAGATTATTAGAGAAAGAGGTCTCACCCGGAATGACTTTAATTTTCAGATCGGAGATGCCCAGATCAGACAGGCCCAATTGTTTTTTAATTCCGAATATCCTTTAAGTGAAAGCTTTAAGCTGTATTCTTTCGGAGGTTTCAGCATTAAAGAAGGAAAGGGCTTTGGATTCAGAAGGCTGCCCGGAGAAAAAGATAATGTGGTTTCCTCTATCTATCCAAACGGGTTTCAGGCCTCTTTAAACTCACAGGTTTACGACTTTTCTTATGCTGTTGGAGCAAAATATAATGTCAATAACTGGTTGCTTGACATTAGCAATACATTTGGAAGCAATACCTTCAATTATAATGTAGACCATACGAATAACGCATCTCTAGGAGCAAAATCTCCAACGGGCTTTTATGCAGGAGCACACAGCTTTCTTCAGAATACGGTGAATCTTGATGTTTCTAAAAATCTGAATCAGTTTAATATAGCATTTGGAGGAGAATTCCGTTTTGAGCAGTACGAGATCAAACCGGGAGATGAAGCTTCTTACACCCGGTATGATATCAATGGAAATCCTGCAGTTCCGGGTTCCACAGTGCAAGGAAATGGCGGGTCACAATCATTTATTGGCTTTTCGCCGGACAATGCGCTAAAGAAATCCAGGCACTCAACAGCGGTATATGCTGATGTTTCTTATGATATCGCTAAAAAACTGAATATAGATCTGGCAGGAAGATTTGAAAATTATTCAGATTTTGGAAATACACTGAATGGAAAACTAGCTATGAGGTATGAATTTGTAAAAGATTATGCAGTACGGGCATCTGTGGGAAGCGGTTTCAGGGCTCCATCACTTCAGCAGCAGTATTTTAATAATTCCTATGCCGATATCTCCACTTCAGGATCCGGAATTGTCACCAAAGGGATTTTCAGGAACGACAGTGACGCAGCCGGAGTGCTCGGATTTGATCAGTTAAAGCAGGAAACATCGGTCAATGCCAGTGCTGGATTTACTCTGAAGCCTGCCAGCAGACTTTTTATAACCGTTGACGGATATTGGATCAGGGTAAAAGACAGAATTGTGATCACCAGCAATATCGAAGATCCAAGACTGGCTCAGTACAATGTAGAAAGCGGAAGATTTTTTGCCAATGCCATAGATACAGAGACAAAAGGAGTGGATGTAGTCATTACCTACGATTGGAAACTGGGTGGAGGAAATTTAAATATCAATCTGGCGGGAAATTATACGGAAACTAAGATCACAGATTTCCATTTTCCCGAAAACTTAGTGCCTTCCCAGGATGAATTCTTCGGGCCGGACCAGATTAATATCATTGAAACCCTTTCTCCTAAGACAAAAGCTTCATTAGGGTTGAATTATGCGATTGGAAATTTCAATTTCATGGTGAGAAATACGTATTTTGGTCAGGTCATAAGAGATGGGCATCCGTTTGGAAAGGTTCAGAAGTTCTCTCCTAAAGTGGTTACCGATGTGAGTGTAGGCTATGATATAACAAAAAATATAAATCTCACCATAGGAGCCAATAATGCTTTTGATGTGTTTCCGGACCTTCAGATCTATGAAAATTCCTATTATGGAGTATTTAAATATGCGCCGGTTCAGATGGGAACGCTGGGGAATTATTTCTTCGGAAGACTTAATTTTAATTTTTAACTGCTAAATGAGTACTGCTACACACCAGATCGGCTGGAAAACGGCTGCCGCCATCGTTGTCTCCAATATGATTGGGACAGGAATATTCACCACATTAGGCTTTCAGCTGTCTGATATTACCAATACCTACAGCATTTTCCTGTTGTGGATCATCGGCGGAATTCTCGCCCTGTTCGGAGCATTTTGCTATGCCGAGCTGGGATCCCATTTTAAAGGCAACGGGGGAGATTATATTTACCTTAAAGAAACCTATCATCCGATATTTGGTTATCTGGTAAGCTGGATCTCTCTGATTATTGGGTTTTCGGCTCCTGTGGCTCTGGCGGCACTGGCAATGTCAAAATACCTGTCAGCGTTTAACTATACTTTTGGAAACGGTTTTGCCATAGGCTTCATCTTTCTTGTAGCAGCGAGCTTATCGTTCAGTCTCAAAACATCAAGCAGGTTTCATAATTTTTTCACCTTTATCAAAATTGCTTTTATTATTGTTCTGGTGATTCTTGGCGTTGTGCTTTCAGGATCTGAGGCAGGAAACAGTCTGAAATTTACTGACAGCTGGCAGAATGAGATCATGCTCCCGGCTTTTGCAACATCGCTGGTGTTTGTCACCTATTCCTATACCGGCTGGAATTCTGCATCTTATATTGCAGGAGAAATAAAGGACGTTCAGAGAAACCTTCCTAAAGCTTTAATTGTGGGAACTGTTTTTGTCACAGTAAGTTATCTGCTCGTCAATTTTATCATGCTGAAACATGCGCCCGTAAACCAATTGGCCGGAAAAGAAGATGTGATGGGAGAAGCTGCAGGGAATATGTTGGGCACCGGTTTTGGAAAAATCGTCAATGTTTTTATTGCCTTACAGCTTATTGCTACGATCAGTGGCTATTTGTGGGTAGGCTCAAGGCTTACACAGGCTTTTGCAAAAGAAAATCATTTGTGGAGATCACTTGCTGTCAATAACAAAAAAGGAATTCCGGTAAGAGCGATCTTTGTACATGCTGTGATAGCTTCAGTGATCATCCTGACAGGAAGCTTTAAAGAGATCTTTGTATATACGGCTTTTATTCTTCAGCTGTTTGCCAGTCTTTCCATTTCAACTGTTTTCTTTCTTAAAAAAGATCAGCGGAAGATATTTAAATCCAATATTTTTTACATTTTCCCGGCAGTCTTTCTGCTTTTCAGTCTATATATTCTTTATTTTACACTTGTCCATAATCCCAAAGAAAGTATTATAGGGCTTGGAATTGTAGCCTTTGGGCTGGTTTTATATGTAATTGATAGGAAATTTTTTAAAAAACCATAATAAAGAAAATATTCTGTTCGTTCTAAAAACTCCATAAACCTTAATGTTTCAAAAAATTATGTGAATCGGGCAGGCTAAAGGAATTTTAATTTGAATTAATAAATTCTTATCTTTGCACTCTCAAAAATTGCAGAATGTCTAAATCATTAATTCCAAAACTAGAAGCTATTAAACAAAGATATAATGAGGTTGCCGACCTTATTATACAGCCTGATATCATTTCAGATCAAAAAAAATATTCTTCTCTGAACAAAGAATACAGTGATTTAGGAAAGATTGTAAGAGTGTACGACCAGTATAAAGGTGCCCTGGATGCCATTGAAGAATCTGATGAGATCATCGCTGACGGATCAGACAGAGATCTTGTAGATCTTGCCAAAGAGGAAAAACTGGAAGCACAGGCTAAAATTCCAGGCTTAGAGGAAGAATTAAAAGTTCTGTTGATTCCTAAAGACCCGGCCGATGATAAAAATATCATTGTAGAATTACGTGCCGGAACAGGAGGAGATGAAGCGGCTATTTTTGTGGAAGATATCTACAGAATGTATAGCATGTACTTCAAGACAAAAGGATGGAAACATGAAGTAACGGACTCCAATGAAGCGGCAAAAGGGTACAAAGAGCTGATCATGAAAGTGGAAGGGGAGGGTGTTTACGGAATCATGAAATTCGAATCCGGAGTTCACCGTGTACAGCGTGTTCCTGAAACAGAATCTCAGGGAAGAGTTCATACATCTGCGATCACAATTGCCGTGCTGCCGGAAGCTGAAGAAGTAGATTTTGAACTGAATCCTGCAGATATTGAAATGCAGACATCCCGTTCAGGAGGTGCCGGTGGACAGAACGTTAACAAGGTGGAAACCAAAGTACAGCTTACTCACAAGCCTTCAGGTATGGTGGTTGTTTGTCAACAGGCGCGTTCTCAGCTGGCTAACCGTGAACTGGCAATGGAAATGCTAAGAACCAAACTATACGATATCGAATTACAGAAAGTTCAGGGCGATATTGCAGCACAACGTAAATCAATGGTTTCTACAGGTGACCGTTCCGCAAAGATCAAAACTTACAATTACCCTCAGGGAAGGGTAACAGATCATAGAATCAATAAATCTATGTATAATCTCGATGCTTACATGAACGGAGATATTTCTGAAATGATAGACGCTGTCATCATGGCGGAAAATGCAGAGAAGATGAAAGGAGAAGAAGAAAATTATTAAAAATAAATTATAAAAATCAGGCTCTTGAAATTCAGGAGCTTTTTTTTGCTGTATATTCATCCTTGCAAATCCAATGAATTAAAACAAATAGTATGAACAATTTTAAGATCGTTATATTCATGATGCTGGCAGTATTAAGTCAAAACCTGCTGGCTCAGACAGAAGTGAAGAAACCTGGGGAAGTCTTTGAGATGTACTTCGGAACTTTCGTTAAAAATGATGACGCTGCACTTTCTAAGCTGAATGATTATTTAAGGCCTACCGTAGAAGGAGAAAATGCCTATCAGGTAGATTTTAAAACCGTTTCCAGGGAAATGATGAAAGAAAGCACCGACAACTTTTTATCTGCTTTTTCCAAAACTACGGCAGATGCCTGCAGAAAAGAAGCTGAAGATTATTTCACGGCTATGATGGAAAATTTTAAAAATGGAAAACTTTCCGTTAAAGAAGTGAAAGTTATCCAGAATGAATATAGAGAAGAACAGAAAATTGCTAAGATTAATTATTCAGTAAGTTTCAAAGTTCCGGCTAAATTTTCTGATATTCCAACAGGAGATATCAAAGACGTTAAGCCTGAAGACCTTAAGAAATATCTGGTTCAAGGCTTACAGGATTTTAAAAATGCAGATAAAACCGTAGTAACAGAACAGGAGTTCAGTTTATACGAACTTAACGAAGGAGGGAAAACATACTACTGGAACGGCAGTCCTGATGAAATTGTTTCAGGATTGACGGATTTTTATTTTGAAAGCTTCGGATCTAAATAATGATCCTTAAAAATATTAATTAAGCTCTGGTTTCAGGGCTTTTTTTATTTCACATACTTTACGTATTTTTGAGAAAAACCCTTGATTATGAATTTTAAGCCTATGTTATTAACCGCTGGAGTTTTGTTTTCAGCAACTTTTTATTCTCAAAAAATGAATTATCCTAAAGCAGTAAAAGGAAATCAGACAGATACCTATTTTGGTAACGCTGTCGCAGACCCTTTCAGAGATCTGGAAAATGATTCTGATGCGACAAAGAAATGGGTAGATGATGAAGTATCCTACAGCCAGAATTATCTTTCAAAGATTCCGTTCAGAAATAAAATCAAGGAGCAGCTGACAGAGATCTGGAACTATGAGAAAATTTCAGCCCCTTTCAAAGAAGGAGACTATACCTACTATTATAAAAATGATGGCCTTCAGGCACAATCTATTCTATACAGAACAAACAATAAGACTAAAGCCACGGAAATATTCCTGGATCCTAATAAATTTTCAGAAAAAGGAACCACTTCATTATCCAATCTGTCATTCAACAAAAAAGGCAACCTGGCAGCATACTCCATTTCTGAAGGAGGAAGTGACTGGAATAAGATTATTATCATAGACGCCATTACCAAAAAACAGATTGATGAAACCTTGGTAGATGTAAAATTCAGCGGAATTTCATGGCAGGGTGATGACGGTTTCTACTATTCAAGCTATGATAAACCAAAAGAGGGAACAGTACTTTCCGGAATGACCGATAAACATAAGGTGTATTTCCATAAATTAGGAACGAAGCAGTCTGAAGACCAGCTGATTTTCGGAGGAGATAAAACTCCCCGAAGATATCTTGGAGCCGGAGTTTCCGAAGACCAAAGATATCTCATTATTTCTGCAGCCAATGCAACCAATGGAAACGAATTGTACATCAAGGATTTAAAGAAAGGCGGCGATTTTGTGCAGATCAATAAAGGATTTGATATTAATGTGAACATTGTGGATACCCAGGGAGACGATCTTTTTATCTTTACCGATAAAGATGCTCCGAATATGCGTCTTGTAAAAACCAGCATCACCAATCCTTCACCTGAAACCTGGAAAGACGTTATTCCGCAGACGGAAAATGTTCTAGGAATCTCTACAGGAGGAGGATACTTCTTTGCAACCTATATGATTGATGCTATTGATCAGGTAAAACAGTTTGATAAAACAGGGAAGCTGATCAGAGAAATTCAACTTCCCGGAAAAGGAAATATAAGTGGTTTTGGAGGTAAAGAAGAGGAAAAAGAGCTTTATTTCTCTTTCAGCAATTATATTACACCGGGAACTACATATAAACTTAATGCAGATTCCGGGAAATCAGAAGTGTATCAGAAACCGAAAGTGAAGTTCAAACCTGAGGATTACGTTTCAGAGCAGGTATTCTATACCTCAAAAGACGGAACCAAAATTCCTATGATGATCAATTATAAAAAAGGAACAAAACTTGACGGTAAAAATCCTACAATTCTATATTCTTACGGAGGCTTCAACATCAGCCTTCAGCCTTCATTCTCTGTAGTCAATGCGATCTGGATGGAAAACGGAGGAATCTATGCAGTCCCGAATATCCGTGGGGGTGGTGAATATGGTAAAAAGTGGCATGATGCAGGAACAAAAACACAGAAGAAGAATGTTTTTGAAGACTTCATTGCAGCAGGAGAATACTTACAGAGCAAAGGTTACACTTCAAAAGAATATATGGCATTATCCGGAAGATCAAATGGAGGGCTGCTTGTAGGGGCAACAATGACCATGCGCCCTGATCTTGCAAAAGTAGCTTTCCCGGGAGTAGGAGTTCTGGATATGCTGAGATACAATAAGTTCACGGCAGGAGCAGGCTGGTCTTATGACTACGGAACTGCAGAAGACAGCAAGGAGATGTTTGAATATCTTAAATCTTATTCTCCGGTACACAACGTGAAAAAAGGAACTTGTTATCCTTCTACAATGATCATTACAAGTGATCATGATGACAGAGTGGTTCCGGCACACTCTTTCAAGTTCGGAGCAGAACTTCAGGAAAAGCAGAGTTGTAAAAACCCAATTTTATTAAGAATTGAGAAAAATGCAGGTCATGGTGCCGGAAGAGCAACCGATCAGGTGATCAGCGAAAATGCGGATCTTATTTCTTTTGCCTTATATGAAATGGGTATAAATAAATAATCCGTTATTAGTAAAAAAATAAAAAAATGGCTGATTTAATTAAAATTAGCCATTTTTTTAAGGCTGTTATGCGGTAAATTGTTATTTTTGCTTTGGATATTTAAAATTTATTAATTCTATTATTATAGATCATTATGAAAAAAAGAATTTTACTAGTTTGTGCATTGGCGGGTAGTTTAGCCAGCTTAAATGCACAGAGGTGGGTGCCTGCCACACAAAAAACTTCTGAAATAAGAAAAGAAGTTGAAGTTCAATACTCTTACAAAGTAGATCTTGCTTCGCTTAGAAACATTCTAAAAGATGCAGTAGAAACAGGTAAGGATGCAAAGCCGGTTATTGTTTCTCTTCCTACGGCTGAAGGAAAAATTGAGAAGTTTGCAGTATACAGCAATCCTGTGATGGAAAAATCTATGGCGGAAAGATACCAGCTGGGATCATACGTAGGGGTAGGGGTTGATGACCCTTCCAAATATGTGAGATTCAGTACTGCTCCCACAGAAATGCAGTCTATGATTATCAAGGATGGCAAATTCCAGTTCATTGAGCCTATCACTACAGACAAACAGACTTATGGAGTGTTCTATAAGACAAAAAGAACGGCAAGTGATAATGGATTCGAATGTACTACGGAAGAAAAAGATATTAAAGATATCAAATTACTGGAAGCTAACGGAAAAAAAAACCTTTCTAATGTAGGAATTACAAACAGGCCAGCAATTACAAAATACAGAACATATAGGCTGGCATTATCTGTAACCGGGGAATATACTCAGGTGGCTGGTGGAACTGTTCCAAACGCAGTTATCAGAATGAATAATACAATGACTCGTGTAAACGGGGTTTTTGAAAAAGATTTTGGAATACAATTAATAATTCAGGATCTTCCGGCTATCATTTATACGGATGCAGCTACAGACCCATATACTGGGAATTTAAATTTACAATTGCAGCAAACACTAACATCTGTAGTTGGGAACACTAACTATGATATCGGACATGTATTTAATGCTGCAGGAGGAAATGGAAATGCTGGAGGGATAGGTATTATTTGTACCAATCCGGCAAATAATAATTCTTTGGCAAAAGGTTCAGCTTTTACACAAAACACAAATCCAACAGGAGATTTGTTTGACATTGACTATGTAGCTCACGAAATGGGACACCAGCTTGGTGGAAACCACACATTCTCCCATTCATCTGAAAATTCAGGAGTCAATATAGAACCGGGCGGGGGAACTACCATCATGGCATATGCGGGAATTACAGGAGATAATGTACAGCTTAATTCCGATGCTTACTTCCATTATTCATCAATCAATCAGATTCTTAATACTCTGGATGCTAAGACCACTTGTGGGGTTTCAGAAAATATTACAACCAATACTGCACCTGTTATTTCACCTCTTACGCCAAGAACTATTCCCAAAGGAACAGCTTACTATCTTGATGCATCCGCAACAGATGCACAGAGCGATCCGTTTACCTACACGTGGGAGCAATATGACAGTGTGGGAGCAAGCAACACCATTTCCGGAGACAGCGGTTGGGGATACAACACCGAAGGAAGTATTGCAAGATCATATTTCGGAACAGTAGGAGGAAGAAGATATTTCCCAAGTTTTACTACAGTAATGGACGGAAAACTTACTGATAAGGCAAATTGGGAAACCGTGTCTTATATTCCAAGAATATTAAAATACGCTGTAACATTGAGGGATGCAAACCCTGTAAGACCAATGGTTTCTTCTTTGGAAACTACAGTAACGGTAGGAAACGATGGACCATTTAAATTTAATGGGCTTACCACTGCTTCAGTCTTGTATAATAATGCATCAAACACCATTCAATGGGATCCAGCCAATACAACAGCTGCTCCTTATAATGTAGCGAATGTAAAAATAGATTATACCGCTGATAACGGCGTTACATGGACCGATCTGGCAGCTTCAGTACCAAATAGTGGGAGCTATATAGTTCAGATGCCTGCAAGTTTAACAGGAGCTGTTAAATTAAGAATATCTGCATTGGGTAATATATTTTATGCGGTATCTCCGGCAATAACTGTGGGGGCAGCGCCGACATCAACTTCAGCTGCGCCAACAGGAGTTTCCGCAATAGATTCTGAGGTATTCAAAACTACGGCAAGAGTATCCTGGAACAGCGTACCGGGAGCAGCTACTTATTCTGTAAATTATAGAAAAGCAGGAACTACAAACTGGTCCAATACAACAAGTACAGTGAATTCTGTAGCTTTGACAGGCTTGGAAGATGAAACAAACTTTGAAGTACAGGTGGCGGCTGTAGTAAACAGCGTTCCTGGCGCTTTCTCAACGAATTATACCTTCAAAACAAAAGGATTAAAAACAGGAATAGATTACTGTTTACTAAACACAGGTATCAACCAGTTGGGAACTATTGCCCGTGTTCAGCTTTCCAATGTTAACTATCAAGACGGAACTTTCAGATCATACAAAGATGTAAGTGAAAATGCAGCACAAGTTGTCAACCTTACAAAAGGAACTCAATACACTATTTCCGTATTGGCAGGAAGTTCTTCCGGTTATGGTCAGTATCCGTTTACTGTAAATGCCTGGATCGACTACAACAGAAATGGTATTTTTGAAGCCACTGAAAAAGTAATGACCTCCAATTCTGTAGCTGGAACAAGAATAGAAACAGCAAGTTTCACTGTTCCGACAACAGCTTACAGTGGTGATAAATTATTGAGAATGAGAGTGGCCGGAAATTTCAACGGAGCCTTGGCCAATGCTTGTGGAAATACCAACCAGGCAGGAAGTGTAATGGATCTTTCAGTGAAAATTACTAGTGGATTAGCGGTAAATGATGTGAACAATCCAAAAAGTTCAGAAGTTTCTATTTATCCAAACCCTGCAGATACTTTCGTGGAAGTTAAGAACCTGAAAGGGCAAGCAGATTACAGCATTTTCAGTGCAGACGGAAGATTAGTTCAGCAAGGCCAGACTGATGGTAACAACAGAATTAATGTTGCATCACTGACCAAAGGAATGTATGTGATCACTCTTAAAGATGACAAAAACACGTACAATACTAAACTTATCAAAAAATAATAAGTAAGTATATCCATAACTGAGGCCGGGCATTTGTCCGGCCTTTTTTATAGCTTAAAAATCACATCAACTGTACGTTAACATAAGTTTCATGTTTCGTTCAAAAAAATTAACTTTACGCAGACAAAAATTATTGGAATGCGAAAGACAATTTCTGTGAAAACTCCGGATTTTAATATAGAGCCTCAGCAAAGAGAGATCTATAATTTTGAAAAAGACGGATTAGAGTTAAAATCATCTTACACCTCAGAAGATGTTAAAAATAAATCTTTAACACAGACTTCTCCGGGAACTGCACCCTATCTCAGAGGCCCGTATTCCACTATGTACGTACAAAAACCCTGGACGGTAAGACAGTATGCAGGTTTCTCTACCGCAGAAGAATCCAATGCGTTTTACAGACGAAACCTTGCAGCAGGACAGAAGGGACTATCCGTTGCTTTTGATCTGGCAACACACAGAGGATATGATTCCGATCATTCAAGAGTCGTTGGAGATGTTGGAAAAGCCGGAGTAGCGATCGATTCTGTGGAAGATATGAAGATTCTTTTCAACGAAATTCCATTAGATCAGATCTCGGTATCCATGACGATGAACGGAGCTGTACTTCCTATTTTGTCTTTCTATATTGTGGCTGCCGAAGAACAGGGTGTGAAGCAGGAATTACTTTCAGGAACCATTCAGAACGATATTCTGAAAGAATTCATGGTAAGAAATACGTACATCTATCCGCCGGCACCTTCCATGAAGATCATTGCAGATATTTTTGAATATACTGCTCAGAATATTCCAAAATTCAACTCTATTTCCATTTCAGGATACCACATGCAGGAAGCGGGTGCCACTCCGGTACTGGAAATGGCTTACACGCTGGCAGATGGTCTGGAATATGTAAGAACAGGGATTAAAGCCGGAATGAATGTAGATGATTTTGCCCCGAGACTTTCATTTTTCTGGGCAATAGGAATGAATCACTTCATGGAAATTGCAAAAATGCGTGCTGCAAGATATATCTGGGCTACCCTTTTAAAACAGTTCAATCCACAAAACGTAAAATCCTTAGCATTAAGAACCCATTCACAGACTTCCGGTTGGTCGCTTACAGAGCAGGAACCTTTTAATAATATTACAAGAACCGCCATTGAAGCCCTTTCTTCAGCTTTAGGCGGAACCCAGTCGCTGCATACCAACGCACTGGATGAGGCCATTGCCCTTCCTACAGATTATTCAGCGAAAATTGCAAGAAATACACAGATTATCCTTCAGCAGGAAAGCGGTATCTGTGATGTTGTAGATCCTATGGGTGGAAGCAATCTTGTGGAGAGCCTTACCCAGCAGATGATTGAAGAAGCAATGAAATACATCGATGAGGTAGAGCAGGAAGGAGGAATGACAAAAGCCATTGAAGCCGGAATCCCAAAAATGAGGATTGAAGAAGCAGCCGCTAAAAAACAGGCTAAAATCGACAGTGGTGAAGAATTTATCATTGGAGTAAATTCATTCAGAACATCCTTAAAACAGGACGGGATAGAAATTCTGGATATTGATAATACTGAGGTCCGCAGAAAGCAGATTGAAAGACTCGAAAAAATAAAAACAGAAAGAAACCCTGAAGCCGTTACAGAAATCCTGAATGATATCCGTGAAAGCGCAAAGACAGGAAAAGGAAATCTTCTGGCATTATGTATAGAAGCAGCAAGAAGAAGAGTGACCCTTGGTGAAATGAGTGACGCCATGGAAGAAACTTTCGGAAGATATAAAGCCAATATCAGAACAATCTCTGGAGTATATGCTATGAATGCAGGGAAAAACGAATATTTTGAAAAAGCTCTTCAACTGACTCAGAAATTTGAAGAGGAAGAAGGCCGCCGCCCAAGACTGATGGTTGCTAAAATGGGACAGGACGGTCACGACAGAGGAGCAAAGGTAGTCGCTACCGCATTCGCTGATATGGGATTTGATGTGGATGTGGCCCCATTGTTCCAGACTCCTGAGGAAGTAGCAAAGCAGGCCGTAGAAAATGATATACACATCCTTGGAGTTTCCTCTTTGGCAGCCGGGCACAAAACCCTCGTTCCACAGGTGGTGGAAGAGCTTAAAAAACTGGGGGCAGATGATGTTACCATTGTGGTAGGAGGAGTTATCCCCCAGCAGGATTACGAATTCCTGTATGCCAACGGAGCCGATTTTATCTTTGGCCCGGGAACCAATCTTCCGAAATGTGCAGTAGAAATCTTAGATAAATTTTTAAATTAACATTTTTTATAGAATTACTGCATAGCTTTTGTATAGTTTAAGTGAAAAATTTCATTATGGCTTATACAGTAGTTTCAGTATTTCCGGTGACTGTAGATACAGAGGAAATTAAAAAGAATTTAAAAGAAAAAGGTTTTGATGAAGCAAATATTATTGTTTCAAAATCTAGAGTAGAAAGCGGATTGTCGACTGATCATTATCAGGAGGATGAACAAACAAAAAGTTTTTTTGAATACGTTTTTGCCCACGATGCAGAAATGCTTGATGCTTACCGCAAACACAGTATTGGCAGAAGCAATGTTATTGTGTATGCAGATGACCTGCAGCAGGCTAAAGTGGCCAAAACAGTTCTAAATGAACACGGCGCACTCGAAGTTTATCGCAAACCGTCAGAAGCCCGGGACAGTATTCCTGAAGGAATGTCGGAACAGGAATATAACGGAATCATCGCCAAAGCAAGGCATAATATTTATTTTCTTGGATCAGAAAGAGTCTATCATTCCAATGAAGTTAAGGGAATGGACGACGAGATGGACAGCTTAGGATCAAAAGATTAATCTCCCCAATAAAGCAAAGCCTGAATATAAAATTATTCAGGTTTTTTTTGTTTAAAAATTTGAATATTCAGAAAAATTAATATATTTGCACCTGAAAATCAAGTTTAACCTATTAAAAAACAACGAAGCAATGTTCAAAACGAATCAAAATTCTTCAGCTGGAGTACCGCTTATGGTGGTAAGGCTTCGTGGTTTGGTATACTCTTAGAATAATAGTACAACGAAATATCAAAACCCGGAGTCGTAAAGATTTCGGGTTTTTTATTGCGCAATATTTAAAACTCCAGTTTCCCCGAAATCTTTTTTCAATATAGGGAAGAACATAATCATTGAACCTTTTAGGATTCAAATGTATTCTTCATCATTACAAATGATTCAACTAATATTTTAGTTGATAAAAAAGAACATACACAGATCAAAATCTTGAATCTTGTGTCTGGCATCTTATGTCTTAAAAATAAAACAATGGGAAATTTAAAACTAAAAGGAAAAGATATATTAAAACTCGGGTATCCGAATAATCAAAGCGTTAATGTGGCTTTGGAGGTCATGAAAAGAAATTTTGCAACGAAGAATATTCACCATGTAAAATCTATTTTGAAAGAAATCCTCCTTAATCCGGAAGGCTTTGAAAAAGACCTGACTTTCGGGCAGATCGCAGAATCACTGCTTTCATCCAGAAAAACAGAAAAAAGAATGCTCAATACACAGCGTGCGTCCTTTCAGATCTTTGGAAACAATATCTCCGAAGAAGCAAAAAACCAGCTGTATACGGCTTTAAAACTGCCTATTTCAACTCAGGGAGCTTTAATGCCCGACGCACACAGCGGTTACGGGCTTCCGATAGGTGGTGTTCTGGCTGTAGAAAACGCGGTTATTCCCTATGGAGTAGGGATGGATATCGGCTGCAGAATGAGCCTCAGTATTTTGGATATACCCGTTTCATATCTTGACGGAGCAAAGGATAAATATGAAAAAGCTCTTGGCGAACACACCAAATTCGGGATGTACGAAACCCATAAATCTCATATTGATCATGAAATCTTTGAGCGGGATACTTTTGATATGATCCCGGTTTTGAGGAGATTAAAAGGAAAAGCTGTTAAACAGATGGGTTCTTCAGGCGGAGGAAATCATTTTGTGGAATTCGGAGAAGTGGAGATCACGGAAGAAGATGACCAGATTGGTCTTCCGAAAGGAAAATATCTGGGAATTTTATCTCACAGCGGTTCCAGAGGCCTAGGAGCAGAGATTGCACAATACTACTC
The DNA here is from genome assembly GCF_049887855.1 of Chryseobacterium sp. NFX27. Taxonomy (NCBI): domain Bacteria; kingdom Pseudomonadati; phylum Bacteroidota; class Flavobacteriia; order Flavobacteriales; family Weeksellaceae; genus Chryseobacterium; species Chryseobacterium sp. NFX27. The sequence goes on along the minus strand of NZ_JAGEKK010000007.1, from coordinate 163,893 downwards.
AAGAGTTGCTGCAGATCAGTGTCCGCTGCCGAAAGAAGCTCAGCAGTTTGCCTGGCTGGATCTGAATACCCATCTCGGTCTGGAATACTGGACGGCAATGAATCTTGCCGGAGATTACGCTTCTGCCTGCCACGACGATATCCACAGAAGATTGATAAAAGCTGTTGGCGGAAGAGTAAAAGCAAGAATTGAGAACCATCACAATTTTGCATGGAAAGAAGTTCATAACGGAAAAGAGGTGATTGTTCACAGAAAAGGTGCAACACCTGCCAACGTAGATGAACTGGGGATGATTCCCGGATCCATGACGGCAAAAGGTTTTATCGTCCGTGGAAAAGGAAATCCTGATTCTTTGAACTCAGCATCACACGGAGCCGGAAGAGCCCATTCGAGAGGAGAGTGCAGAAGTCTTTTTACTCAGAATGACATCAAAAAAGAACTGACGCTGAAGAAAGTCACTCTGATGGGCGGGAATACAGAAGAAGCGCCAATGGCTTATAAAGATATTCACGAAGTAATGAATGCACAGAGCGAATTGGTAGATATCCTCGGAACATTTCAACCGCGAATTGTGAGAATGGATAAGTAAGTTGTTGGTTTATAGTTATCAGTTGAGAGAATTTTACTATTAGTTATAAACCTGCAATATTCCAACCTTATAGGTTTTGAAAACCTATAAGGTTTAAAAAAAATAATAATAAGGTTGGTGTTTATAGTTGGCAGATCAAAAAAATTGTACTGTCAATTATAAACCATCAACTCTCAACAAAAAACAAAAAATGGGAGCACCTCATAACATAAAAAGATACGGAGAAGTCTGGCCGGAATTCAGAATCCTGTACGGACTTGAAATTTTGAATAAGTTAAAGCATAAAGTCATCATATCAGGAGGCTGGGCCTGGCATTTCATGTCAGAAACAGGACATACGGAATACAAACATGCACACGACCACAAGGATATTGATGTTTTTGTAACAAAAGAAAATGCAGCAGAAGCGGTAATGATTCTTCAGCAGGAAGGTTTTCAGAAAGTATGGACCCGGTATGATCATCTTCAGAGTACAGAAAACTTCCGCAGGTATGAGAAAACAGCAGAACTGGAAAATGGTAAATCTCACAGAATTACCATAGATTTCTTTGAAAGGAATGATCTGGAAACTATTGAGATCAATGGTTTTACAGTAGTGAAACCTGAACTTTTACTGACTTTTTACAGAAACATTCATTCCAGCGATAAATGCTGGGCTGTAATGGCTGCTAAAGAATTATTGAACAAAGGAATTGATCCTGTTGGTCATCCGAAATTAAGTGAAATCCCTAAAGTATAGTTAAATGGAAAAACTTATACAGATAACCTCAGGAAGAGGACCTTTAGAATGCCAGTGGGTAACTGCCAAAGTTCTGAAGGTTTTCCTTGAGGAAATTAAAAACAATACAATAGAGTATGAAATCATTCACCGCGAAAACGGAGATGAAAATCTGACTTTGAAATCTGTAACCATCCTTTTAAAAGCAAAAGAACTGAATATATTTTTAAAAACATGGTTAGGAAGCATATGCTGGACAGGAAAAAGTACGTTCAGGAAGCTTCATAAAAGGAGCAACTGGTTTATTGGTGTTTTCGAGCTGGAAGGCCTGGAGAAAATCAATTTCAATGAAAAAGATATTCAGTTCCAGACTACAAGAAGCCAGGGAAGCGGCGGACAAAATGTGAATAAAGTAAATACAGCTGTCCGTGCCACTCATTTGCCAACCGGAGAAAGTGTATTTGCACAGGATTCCCGGTCACAGCTGGAGAATAAAAAGCTGGCTATTATGCGGCTGAAAGAAAAAGTAACCGGATTGTATATCAGACAGCTTGAAAAGAGAATGCAGGATACCTGGAACAATCATCTGCAGGTGCAGAGAGGAAATCCGGTCCGTACATTTTCCGGAACAGACTTTAAAAAGAACTATCAGGATAAATCATTTAAGAAACAGAGAAATGTCCTGAAAAAAGAATTAAAAAAACGATAAAAATGACCTTAACTAAAAGTAAATATTATTTTGAAGCACTGGATAATTGCAGACAGTCTTTGTTTGTTTGGAAAAATATACAGCAATAAGGTTTATGGGAGTATCAGCGAGCTCTTGAAGACCGGAAGATTCATTAATATTAAAAATTTACATGAGTTTGAAAGAAAAAGGGGACCAATAAGTCTCCTTTTTTTGATGAAAAATATTGTTTTGAGAAAGATTGATGAAAAAATATCTCTTCGTTAAGTGTAATTTATGAAACGAAAATTTAAAATAGATAAATAAAAATAATCAGAATAGGGGTGAAATAAAATATTTAGGGGCTTTTTTAAGTTTAATAATTTTCATAATTATTTAGTTTTTAGTAGTTTATATATTTACTATGAATTTAAAGAAAATTATAAATGAAAAAGAAAAATTATTTATTACCGTTTTCTGTCGCTGTGTTTTTTGCTTTTGAAAATGTTTGTGCACAAAGTTCCAAAGAATTTATTCAGGAATATTATAACAAGAACGGCCAAATAGCGCAAAAAAATACTGCTGAAAATAAATCAGGATTTATTATCTTAAATGAAAATATTTCCAAAAGTTTGAGGGCCAGCATTGTAGATGTTCAGCAAACCTATAAGGGTCTCAGAGTTTACGATGCTTTAGGAAAAGTTATTATTCGGGGAAATAAGATTATTTCTGAGAAAAATGAATTTAAAAGGAATATTGTTGTTGACGACCATAAAAATGTCACTGCAAAATTTTCGGAAGATCTTATCAGGAGTAATCTCGGCCTGAAAGATATTACTGAAATAAGTTACTCGTCTGATGTCTATTTTGAGAATAATGGAGCCTACGTGCTTTCAAAAGAATTATTTATTTCTGACAAAAACTCTCCTGATGTTTGGCATGTAATAGCAGACGCAGTCACCGGTGAAATACTCACTAAAGATAATATGACAGTCAGCTGTAGTTTTGAGGATAATGGTCACGACGATAAACGTTCTCAAGAACCGGCGATGTCCCACATGGCATATACGTCTAGTGAAAAAGAGGAAAAGATAAATACACTCGGGAAATTAGCACCGGACAATGCATCTTATCATGTGTTTCCATTACCGGTAGAAGCTCCTACATTTGGACCTCGTTCTATCATCAGTAACCCTTGGGATCTGGTAGCCTCTCCTGAAGGCTGGCATTCCAATGGAACAAACAGCTATACCATAACAAGGGGAAATAACGTTTACGCCTATTCCGATCAGAGTGATACCAATGCACCGGGATATTCTCCGGATGGTGGAAGTTCCCGTACCTTCGATTTTCCTTTTGCCGATGGGAGATATGATAATCCTTTTACCTATAAAGAGGCCGCCATCACGAATTTATTCTACATGAATAATAAACTACATGATATCTTCTATAAATTTGGCTTTACAGAATCAGCAAGAAACTTTCAAACCAATAACTTCGGTAAGGGGGGAATAGAAGGTGATGCGGTAAATGCAGAAGCTTTTGACGGAGGCGGTCTGAATAATGCTAATTTTAGTTCCGGTTATGAAAAGATTGTTAATGGGCAGGCTCAGGTGCGGGCTCCTAGAATGCAGATGTATCTTTATAAAAGAGAACAAACGGATGCAGATCCAATTGTAAGATATCAATATAATTCTCCTGCTTCCATTGTAAACAGGCCAAAAGTACAAACTGAAGGAGCTTCATTTGGTTCCCTCTACGGTCCGCCGGTGACGGGAGACCTTGCTGTTCCTGTACCTGCTGATGCATGTACAGTTCCTACTCTTGGAAGCCTTACCAATAAAATTGCCTTGGTTAAAGGGATTACTACAGCTTCTTGTGATTCCAGTCTTAAAGTGCTGAACGCTCAAAAGGCGGGAGCTGTTGGTGTAATTATGTATAGGCCTAGTTCCGATACACCTTCAGCTATGTCCACAGGGGATTATGGAGATCAGATCACTATTCCTGCCATCAATATTGGAAAGACAGAAGGTTTGTTCCTTGTTGGTGAGCTTGGTAACGGCAATACTATTAATGCAACTCTGAATTTTGATTATAACGGTTTCAGGAATGCCTGCTTCAATAACGGTACGATTGCTCATGAGTATGGACATGGTGTGTCAAATCGCCTGACAGGACAAGGATATAGCTGTCTTTCCTCTAGCAATAGTATAGAACAGATGGGAGAAGGATGGTCAGATTATTTTGCACTGATGACTACAGCAAGACCTGGAGATAGCTCTTCGCTGCCCAGAGGGAATTCAACATATCTTAAGAACCAGCCTACCACAGGAGGAGGCAATAGGCTTGCAAAATACTCTCCGGATTTTTCAGTTAATGATTATACCTATGGAAGAACAAATATTAATACAGAGACTCATGCGATCGGGTTTGTCTGGGCAACTATGCTATGGGATCTTACCTGGAAGTATATTGAGAAATATGGCTATAACAGCGATGTGCTGGCAAGTACCATCTCCGGAAATGCAAAAGCTCTTCAGCTTGTTATTGATGGGCTTAAACTGCAGCCATGCAGCCCAACATTTATTGACGGGCGAGATGCTATTCTCCAGGCAGATGCTGTCGGGAACGCAGGAGCAGATAAATGTATGATATGGAGTGCTTTTGCAAGAAGAGGATTAGGGGTACATGCATCTGCTGGCACTAAAACGGTTGGTAATGATCAGATAGAAGATTTTAGTGTTCCGGCGGAATGTAACTCAGCCTTAGCTGCCCGGGGGATTAAAACAGCAGATCGTAAATTTATTATATTCCCTAACCCGACTTATGACGAATTCTTTGTGGGGAATTTAGAGACTTCTTCTAAAGATGTTCAGATCAAAATGTTTGATATGTCTGGAAAATTAGTCTTCTCTGACAACAGAGATTCCCAATCTAAAAAAGCGGTTTCTACCAAAGGATTCCCAAAAGCGGTCTATATGGTACACATCAAACAGGGTGAAAAAGTTCAGACTGAAAAACTGATAGTAAGATAAACGATACTGTTTAATCAATATAAAGGGCCTGTAAAGGTCCTTTTTTGTAGCTTTAATATATGAAACTCAATTTTGAACTTAAAACACTTCAGCTAAAAGAAACTTTCTCAATCGCCTATGGGAATTATGACACAAGAGAAGCATTGCTGGTAGAGTTATCTTATTTAAACTGTAAAGGATATGGTGAATGTGTTGCTATAGATTACTATCATATTGATCTGAAAAACTTTATTTTCAGATTGAAAGAGCTGCAGTCTTTAATTGAGAAGCAGAATGTCACCCATCCCAAAGACTTTTTCCGATTTCTTTCAAGGCTGGATCTGCATCCGTTTTTAATGTCTGCCTTAGATTGCGCCTATTGGGATCTTTTCGGAAAACTTGAAAACAAAAGCTTTACCGAATTAAATTATATTCCTTCCGGGAACTTAACCGAAAGCTCCATTACTATTTCAGTAGCAGATATTGAAGATCAGATCAGGAAAATAGAAAAAAGCAGCTGGAACAGATTCAAAGTAAAATGTAAAGGACTGAATACAGACAATATCGAAAAGCTGCTGAGGCTGAACCGCAATATCGCTTTAGATTCCAATGCCAGTTTTACAGATCAGGACTGTCTCTGGCTTCAGGAAAATGAAAAGATAGGCCAGTTTTCTTACCTGGAACAGCCACGGCCGATTGATCAGTATAAAGCTTTAAGAAAAGAAGGTTTTGCCAATTGGATGGCAGACGAAGATTCCCAGGACCTCAATTCCCTGGAAGAGCTTCTGCCTTATTATAAAAGTGTCAATATCAAACTGATGAAATGCGGAGGACTCAGTCCGGCATTGGAAATGATCAGAAAAGCAAAAGAACTGGGTTATAAAATTATGATAGGCTGTATGACGGAATCCACGGTTGGAATCTCCGCTGGTTGCATATTGGCAGGCCTTGCTGATTTTGCTGACCTTGATGGTGCAAACCTTATTTCCAATGACTATGCCTCTGGAAATTTTGTTGAAAACGGGAAAATAATCCTATCCGGAGAACCCGGATTGGGTATCACGTTAAAATAAGCAATAGATGAGGGAAAAAAATATTTTAAACCCTCAAACCCTAAACCTCTTTAACTCTCCAACACAAACCTACTTCTTATTCACAGAAATCAGATAATCATACACCATCTGATGCTGATCATCACTTAATTTCGCTTTTGGAGCCATTCTGCTTAGCGTTTTAATCCACCCCTGATCATCATGCTTAGTCGGATCCGGAAGTTTGTGGCATTTGGAACAGGAATTTTCAAAAATAGTTTTTCCCTGGACCAGCTGCTCAGATGCGGTGTATTTTGGACCGGTTACAGCAACGCTTTTAGGCCCGCATGATACCATAAAGGCGGCACCTGCGATCATACTTAAGATTACTTTTTTCATACCCATATTCTGATTTAGTGATTATTTTTTGACAGAAACAATATAATCGTATACCCACTGATGCTGCTCGTCAGTCAGTTTCGCTTTCGGAGCCATTGAGTTCATGATTCCTACCCACTGCACAGACGTATGTGCTGTGGGATCCGGGAGTTTATGGCATCTTCCGCACGCATTTTCAAAGATTGTTTTTCCCTGAGCTATTTGTTCCGCACTAGAAACGGCAGGTCCTATAGGTCCGGCTGTAGAAGCTTTTGGTGTACAGGAAGCCAGTAACAGGCAGGTAAATAATGCAGCAGCGGATATTTTTTTCATGTTTCTTGAATTTTGATTTGTAACAAATGTAGGAATTTCAGCTTCCCGTTAATGAAGCAACCCTTAGTTTTAATTTAGAAGAAATAAAATTAATGCCCGTTTGTATGGGAGTTTGAAGGTTATTTTTATATTTTTGAATCAATGAAATTTTCTACAGAAGAACTAATGGAAGGAATACAGTCAGGAAATAAACGCCTGATCGCAAAAGCTATTACATTAGTAGAAAGTAAAAAAGCCGAACACAGGACCCAGGCAGAAGAGCTTCTGAAGAAAATAATGCCTTTCACGGGAAATTCCATAAGAGTAGGAATCACCGGAGTTCCCGGTGCAGGAAAGTCTACATTCATTGAAAATTTCGGAAGGCTTGCTATTGCCAACGGTAAAAAAGTTGCTGTTCTAGCCATTGACCCCAGCTCTTCCATTAATAAAGGAAGTATTTTGGGCGACAAAACCCGAATGGAAGAACTGGCGAAAGAAGAAAATGCCTTTATCCGTCCTTCCCCGAGCTCCGGATTCCTTGGCGGAGTTGCCAATACCACCTTTGAAACCATGATGATCTGCGAAGCGGCAGGATACGATTATATTTTGATTGAAACAGTTGGAGTAGGACAGTCCGAGGTGCTTGTAGCCGATATCACCGATGTGTTTTTATTCCTGAAAATCATTGGCGGAGGAGACGAGCTTCAGGGGATTAAACGGGGCATCATGGAAATGGTGGATCTTATATTTATCAATAAAGTAGAAAAGGATAATCTTCAAAAAGCAAAAAATACAAGGCTGGAACTGAAACGAGCACTGGATTTTATCCCTCCCAAAGAAAAAGGCTGGAAAATCCCGGTATTGTTAGGTTCTGCCCTTTACAATGAAGGTTTGGGAGAAATATACACCAAGATCGATGAATTCATCGATCTGAAAAAGAAAACCGCACGCTTTACCGAGGTCCGCACCCAGCAGGCAGAAAAACGCTTTGAATATTGGGTTCAGGAATATATCCTGGCTATGATGAAAAGAAGCGATTCTGTAGAAGCAGCTTATGTACTGCACAAAAAAAATGCTTCAGAAATGGTTTCTAATCCCAGTACTGAAGCAAAACTATTTGTCGAAAATTTTTTATCTAAAGACTAAAGTTTCTCCTTTTCTTTTGGAGTTTCCTCGTTCTTAGAAACATAGCCGTCATAAGTAATCGGCTGTCTGTCATTACTCCTCATAGAAACAAACGCCTTACCGCTTTTAAAAACTTCTATAATAATCTCATCAACATTTCTTGCATCATTAGGCCTAATTTTTAAAGTCCAGTTTCCTTTTTTATTCTGGGACTTATTGACAGTGAAATCTTTGGAGGTAAAGCGGTAGCTGTTTTTATCTCTATCTCCAAATGTAGGATTAAATACTCTTCCAAAATAAGGAAGTATAACCTCCAAATTGTTTTTATTGATTATAATGCTATAGTCTCCGTTAAGTTCTAAAATCCTCATTGATGTAGAATTGGGTATTGAATTCATAACATTGATAACATCATAGTTAGTAGGATTTGCTCTTTGTGCATGAAAAGTAAATTCCTGAGAATCTACAAGTGCATCAACTGTTTTGGAATCTAATACAGCCTGTGAGGAACAGCTTTGAAAGAAAAAAAGAAGTCCAAAAATAAATATAAGTGAAATATACTTTTTCATAACCGTAATAATTGTTAAATTTAAATAGCAAATTGTATGCAAATATATCCCTTCTGAATCATTTTGGAATAAAAATTGTAAATGTTCAATTATTAACACTCAAACAACTATGAAATTTACACATCTATTAGGAATAGGAGCCGTTGCTTTGTCGGCTGTAGCATGTACTACTAATCCAATTACGGGCAGGTCTTCATTACAGATAGCCAATAATTCGGAAATATTAACAATGTCTGCTCAGGAATATAAAACGACATTGTCTAAGTCTAAGATTATTGCAGGTACTTCAGATGCAAAAAGAATAGGGAGTGTAGGAAGCAGAATAAAAAGTGCAGCAGAAAGATATTATCAGAGCATAGGACGGTCTGCCGATCTTGCTAATTATAACTGGGAATTCAATCTTATACAAAGCAATGAGCTTAATGCATGGTGTATGCCAGGCGGAAAAGTTGCTGTTTATACAGGGATTCTTCCTGTAACAAAAAATGACAATGGTCTGGCTGTAGTGATGGGACACGAAGTTTCACACGCTTTAGCAGGACATGGTAATGAAAGAATTTCTCAGGCTATGGTGGCACAGTACGGAGGTTCTATTCTGGGTGGAACCATTTCCAACTCACAATGGGCAGGTATTTTCGAAAAAGTATATCCTATCGGATCGCAGGTAGCCCTTCTGAAATACGGTAGAAATCAGGAATCAGAGGCAGATCAGATGGGACTGTATCTGATGTCTATGGCAGGTTATGACCCAAGAGAGGCAATCCCTTTCTGGAACAGAATGGAAGGGGCAGCATCAGGCTCAAGACAGCCTGAATTCCTGTCAACTCACCCGAATCCGGAAACAAGGATTTCAGATATCAACAAAAACCTTCCCAAGGCTTTAGAATACTATAAAGCGGCCGGAGGGAAAATATAATTGTTTCAGAATTTAATCTTGTATAGAGCCTTATTTAATTTTTCACTAAATTTGGTAAGGCTTTTTCAATATAAACCACTAAACACAATATTTATGAAAAGTTTATCAATTACCGGGCTTATACTGCTGGCCGTATCAGCATTACTTTTTTATCTGACTACTGATTTTACGGTAGGAGGAATTACCATCTCACATATGATGGGCGTAATGGCCGGCGTAGGAATTGGTCTTATTATTGGCGGAATGGTAGGGTATGTAAGCAAAGGAAGCGCAATAAAGGCTGAAGAGAAGAAAAGAGAATTCAAAAGGCTACAGCAAGAAAAAGAAGATCTGGAAAAACAGGCGGCAGATATTGCCAGACGCGAAGCGGAACTTCAACAAAATCAAAACCCCCAAATTTAATATTTGAGGGTTTTTTATAGTGTTATTTTCAAAAATTATTTAAACTTATAACCTACGCCTACTAAAAAGAGATTAGGCCTGTTGTCATACCTGATTTCCGATCCGGAAACTTTATTGATGAAATTTCTTTCATCTTTGCTGAATGCTCCTTCATAACGTGCATTAATGATCAGCTTTTTAATTTCAAGCTGTGCACCGAACTGGTATCCTACCGTGAAATCACTTTTAACGTTTTCTTTAAAATCGTTGTAGGTATTGTCCTTGCTTAAATTATAACTGGCTACCGGTCCTACAAAAACACCCAGCATATCACCTAAAAGATTATACCCTAAAAGAACAGGCATATCAATACGGTTGCTTTTCACATCAAAAGTAGTATTCTCTGTAGTGAATTCATTTTTGAAATGAGTGTAGTATAATTCCGGCATTACATAAAGTGCAGTCGGAAGTCCTATCTTCAAAGAAAGTCCCACATTGAATCCTGCATTGTTTTTTCCTGTTCCCTCAATGGCTTCATTTACCGTTCCTTTAATGTTTTTCCAGGAAGGAGAGCCTGTCGGGAATATTAAGTTGGCTTTTCCTGCCAGAGAAATCTGTGCGGAAGCGAACATTGAAAACCCGATTAACGCTATACTAAGTACCTTTTTCATTATCATCTATTTTAGAGATTGTATTTTCAATCGTTTTATTATTTTCAAGTAAATATTCTCTCAGTTCTTTAAACAGTTCTGAAGAATAAACGAAGTCAATAAGATTTTTATTGCCCGCAGTAATGAGAACGTCTTTGTTTCCTTCCCATTCTTTGATCCCCAGTCTCAGGTATACAATTTTCTCACCAATCGTCATCACGGAATTCATATCGTGCGTATTGATAATGGTTGTCGTATTATATTCTTTGGTGATTTCAAGAAGGAGATCATCAATGACATTGGAAGTATAAGGGTCAAGACCGGAGTTCGGTTCATCACAGAACAGATATTTAGGGTTGTTCACGATTGCTCTAGCAATGGCAACACGTTTCTGCATTCCCCCGGAAATTTCAGACGGGAATTTTCTGCCAGCCTTATCAAGATGCACCCTGCCGATTACCTCAAATACTCTTTTCTTTTTCTCTCTGAAAGTAAGATTGGTAAACATATCCAGTGGAAACATGATATTTTCTTCCACCGTAAGGGAGTCAAAAAGTGCACTGCCCTGGAATACGGTTCCGATTTCTGAGCGCAGGTGCTGCTTTTCTTCCCGTGTCATGACGTTGATATCTCTGCCGTCAAAAAGGATTTCTCCCGATGAAGGCTGATAAACATTCAGTAAGCTTTTCAGGAAAACAGTTTTTCCGGAGCCACTCTGCCCAATGATCAGGTTTACCTTTCCTTTGTCAAAAGAAGTTGAAATTCCCTTCAGTACTTCAACCTCGTCAAAACTCTTCTTAAGATCTTTTACCTCAATCATCAGCTTAATATTAATTGGGTTAAAATTAATTCCGAAATGATAATGAATACCATGGTCCATACTACCGCCTGTGTACTGGCTCTACCTACTTCCAGCGATCCTCCTTTTACATTATATCCGAAATAAGAAGGGACAGTAGCAATAATAAAAGCAAATACTGTGGTTTTTACAAACGCATAATACACAAATAAGTTCGGCATATACATCTGGATACCTACTATATAATCATTTTCTGTCCAGTTTCCTGTCAGGATACCTGCCAGATAACCGCCGCCGATACCGAATACAATACTGATGGCAATAAGCAAAGGATTGAAAATGACACAGGCGAAAATTTTTGGCAATATCAGGAAATTCGGAGAGTTTACCCCCATGATATCCAGTGCGTCGATCTGTTCGGAAACCCTCATGGTTCCTATACTTGATGCAATATATGATCCTACTTTACCTGCCAGGATAAGGCTGATAATGGTCGGTGAAAATTCCAGTACCAAAACAGCTTTTGTGGCATAACCCACGAATGATGGTGGAATAGGAAAAGAGGAAGAATCAAAATTATTGAACATCTGGATAGCCACTACGGCTCCCACAAATATAGAAGTGAAGATCACAAGCCCAAAAGAATTGACGCCAAGATCATTAATTTCTCTCATGAACAGCTTCCAGAAAACCCTCATTTTCTGGGGCTTCTGCAGGGATTTACCCAGAAGGATAATGTATTCTCCTATTGCTGTAAAAAACTTTTTTAACATGCTGCTAAATTAGACTTTTTTTATTTAATTAAGGCTAGACCTCCGTTGGCACCTGAGGACTATTTAACCTTAGAAGCAAATATGATTCCTCAATTTTAGTCTTCGCCTTTGTTTAACTTATTTTGCGTTTTTGTCGCCGCCGATCACCAATAAAACGGTCTTTAAAATAATGATCAGATCCAAAATAAAACTCCAGTTTCTTACGTAAAATGTGTCTGCAAGAATCCTTTTTTTCATTTCTACCTCCACGTCTCCATAATCTCCTCGCAGCCCGCTTACCTGGGCAAGACCTGTGATACCCGGTGATACCATGCTTCTTAAGCTGTATCTTCCTATCTTAGGCTTATAAAAATTGTCGACAGCCAGCATATGCGGACGTGGCCCCACAATAGACATTTCTCCTTTCAGTACATTGATAAACTGAGGAAGCTCATCAAGGCTGGTTTCCCTAAGGAATTTTCCGATTTTTGTGATCCGGGCATCATTTTTTTCCGTAGTTTTTGTTGCAGATTCATCATTAACGATCATGGTTCTGAATTTGAGACAGGAGAATACTTCTTCATGGAAACCATATCTTTTCTGAACAAAAAAAACAGGTCCTTTAGACGTTACTTTGATGAGAACTGCAATAATCGGAAACAGCCAGGAGCCTATTAAAATTAATATAATGATAGAAAAAGCGATATCAAAAACCCTTTTAACCAGAAAATTGGAATAATAATCCAAAGGGTATTTTGCCTGGCTGAGAACAGGCTGTGTCTGAATATATCCAAGATCATACAGGAAAAAATCGCTCTGTGTAATGCTCGGAATTAATGAGACATGAACTTTATTTTCTTCAGCCATTTTGAAGATCTCGGTTTCAAGACTTTCGGTAAAATGGTTTTCTGTAGACAGGAATAGTGTGTGTATTCCGTTTTTTTTCCAAAACTGGACAAGTTCGTTTGGGCTTATATCAGAACTCTCGTACTCAAATATTCTATATCCGTAATCTTTTCTGTCCTGAAATATATTTTTCAAAATTTCTGTAGAACCTGTTTCTCCCAAAAACATGACATTTCTATAATTGATCCCGAGTGACCGGAAATATTTTATGATAAAATAAATGGTCGATTTCGAAAGAAAAATAAAGAAAAAAAGATAGAAGGAAAGCCAGTAAATATCTGAATTGAAAAATACATTTTTACTTACTTTCCCAATAAGCAGAACGCCGAGTATAAAAAACAGAAAATGGATAAGGAGACGTTCCAGAAACAAAGTATAGGTAAGGTTTCTCTGAATATTATAAATTTTTGTCCTGCCGCTTAGAAGCATCCAGAACAAAAAAAGCAATACAAGGGAAAAAATATTCTGGTACCAGGTTTCCTCATGATATCTTAAACTTTCGTTCCTGCTTATGAAAAAGAATATGAAAATAGATGCAATAACCAAAAGGTCAAGCAAAACAATAATCGATTTTAGGTATCTAGAGTATCGAATTCTCTGCATCTATCAGTATTTATAACGGATACGAAGAGCTAAAGTACGTATTTTTTATGGGATATTCAGATATTTATGAGTCTGAACCGAAGCCTGCCATTCCGGATGGGCTAAAATAAAATCGGTGATTTTCGGGTACATCTCATCACGCTTGCTCCATTCGCTCTGCATATACAATCTGCAGTTTTTGGACACCTTTGCTGCCTGTTCCTGAGCAAATGAAAAGTCATGCTGATTGAAAATGATTACTTTAAGTTCACTTGCTTTCTCATAGATATCTTCTTTCGGAAGTCCTGTTTTCTTAGGCGAAAGGGTAATCCAGTCTATCTGCCCGCTCAGCGGATAAGCCCCTGAGGTCTCAATATGGATGGTGCATCCCAATTCTTTTAATTTGGACGTTAAGATATCTAAATTCCACATCAACGGTTCTCCGCCGGTTAAAACAATTGTCTTACAGTGTTTGGCTGCAGTTTCTGCAATTTCCTCTGCGTTCATCAATGGATGAAGGTTGGGATCCCAGCTTTCTTTTACATCACACCAGTGGCACCCGACGTCGCAACCTCCCAATCTGATGAAATAGGATGCTTTTCCGGTGTGTGCCCCTTCTCCCTGTAAAGTGTAAAAATGCTCCATTACCGGGAGCATTCTACCTTCTTTTAATAAAATATCTTCTTCTTTGTTCATTGTAAAATTAGTCGTTATAGACCGAAGTTTTATAAGCGATGATGGTGTTTTTCATCAGCATGGCTCTCGTCATAGGGCCTACTCCGCCAGGTACCGGTGTAATCCAGCTTGCTTTGGCCGCACAGCTGTCAAAATCTACATCACCTGCAAGGTAGTATCCTTTTGGAGAGTCATCATCTACTCTTGTGATACCCACATCCACAATTACTGCACCGTCTTTGATCATATCTCCTTTTAAGAAATGAGGATCACCTAATGCGGTAATAACGATATCTGCTTTTTTTGTATATTCTTCGATGTCTTTTGTGTAAGAGTGTGTTAAAGTCACGGTAGAGTTACCCGGGAAATCTTTTCTTCCCATCAGGATGCTCATAGGTCTTCCTACGATCTTGCTCCTTCCGATAATAACACAGTCTTTTCCTTTAGTTTCAATATTATATCTTTCCAACAGGGTTAGAATCCCGAAAGGAGTGGCCGGAAGGAAAGTGTCCATTTCCAAAGCCATTTTTCCGAAATTTTCAGGATGGAAACCGTCTACATCTTTTCTTGGATCAATCGCCAGAATGATTTTTTCCTGATCGATCTGGTCCGGTAAAGGAAGCTGTACGATGAAACCGTCTACCTCTTTGGATTTATTTAATTCATCAATTTTCTCCAGCAATTCAGACTCTGAAACGGTGCTTGGGAACTTTAAAAGAGAAGAGCGGAATCCTACTTCCTCACAGTCTTTTACTTTGCTGTTCACATAGGCTTTGCTTGCCCCGTTATTGCCTACAAGAATAGCCACCAAATGTGGTGCTCTCCTTTTGCTTTCAAGGATCTTTTCCACTTCAACCTTGATTTCTGCCTTTATTTCTTTGGATACTTTAAGTCCGTCAAGAATTTCTGCCATTTTTACTTTTTTTACTTTATTTAGATTTTATTGAATACAACAATATCCTGGAATTCATCGGCACTTTCCTTTTCTACATTAGTTCTCCAGAATCCTTCTTTTATCGTGGTTACTTTTAATCCTGCTTCTGCTGCCATCTCATTCAGCAAGGGAATGCTTACTGCAATATTGGCTGCAGTCACTTTATCATCCATAAGCCTGTAGCCTTCATACTGATGTGGAAACGGCATTGTGCCGAATTCTTTTTTAGTTTCATCATACAGAAAGAATGTGGCCAGACACTGTCCGTTGTTTTTCAGCACCCTGCTGATTTCGTTAAGATATCTCTTGATCTCAGGAATCTGCATATGCGTGAAAACTGAGAACAGGAATGCTTTGTCAAATTGAGCATCCTCATAAGGAAATGTAAAACTTTCTGCTTTTTGGGTGAAAGTATTATACAGGTCATTATAAATCGGGGTAAACTTGAATTTAAAATTCGGATGTTTTTTACCGATATGTTTATTACACCAGTTGATTCCCTTTTCTACAGCATCAAAACCATCGTATGTTCCTTTATCAATGATTCCGGTAAGGGCTACTGCCGTTCTTCCGATCCCGCATCCCACATCCAGAACATGATCTGTATTTTGTAATCCGATATATTTTTTAAGCGCATTTACCTGGCGGATTCCGTGCGGAATAAAGTCGCTGCCGCCTACATAAATATCTCCTTTTTTAGGTTCATTTTTAGATCTTTTTCCGGTAATCCCATTGTAAAGATCAATCGGGAAATAATAGACCTTTCTCCCCAAAAGCCTGAGGCCGGGAGGAAGCTTATAATAATATGACCGTAACGCAGACATCTGCTATCTGTTTCCTTTATAATAATTAATCAATCCATTCGTAGAGCTGTCGTGGGAGCTGACTGCCTCACTGTTTTCAAGTTCAGGAAGGATCTTATTGGCTAAAACTTTTCCTAATTCTACCCCAAATTGGTCGAAGCTGAAAATATTCCAGATCACGCCTTGTACAAAGATTTTATGCTCGTACATGGCAATGAGCTGTCCTAATGAAAAAGGAGTTAATTCATTGAATAATATTGAGTTAGTAGGTGTGTTTCCGTGGAAGACCTTGTAGTTGAGTAACTTATCAATTTCTTCATCGGATTTTCCTGCACTTATTAATTCTTGTTCTACTTCCTCTTCAGATTTTCCGAAAGCAAGTGCTTCAGTCTGGGCGAAAAAGTTGGCTAGAAGTTTCGGCTGATGATCAGAAACGGCATTACTGCTTTTCACGTAAGCGATAAAATCTGCAGGAATAAGTTCAGTTCCCTGGTGAATTAACTGGTAGAAGGCATGCTGTCCGTTTGTTCCAGGTTCGCCCCAGATAATAGGTCCGGTTTCATATTCTACAAATTCTCCGTTTCTGTCTACACATTTTCCGTTACTTTCCATATCTCCCTGCTGAAGATAAGCAGCAAATCGGTCCAGATATTGTGAATAGGGAAGGATCGCGTAGCTTGTCGCCGCATAAAAATTACGGTACCAGATGCCTAAAAGTCCCATTAAAACCGGAACGTTTTCAGAGAAATCTGCAGTCTGGAAATGTTGATCCGTATCATGAGCTCCTTTTAAAAGCTGCTCAAAATTGTCATAGCCTACTGCTAGGACAATACTCAGACCGATAGCACTCCAGAGAGAATATCTTCCGCCTACCCAGTCCCAGAATTCGAAGATGTTTTCTTCTGCAATTCCGAAATTTTTAACTGCCTCAACGTTAGTGGATAAAGCCACAAAATGCTTGGCAACATCTTCTTCTTTTCCGGCTTTCAGGAACCAGTCTTTTGCAGAATTGGCATTCGTCATTGTTTCCTGAGTGGTAAAAGTCTTGGAAGCAATGATGAACAATGTGGTTTCAGGATTCAGGGTTTTAACAGTTTCGGCAATATGATTCCCGTCAACATTGGAAACGAAATGTACGTTTAATCTTGTTTTAAAATGCTTTAAAGCTGAACAAACCATCACCGGGCCAAGATCTGAGCCTCCGATTCCGATATTCACAACATCGGTAATTTCTTTTCCGCTGAAACCTTTGTGTTCCCCTGAAATAATTTTCTCAGAGAAAGCTTTCATATGGTCAAGAACTCTTCTGATCTGAGGTTTGATATTTTCACCGTCTACGATGATTTCTTTATCCGAGAAATCCCTTAACGCTGTATGTAAAACTGCTCTTCCTTCTGTTTCATTGATCTTATCACCAGAAAACATCTTGGAAATAGCATCTTTCAGCTGGCATTCATTCGCCAGTTGCAGCAGAAGTTCTTTTGTTCTTGAATCGATCAGGTTTTTAGAATAATCAAAAAGGAAGTTGTCTTTCTGTAGAGAAAACTCTTTAAAACGGTCAGGATTGTATTGGAAAAGGCTTCTCAAATCAAAGTCATTTCCTGCAAAATGTTCGTCAAGAGCTTTCCAGCTGGTCGTTTGTATAGGATTTATTTTTGATAGCATATTTTAGAAATTATATAGGTTCAGGAAACAAAAGGCTGAATCAAATGTTTAAAATCCATATCATTTTATTTCTGATGTGCAAATTTAAGGAAAAATAAAACCTCAGATAAATTTGAGCGTGATAAATAACAATTTTTTAAAAGGAAACCTCAGAACAGGTCTGAGGTTTCATGGTTATTGTGTGTAAAGATGGATAAGAAAAATTAATCGTCCGTTTCGTTAAGTATATTTTCCAAACGTTTAGCTTGGCGTCCGTATAAATATTTAGTCCATAAGACAATGCTGGCTACAATCGCCACTGTCCCGAGAAGTACAATTATGATCAGTGCCTGCTGATAAGAGTCTGCAAAACTTCCCAGAGATATCCCTTTTTTCTGGAATGTATTATAAAATACCAGGCCTAATGTAATCATAAAGTGGGGAAGAAGCAGGAATCCGAATGACTGGTATCTCTCCATATTCAGTTTCAGTTCATGATATATTTTCCAGAGGCTGTTTTTTGTATTTCCGGTATAGAGTTCGGTCTGTTTATAAAATTTATAGAATCCGTACAGATAATAAGAGGATATGACAACCAGGATGGCATAAGACGTATAATAAATAACGTATTGAGAAGGTGGAAAATCCAGCAGCTGTGGAAAGAATGCGAACAGAAGAACGGAAATAATCTGAAATGGAAATTCTGCTTTCATGCTTTTCTGGATTTTTTCAATAGGATGTTTGCTTTTCTTTAGCTGTTCTATGGTGTTGGGAATATGAACGTTTTCACCGTCTTCATTATTCCACTGTTCTTTTAATTGATCAAAATTCATAGCCTGATTTTTTTATGATTTGCTGTATTTTTTCTTTGGTTCTGTTGAGTTTTACGCGGGCATTACCTTCACTTAGTCCCAGATTGTCTCCGATTTCTTTGTGAGACATTCCTTCCATGAAATAGAATATGATGGCCTTTTCAAGCGCCTTCAGTTCCTGGACCGCGGAGTAAAAGACTTCCAGCTGCCGGTCTTTTGAAGGGTTATAGTCTTCATTCTGAACTTCAAAATGATGTGGGACTTCTGTATGGTTGTTGGTCCGCATTTTTTCCTTTTTCAAATAAGTAATGGCGGTATTAATCGCGACCCGGTACATCCACGTAGAGAATTCACTGTTACCTTTGAAATTCTGGTAAGATTTCCAGAGCTGGATAAGAATTTCCTGCTGGAGATCTTCCCGGTCTTCCAAAGAGTCGGCATAGATCCGGGAGGCTTTATATAAAATGCCTTTGTGTTGGTTGACGAGCTTTAAAAAAGCGGTTTCAGTCTGACTGCTCACAATAATTTCATGGTTTGATTATACGTTACAGGCTTAATACCGGTTGTACAGTATATCCTTTGGATCTTAAAAGTTTGATGATTCCGTTTTCACCCATAAGATGAGCACTTCCTACTGCAAAGAAAGAACTTTCTTTTTTCATTATTTCAGGCATTTTTTCTGCCCAGTTTTTGTTTCGGTCCGTCAGCATAGCTTTTTCCTGTTCGGCATTCATTATTTTATCATTTCTGAAGGACGTGTAGACAGTCTGTACATCTTCTTTTTTAAAGGCAGTAACCATTTCCTTGAATAGAATTCCATATTCTTTTCCCATCTTTAATTGCCCTATCACGGCTTTCAGATCATAGGCCTTATTAATGGATGCCATCTGGTCTTCCACCTTTTCAAGCCCATATACTTTCTTTTTGTTTTTTAGGGCATTCTGGAGAAGTTCTATTTCATATGATTTTATTTCAGTTTGAGGACATGGCAAAGCTTTCAGGGCAATAAGAGCATATAGACCTTGTGAACTGGAATTATCCATTTTTTTTAAATCCGTTCCGTAGTCGGCAAGGATTTTATCCAGCTCTTTCGCTTCTTCAGGACTAAGCTGATCTGATATTTTTTTATCAGTCTGATACATTTTCTGCATAGCTGTTATTTCAGCCGGATCAGTATAATTAATCTCCATCACAAACTGATTAGATTTTTCAAGAGCTTTCATTACTTTCGGTTTAATCTCAAAATCCTGGCTGCACATGACATGAAATGTTCCTGCAATGTAAGAAGGTTTTGTGAGTCCATTCCCTGAAACTTCCCAGACTGTACTGTTTTCTGCTTTCTTGTTCTGTGCATTTGCCGTGATAAAGGTTGCCGATAATAATGCTGCGAACCCAAGTTTTACTAAATTTTTCATATGATTAGGTTTTAATTTCTTATTCTTTAAACAGTAGGTACGGGCAGTATGATGATCGTTACAGTTTTTTTTTTGAAAAATAAAAAACCTCCCGGAAAAGGAGGCCTGTAAAATCTAAAATTATGATGATAACCAATTGGTTAGGATTTTTTTACTATTCTTAAATTTTTGTATGTTCCGGCTTTGTTAATTTTCTTTTTCTCAAAAAGTAGACAACTGCACCCAATATTAACAAGAGCGGCCATATCGTGATAAGTCCTACCGCGATCTTTTGAATCAGGTAAAATCCTTCTACAAATGCATTTTTAGCGTCATAAATAAAATTGAACTTGTATTTATTGTCAATGTTTCTGGTATTGGTTACCGCAATCTCTGCAATACGGAGCTTAGGCTCCTTGATGTAAATATCTACGGTGCTGTATTTAATATTGTCGGTAGTGTCCATATTGGCAAGCTGCTGCAGGTTTCCTTCCGCCATATTATCGTTGTCCAGCTTTACTTTGTCTTTATTGGTTTTCAGTTGTTCAATGTTTTCACCCGTCTTTTTAATTCTTTTACCTTCCATTTCTGCATACCTGATGTTGGAGGTTACATCTTCAGCATTGATAATTCTGGAATTAAGGAAGAGTTTTTTATCATTGATGATCACAAGAAGCTCACCTAGTTTTTCTGCAGGAACACGTACCTGCATCGTATTTTCCGTCTGATACTTTTTTATCAGCATGGCATCGTCACTGGAAGTGTTATATGTATCCTCAGACATTATATTGCTGTGAAGATTGCTGTGGGTAACAAATCCTCCAAGGTCCTGAACCGATTTTTCAATGGAGATCGTTGCTTCATATACGTCTTTTACTTCCATATTCACGTCTGCTGTTTTGATGAACCGTTTATCTTTAACAGTCATGGTTGCTGCAGATGAAACACTGTCTGATATAGCTACAGCTGCAGAATCCGCTACGGCATAGTCTGCACTTTCGTCAGAAGACACTTCTCCTTTTTTACATGAATAAATGCCTAATAAAAGTACTGCCGATAATGATAGTTTAATGTAAGTCGTTTTCATAGCATTGATTTTTGTGGGTTTTCTTAGGTCAAAGTTCAGCCAGGATCCTTTGTAATATTTGAAAATCCGGCGTAAAAAGTTTGTAAAGAAATATTTCTATTTAATAATTTGAAAATGAGTGTTTTGTAAAATAAATAGAAAGAGAGTAGTTTGTTTTCGGAGCAGTTTTTGCTTAACTTTTACAAATCAATCTCAAAATATTACTATGTCAAATCCCTTTTCCAAAATAAGAAACGCGATAGAATTATTCAGATCCATAGATTTTGACCAGCTGAATGCTATTTCTCAAAAAGTTGATCTCCCGAAGCTGATGCAGAATTTCTCCAAACTGGATGATAAACAGCTGAACGGAATGATGAAAATGCTCGATCCCAATAAGAAAAAGAAAGAGCTTCCGCCAATTGATGGTGACTTCTATGATATTTACCATACACTGACTCCTGAGCAGCGTGAAATTCAGCTTAAAGTACGGGCATTCATGGAAAAAGAAGTGAAGCCTCTGGTAAATCATTATTGGCTGAGAGACGAATTTCCTTTTGAACTCATTCCGAAATTTCAGAAACTGAACATCTGTGGTGTCACTTATGAAGGATACGGCTGTCCGGGAATGCCCTTTCTGATGGAAGGGGTCATTGCTATGGAAATGGCTAGAATTGATGCTTCTATTGCTACATTCTTTGGAGTACAGTCGGGTCTTGCGATGGGATCTATTTATATCTGCGGATCAGAAGAGCAGAAGCAGAAGTGGCTTCCACAAATGCAGAAATTCGAAAAAATAGGAGCTTTTGGTCTTACAGAACCTGAAGTGGGTTCCGGAGCAGCAGGCGGTCTTACCGTGACCTGCAAAAAAACAGAAGAAGGCTGGATCCTTAATGGCCAGAAAAAATGGATCGGGAATGCAACATTTGCAGATTTGATCATCATCTGGGCAAGAGATCTGGACAGCGGTGAAGTGAAAGGTTTCATTGTTGAAAAAGACAATCCGGGCTATTCCGTAGAAAAGATTAAAGGAAAAATGGCATTAAGGATCGTTCAAAACGGACTGATCACTTTAAAAGACTGTGTGGTGACCGAGGAAAACCGTTTGCAGAAGGCAGATTCATTTAAAGATACCGGAAAAGTTCTGCGTATGACCCGTGCAGGAGTGGCATGGATGGCTACAGGCTGTGCAAGGGGAGCTTACGAAAGTGCATTACAGTATACCAGAACCAGAGAACAGTTCGGGAGACCTATTGCTTCATTTCAGATGATCCAGGGGCATCTGGTGGAAATGCTTTCCAATCTTACAGCCATGCAGACTATGGTCTTCCGGCTTTCGGAGATGCAGGATGAAGGGATTTTAAAAGACGAACATGCATCACTGGCCAAAGTTTTCTGTACTTTAAGAACCAGGGATATTGTTTCCAGAGCGAGAGAAGTGATGGGCGGAAACGGTATTCTTCTTGAATACGACGTGGCAAGGTTCGTGGCAGATGCCGAGGCCATTTATTCTTACGAAGGAACTAAAGAGATCAATTCATTGATTGTGGGAAGATCAATTACAGGATTCAGCGCCTTTGTATAAATCCTTATGTGAATGGTGAATAGTCAGCTAATTGACTATTCACCATTCGTAATAACTTCCTAACTAATCAAAGCTTTATATTTCTCCCTGTTGTCAATAATCATCCAAAGATTAATCAGAAACAGGACTCCTGCCATGGACATTCCCATGGTGGATTTGTCTATTGTGAACACGTGAACCACAATTCCCACCATTACGGGTAAAATAACAATGGCTCCTAATGCTCTTGTTTTTGGAAAAATGAATAATAACCCGCCAATAATTTCTACAATTCCCACCAGAGGCATCAGCCAGTGAATTTCTCCAAATGCTGCAAAAAGTTTCATTTGCTCAGGCGTTGGCTTTTCCATTGGCATATAATTAAAGAATTTGTTTAATCCGGCATTGATAAACATGAGCCCGAAAAGAAGGGCAAAGATAAATTTTACGATTTTCATGATTGATGATTTTATATCAAATGTAAAACAAAAATGGTATTCGTTCGGCTGTTTTTTATAAAATTTGTTAATGTTATAAATTTATCCCCATGTTTGGAATAATTTCTGATTTCATTTAATATATTTGCTCTACAAATCAAACTAAACAATCGTATTATGCTGAAAAATCTTCAAAAATTAAATCGTGAGAATTTAAAGAAAGTTCATGGCGGAGGAAGGTCTCCTATCTGTGATATAGGACCGGAAGGCTGTCCGTGTATAATTCCTCCCGGAGATCCTTGTTTAGGAGGCCCGGGTGGTGGCGGTGGCGGTGAGGACTTGGGATACTGTCCTGACAGCCAGACCTATATCCCGTGTAACCAGACTTGTCCTGACGGGAGGGACCCATTCTGTGCGCTATAAAATCAACTATAGAGGCTGTCTCAATTGAGACAGCTTTTTTTATTAGTCATAACAGACACTCAATAATAAGCATTATAATTCATTACTCATTACTCATTACCCATTGCTCATTGTTAACGGTCAGTCCATTTCCTTCAGTGTAATATTCTTAGAAATCTTATAGCTCTTTTTCTTTTTATGAGGCTTTTCTTCCTCTCCGAGCAGTTTGCCCCATGGTTTTAAGCCATCTACTCTTTCAAAAATAATTTTAATGATTGCAATAGCCGGAATACAGAGAAACATTCCTGCGATTCCCCAAAGATGCTCACCTAAAATAATTCCGATGAAAGAAAACAGAGCGTTGATCTTCACTTTTGAGCCTACAACAAACGGAAGTACAATGTTTCCGTCGATGATATGTATGGCAATATATCCGATGGCTACATACACACAGCTGGAAGGAGTACCGGTTGCAAAGGCAATAAAACATGATATTAAGAGAGAAATACATATTCCCAGGTAAGGGATTACATTTAATAAGCCCGTCAGAATAGCCAGGAGTATGGCATACTTTATTCCTAAAACAGTAAGGAGGATGGTGCAGAGAACCGAAACGATCAAAACCTGCAGACAAAGCCCGAAAATATATTTTTTCGTCATGACTCTGATCTCGTTAACCACTTCCTGCACACTTGCTTTATGTTTTTCGTTAAAAACGGTTACGATGAAGTTATTAAGAACCCTTCTGTAATTTAAAATAAAAATAAAGAACAGAGTGAAAAATACAATAAAGCCGAAACCGCTTGAAAATATTCCAAACGTAAAACCAAGAATTACCCCCGAAGAAGAAAGCAGTTTATTTAAGCCCTGATTAATATAGTCCAGCTGCTCATTTATCTTTACATTGAATGTTTTTGAAATCCAGTGCTGCAGATTACTGAAAACAGTCGTCACCTGATCCCTTAGGTGAGGAAGATCCTTACTGAAATCAGAAAGTTGTGACCCGAAAAAATAAATAAGTCCGGATAAAATAGCCAGCATGATAAAAACCGAAGTCATTGTTGAAATAGATCTCGGAAATCTTAACCTTCTTTCCATGAACGTGGCCGCCGGAAGAAAGAGCATGGCCATTAAAAAAGCTAAGAAGAAAGGGGCTAATATACTCTGTCCCAATGCTAACAGGTAGCCCAGGCCAATGATGGAAATAACGACAAGTGTAAGATTAACAAGAAAAGGGAGTCGAAGAAAATTCATAATTTTTCAAATCTGTTGCATAAAAATAAGAAAACCCATCTAATTATGGGATTCTTTTCGTTTAATTAACATAATTCTTTTTTAGCCGAAGATGCTTGATAATGTCGTGTGGTATGTCTTTCTTTAAATGCAACTCGGCTATTTTATTAATGCCAAAGATTTTCTGCTTTAGAAATCTCATGCAGATTTCTCAGATGGCACAGGTTTACTTATTCTGCTAAAGAAAAATCGTAGATTTTACAAAACTTAAGTGTTCTTCCTGTGTGCTATGTATATAACTTAAAATTACTTAAGTGTTAAAGAAACTTTTAAATCTTTTACGGTTAAATTAAAAAACGCGCCCCAGACAAAAATCTGAGACGCGTTTCCTTATTGAGAGTTGATATGTTCTGAATTATTTTTCGATCGCAAAGTCGACTACTTCCTCCATTCTGTTCACATAATGTACAGTGAGGTTTTTCAGATAATCTTTTTTGATCTCTTCTACATCTTTTCTGTTGGCTTCACAAAGAATTACCTCTTTTATTCCTGCTCTGGTTGCAGCAAGAAGCTTTTCTTTGATCCCTCCTACAGGAAGAACTTTTCCTCTTAGCGTAATTTCACCGGTCATTGCAAGATGAGGTTTTACTTTCTTGTTTTTAAATGACGAAACCATTGAGGTCAGCATGGCAATACCTGCAGAGGGTCCGTCTTTCGGGGTTGCCCCTTCCGGAACGTGAACGTGGATGTTTTTCTTATCCAGCTCTTCCTGCGCTATTCCGAGTTCGTCATGTTTGGCTTTGATATATTCCAGGGCAATGGTTGCAGATTCTTTCATGACCGTTCCTAAGTTTCCGGTCATGGTAAGACTTCCTTTTCCGTTGCTTAAAATACTTTCAATGTATAAAATATCTCCACCTACACTTGTCCATGCCAAGCCGGTTACTACACCCGGAACACCGGTAATTTCAGACAGGCTTTTCGGCCTTGGAACGCCTAGAATTTCATCTATCTTTTCAATGGTGATCTTTGGATCGTATTCTTTCATCAGCGCAGTCTGAAGCGCAACCCATCTTGCAATGGATGCAATCCTTTTTTCCAGGGTTCTTACACCGCTTTCGGAAGTGTGTGCTTCAATGATATGTTTAAGTTCAGGATTCCCAAGTTTGAATGATTTTCCATCCAATCCGTTTTCTTCCTGTTGCTTTTTGATCAGATGTCTCTTTGCAATCTCTGTCTTTTCTTCCATCGTATAGCCCGCAATCTGAATGATCTCGGTTCTGTCTAATAACGGCGTCTGAATGGTGGAAAGTGAGTTTGCCGTAGCAATGAACATCACCTTAGACAAATCGTAGCCCATCTCCAGGAAATTATCATAGAAAGATTTATTCTGTTCAGGGTCAAGAACTTCCAGAAGAGCAGAACTTGGATCACCGTGAAGTCCCTGAGCTATTTTATCAATTTCATCAAGAACAATAACCGGGTTGGAAGTGCCTGCTTTTTTGATAGATTGCAGGATTCTTCCCGCCATAGCTCCGATATATGTCTTTCTGTGTCCACGGATCTCACTTTCGTCGTGAAGTCCACCCAGAGATAATCTTACATATTTTCTTCCCAAAGCATCAGCAACCGATTTTCCTAAAGATGTTTTTCCTACTCCCGGAGGCCCTACAAGTAAAAGGATAGGAGATTTCATGTTGTTTTTTAGCTTTAAAACAGCCATGTGTTCCAGAATTCTTTTCTTAATGTCTTCCAGCCCGAAGTGAGCTTTATCCAAAGTTTTTTCAGCCTTTGCAATATCAAAAACATCTTTTGTATAGGTTTCCCACGGAAGATCCGTGAAGAAATCAAGATAATTTCTCTGAACGTTATAATCCGGAGAATTCGGATTCTGGCGCTGCAGCCTGCTGATCTCTTTCTGGAAATGATCTTCCACTTCCTGACTCCACTTTTTTCTTCTTGCTTTATTGATAAGATCTTCAACATCACTTTCCGGACCGCCTCCCAGCTCATCCTGAATAGTTCTTATCTGCTGATTCAGGAAATATTCTCTCTGCTGCTTGTCAAGATCTTTTGATGTTTTCTGATGGATCTGGTTTCTTAACTCCAGTTTTCGGAAATCCTCATGCATCATTTCATAGCACTTGTTGGCTCTTTCCATCAGGCTTTTCTCCTCAAGCAGCTTTTGCTTTTCTATAGAAGGAAAGCTTGCATTAGTACAGATGAAATTCAGAAGATCATCATTATTATTGATATTCTTGATGGCAAAATTAGCCGCATTCGGAATGTTAGGATCCAGTTCAATAATCTTTAAGGCCAGATCTTTGATGTTTTCAAGTAAAGCCTCATATTCTTCCTTGTTTTTCGGACGGGAATCTTTTAGTTTTGTGATTTCTGCTTTAAAATAAGGTTGGTTTTGTACGATTTTTTTTATTTTAAATCTGTGGAAACCCTTAGTAATAGCTGTAATATTGCCTTCTGGAAGTTTAATGATCTTAATGATCTTTGCTAGTGTACCGGTCTGATACATATCCCTTTCGGCAGGCTGCTCAAGATCTGAGTTTTTCTGGCTTACGATTCCAATGAACTCACCATTTTTCTGTGCTTCTTCAAGAAGCTGTATCGATGTTTTTCTTCCTGCAGTAATAGGAATTACCACATTTGGAAACATGACCATATTTCTTACGGGAAGTATAGGGAATATTCTCTGTTCGGAATTCTTATCAGTTTCCGAAAAGTCTGAAAGATTGATCTCTTCTGCTACAATGTCAAACCCATCGCTGATCATTTCCTCTAAACTAATATCTTCAAATTCTGTCATAGTTAATCAAATGACAAATTGTCATCTTCGTTTTAAATCGTTAAAATGATATTTTACAAAATGCGCTGAAAACGTGCAGCGTATTATAGTTCTCTAAATTGCACAATACCTATGCCATTTGTTTTTTGCTAAAAAATATGGTCAAAATTTCCTTTTTTTAATAATCTTTCATTTTAAAAATTAAAATAAAGGAGTTCTGCTTCTCTAATTTCTTAAAAATGTGTATTTTCGCAAACTGATAAAAAACTATAATATATAAAATGGCAATTTTAGGACAGATTAGGAGTAAGCCTTGGCTTTTGATGGGAGTGATCGCATTGGCGCTTTTAGCGTTTCTGGTAAACCCCGACAGCATCGACAAGGTTTTTGGAAAAAATCCTGATGTTTTAGGAAAAGTAAACGGTGAGAAAGTCACCCGCGAAGAGTTCAATGATCAGCTTTTCGTACTGCAGCAGCAGGCTGAGCAACAGGGCCGTCCAAAAACGGGACTTGAAGAGCAGGCTTGGCAGTTACTTGTACAATCTAAACTTATCAAGCAGCAGTTTGAGAAATTGGGATTTGAAATGACTGATGATTACTTCTGGAATCAGATCCAGTACGATCAGATGTTCGCCCAAAATCAACAGTTCTTTGATGAGAAAGGTAATTTTAAAACTCAAGAGCTTAAAAAAGAGATTGAAACATTAAAGAACACCAATCCTGAAGGCTACAACCAGTGGCTTAAAACCAGAAAAACTGTGGAATACAGATTGATGGCAAGACAGGTGTTTACTAATATTTCTGCAGGGATCACTACTGGTAAAAAAGAAGCTGAAGAGATGATGAAGCAGAGAGATCAGTTGGCTGACATTGATTTTGTAAAGATCGATTATGCTGCCTACCTTCAGAAAACAAAAATCAACGTTACTACGGCAGACCTTGAAAACTACATCAAGCAACACCCGGTAATGTTTAAAGTAGAACCTAGCAGAAATATCGGACTTGTATATTTCCCTTCTAAACCTAGCGCGGCAGATGATGCAGCGGCTCAGAAGGAAATCAATAAGCTTTTCTCAGGAGGTACTGATGCAAGCGGAGGAACAGAGAACTTCCAGAATACAAAGAACGACTCAATGTTCATTATGGCTAATTCTGATATGCCTTTCAACAACCAGTATGCAGCGCCTGCCCAATTGCCTCAAACGATTCAGGGGCAAATTACAACGGCTGCTATCGGACAGACTTTCGGGCCTTACAAAGAGCAGAATTTCTATGTGGTTTCAAAGCTTTTGGATAAGAAGACTTCAGATTCTACATTGTCAAGACATATCCTTATCGCTTTCAAAGGAAGCCCTGCAGGAGAAGGAGTAACAAGATCTAAAGAGCAGGCTAAGAAATTGGCAGACTCTATCGGAGCTATTGTGAAAGCAACACCTGCAAAATTTACAGAGTTTATCAAAATGTCTAATGACCCGAGCTCTGCAGCACAGGGAGGAAGCCTAGGATGGACTACCCCGGAAACTCCTTTTGTTCCGGAATTCCTTACTTATTTGGCTAATAATCCTAAAGGTGCAACGGGTGTTGTAGAAACACAGTTCGGATATCATATCATCAATATTGAAGATAAAAAAGCAGGGGCAATGAGCTATAAAGTAGCTAACCTTGTAAAAGAAGTGAAACCTTCAGATGCTACAGAAGCTGAATCTGATAAAAAAGCAAGAAGATTCATTCAGCAGATTCAGGGGAAATCTTTCAACGATTTCGTGAATATTGCCAAAAAAGGAAACTATCAGTTCTCCAACCCGAAATCAGCCAAAAGATTTGACGGACAGCTTCAGGGACTTGGTACTGATAAAGACGGAGAAATCTTAGCTTGGGCTTTCGATAAGAAAAGAAGTAAAGGAGATACAGAATTCTTTACTGTAGAAGGTACGGGAGATAAAATCGTAGCCTACCTTAACGGAAAACAGGAAGCAGGTCTTGCAGATCCTGAATCTGTAAGAGATCAGATTGAAGTGATCGTTAAAAATAAATTGGCAGCTAAACAAATCTCTGATAAAATTGCCGGAGCTAAGGCTTCAGGCTTAGATCAGATTGCAAAAATGTTTGGTTCAACAAAACAAGCGGCTCAGGTTAATATGCTTAACCCTTCAGTAGCCGGTGCTATGGAACCTAAAGTTGCCGGTGCAGCTTTTGGGGTTGCAAAAGGTAAACTTTCTAACCCTATTGAAGGTGGAACGGGAGTTTATGTACTGATCAAAAAATCAGAAACAGTAAACAAGCAGCCGGGTGACCTTAAGCAGTTTACAGAATCTATTACCCAGAGAAGTGCAAGCATGTTCGGACAGGCTTGGATGAAAAGTCTTCAGGATAATGCAGATATCGAAGATTACAGAATCGAAATCTGGAACAAGCTGGGAAATCAGCAACAGTAAGAAATTAATTTTTACAGATATAAAAGCGGCAGAATTTTCTGCCGCTTTTTTGTATTTAACGCAGAACAATAAAGAAAAAGATTAATTTAAAATGTGTTATATTTGCTCATTAGAAAAAATTTAGCAAGTGAAGTTCAGTAAAGAATTAAAAGCTGGTGTGATTGCACTTTTAGCTATTGTAGGCTTTGTGTTGTTGTTTCAATTCATGAAAGGCAGAAGTCTTTTTACTACCGATAATATATTTTACGCAAAATACGATAATGTGGAAGGGCTGGCACAGTCATCCGCGGTTTCCATTAATGGTCTGAAAGTAGGTCAGGTCGATAAGATCATTCCTAGAACGGCAAAAGACGGAAAGATCAGTTTTGTAGTGAAAATTACGGTAGATGACAAGTTCGAGTTTTCCAAAAATTCAACCCTTGAAATCTTTGAACCCGGCCTGATGTCAGGAAAAGAAATGAGAGTGAATCTTATGTACGGAGGGCAGACTGCAAAAGACGGAGATACGTTACTAGGTACTTTCAAGCTGGGAACTTTGGGAAGTCTTTCTTCTCAGGTGGGTCCTGTTAAAGATCAGTTACAGACTGTTCTGCATAGGGTAGACTCTTTGATGTCGAATGCAAACCAGGTGGTCAATGCACAAAACAGAGAAGAGATCAGAGCCCTGCTTACCAATCTTAATAAGACGGTAGGTGCTCTACAAACTACAGCAGGAAGTGTAAATACTCTTGTAGGAAACAATGATCCTAAACTTCAGAAAGTACTGGATGACGCAAGCCTTACCATGCAGAGTGGGAAGGTGACATTAGATAAATACGGTAACCTTGCAGAAAGCATTGATACTAAAAAACTGAATGCAACAATTGCCAGTTTGGATGCTACCGTAGGAAAACTTAATCAGGTAATAGCAGGAGTCGACAACGGACAGGGAAGCTTAGGAAAGCTAATGAAGGATGAGCAGCTGTACAACAATCTGAACTCTGCCTCTACTAACCTGAATTCATTGATTGAAGACATGAAAGCAAACCCTAAGAGATACATCAATTTCTCGGTTTTCGGTAAGAACAATAAAGACTAATCACCTTATGCAGTACATCGATAACATTATTTTTCTGATCTTATTAGTTGCCGGATTCGGGCTGTTTGCCAAAAGCCTGCAAAAGATTTACAGAAATATCAGGTTAGGAAGAGAAATCAACAGAAGCGACAGGAAAGCCGAGCGCTGGGAAACCATGGCCCGAGTGGCAATGGGCCAGAGCAAAATGGTAAAACGTCCTGTAGCAGGTATTCTTCACCTTTTTGTATATGTTGGGTTTGTTATTATCAATATTGAATTAATAGAAATTATTGTTGACGGAATCTTTGGAACTCACCGGTTCTTAGCTTCCATTTTTGGAGATAGTTTCTACAACTTCTTTACAGCGACATTAGAAATACTGGCTCTTTTAGTCATCATTGGAGTCGTTGTTTTCTTTATCAGAAGAAATTTCTATGGCGTTAAAAGGCTTAATATGAAAGAGCTTTTTGGCTGGCCTAAAAACGATGCCAACTGGATTCTGATCATAGAATTCGCTTTAATGGTAGCCTTCTTCAGCATGAATGCTTCAGAATCTGTTTTACAGGCGAGAAATGCAGAAGGTTTTCATCATATAGGTTCTTTCCCCATCAGTCAGATGCTTTTTGTTCCCATCCTGGAAGTATTTAGCTTTGACAATGGTTTCTTGGTTTTTGTTGAAAGAAGTGCATGGTGGTTTCATTTTGTGGGGATTCTTTTCTTCATGAATTATCTTTATTATTCAAAACATCTTCATATCATTCTAGCGTTCCCAAGCACATGGTTTGCAAACCTTGATAAAAAAGGGAAATTCAATAATCTTGATTCCGTAACCAAAGAAATCAAGCTGATGATGGACCCTAACGCAGATCCCTATGCTGCACCGGCAGAAGGAGAAACAGCAGATGCTCCGTCTAAATTTGGAGCAGAAGATATATTTGATCTTGACCAGGTACAATTGCTTAATGCATACTCCTGTACAGAGTGTGGAAGATGTACCGCTGTATGTCCTGCCAATATCACAGGTAAAAAACTTTCTCCGAGACTGATCCTGATGAAAACAAGGGACAGACTCGAAGAGGTAGGCAGAAATATAGATAAAAACGGAAAATTCGAAGACGACGGCAAGAAGCTTCTGAATGATTATATTACCAAAGAAGAACTTTGGGCGTGTACTACTTGTAACGCCTGTACAGAAGCTTGTCCAGTGTTGCTGGATCCGCTTTCTATTATTTTCGAAATGAGAAGATTCCTTGTTATGGAGCAGTCTGCTGCACCTCAGGAACTGAATCTGATGATGACAAATGTAGAAAACAATGCCGCTCCTTGGCAGTATAACCAGGCAGACCGTCTGAACTGGGCTAATGACTAAACTCGGAAAAGATGAAAAAACTATTCTTTGTCTTTGTCATTCTGCTTTCAGGTCTTGCGCTGGCCCAGAATGCTGATCAGAAAAAAATCCTTGAAGATTCACAATCATTCATGTCCATGTTTCAAAAAAGAAACTATGACGGAATGCTGGATCTTACCCATCCCGGCATTTTTGAAAAAGTAGACAGGCAGACCATGACCAAAACTTTCAAAATGCTGCTTGAAGGAAACGATGAATTTAAAATAGAGATCCTGGATCCAAATAAGAATACTTTTAGCGTTTCTGATATTTTCACCACAAAGGAAAATACAAAATATGCTTTCACGACTTATCCGATGAAGATGAAAATGACTTTTCTGAAAGAGAAGTTTGATGAAAGTAAAAAGAAAACTGTGATCAGCATGATGGCAGTTCAGGGAATGGATGCTAAATTTTTAGATGACAGCTCACTGGAAATGAGTAAGCAGGCCATGATCATCGCTCTGAACGACAAGGGTACAGGAAATACATGGAAATATCTGAACTATGATGAGGCCAATCCCCTGTATGTGTCTGTAGTTCCGGTAGAAGTGATGAAAAAGGCAAAGGAATACTACGCTGATTTTTTAATTAAACAAAAAGAAAATGCAAATTAAAACAATGGCAGAATATGCTGCCGAAGGAAAGTCCCCGGAAGTTTTATTTTGGGTTGGCTGTGCCGGAAGTTTTGACGACCGCGCCAAAAAAATTACAAAAGCATTTTGCAAGATATTAAACAAAATAGAAGTTGAATTTGCAGTTCTGGGACCAGAAGAAAGCTGTACCGGAGATCCCGCAAAAAGAGCAGGAAACGAATTTGTTTTTCAGATGATGGCCCTTACCAATATTGAGGTCCTGAATGCCTATGAAGTGAAAAAGATTGTAACTGCCTGCCCTCACTGCTTCAATACGCTGAAAAATGAATATCCAAGCTTGGGAGGTCACTATGAAGTAGTTCACCATACCCAATTCCTTAAGACATTACTGGAAGAAGGAAGGCTGAAAATAGAAGGAGGTGCTTTTAAAGGAAAGAAGATCACTTTCCATGATCCCTGCTATCTTGGAAGAGCTAATAATGAATATGAGGCTCCAAGAATCCTTCTAGAGAAGCTGGATGCAGAGCTTGTGGAAATGAAGCGATGCAAGACCAACGGTCTGTGTTGTGGAGCAGGAGGTGCACAGATGTTCAAAGAGCCTGAAAAAGGAAATAAAGACATCAATATCGAAAGAACGGAAGAAGCCTTGTCTTTTGAGCCAAAAGTCATTGCTACAGGATGTCCTTTCTGTAACACGATGATGACGGACGGTGTCAAACATTTTAACAAAAATACAGAAGTAGCTGTAAAAGATATTGTAGAACTTCTTGCAGAAGCTGAAGATCTGTAAAATTACATAAAAAGAAAGGTAAAACTCAGGCTTGTGTCTGGGTTTTTCTTTATCATAAACTCAGGAATATTTCTTAATTTTATACTTTAAATTGACAGGATATGAAAATTGATGAATCCAGCATAGTAGAAACCAGCGACTACAGAGTTATTATATACCCGGCATCCAGACCTTTTGAAACCAAAGAGGCTAAAGCCATCACTGAAAAACTTTTCGATTTCCTGGCGAGCTGGGCGGCACATGGAAAACCACTTTCTTCATCTTTTAAGATTGAAAAAAATCAGTTTATCGTGGTGTGCGTGGATGAAGAGAAAGAAATGGCTTCAGGCTGCAGTATTGATGCCTTAGGAAAGATCATGCGCGAAATCGATGAAGAATACCAACTTGGACTTTTCGACAGAATGAAAGCGAGTTTTGTACAGGACGGACAGATAAAGACACTGAAGCTTCAGGATTTTAAATCTCAGCTGAGAAGTGGTGAACTGCCAAAAGATATTCAGGTTTTTGACTTCTCTAAAAATACATACCTGGACTTTTTAAGCCACTTTTTACTGCCATTGGAAAAAAGCTGGGCTGCAGGTATTGCTTAAAGGGTAGCAGGTAATCAGTCAGAATTAGGTTGATTAGTTCGAAAAAGACTGCTGTTTGATGTCAATCTGAAAGAGTCTTTCGGGAATATTCATTTCATCAAAAACTGAAGTGGGTAATTTGTCTTTTATAAAAATAGCACACATTGTATTTTTTGGGTGATAAAGATATGGGTGATTTTCTTTTCCCGTGCCGTCTAATATCGCTCTGAAAACTTCATAACGAATATTTTGAGGGTTGTATGCGTAATCATGCCAAACGACAATAGAATGTTCATGAGTCAAATGCTCGAAAACTTTTTTAGTGTCATGAAGAACCATTTCATAACTGTGATCGCCATCAATAAAAATTAAATCGTATTTTTTATTAAGTGAACTGAACTCAAAGTTTTTGGTATTAGCATCCAGATGAAGAATTTTTGGGTTTTTGCCTGAAAGTATTCCATGTTGTTCCACATACCTGGGATTCCAGCCCATCTCCTGCATCTCCTTTTTAGACAGGTTAATGGTTGTACAATCATCAATCTGTTTGGCAACATTGTGTACGCTTTCTCCGCGCCAGGTTCCTATTTCCAGATAAGAATTAACCTCTTTTCTTCCTGCAATAGTGGTAAGTAGCTGTAAATCTGTTATTAATGAGCTGCCATCCAGCAAGAAACTTTCAATTGTTCCGGTAACTTCGTGATTCAGATCTTTTACATCTACTTGGGGTAAAGCTATAATCCGGGGGTAATATTTTTTAAATTTATTTTCAGCCTCAATTTTACTGTTCAGAATAAGATTAACCAGACTCGGATTTTTGAGAATTATTCGGATAAAAGATAGAAATTTATTAATTTTAACCATTATTTTGAAAGTTCAGTTAATTGAGTTTTCACAAAGATACATCTAAATAAAATTTTGAAAAGAAAAAAAATACTGTTTATTTCCTCATGGTTTCCCAATAGAATTGAGCCTACAAATGGAAACTTTGTTCAGCGCCATGCGGAAGCGGTTGCAAAAATTCATGATGTTGAAATACTGCATGCAATTGGTGATTTTAACCAAGAACAGGAGTATTTGGAAGATGATCAGATAATAAATGGTATTAGAACGTGTATTGTTTACTATAAGAATTCAAAAAATCCTGCTCAAAATTTTTTAAGGAGAATGAAAGCTTACAGAATGGGTTTTTCTAAGATGCAGATGCCGGATTTAGTTCATGCCAATGTGATGCACAATTCTATGCTTTTTGCTGTTTATCTTAAAAGAAAATTTAAAATACCGTTTGTAATCACTGAACATTGGACGGCCTTGAGAGAAGTTAATCATCATCATACTCCTTTTATTACAAAATATATTGCAAAACTTATTGGAAATACTGCCGACAAAGTTCTGCCTGTAAGCAACGACTTAAAAAAAAGTTTAAAAAAAATTGGAATAAAGACTACAATAACAGTTATTCCAAATGTTGTTGACACTAAACTTTTTAAACCAGGAAAAGAATCATCTACTGACTTTACATTTATTCATGTCTCTAATTTAATTCCGAGAAAAAATTCCGAAAAAATACTAAAAGTAGCATTAAAACTCTTGTTGAAGGGGTATCAATTTAATTTGCAGCTGGGAGGTGACGGTGATATTGATAAATTGAAAGAGGAAGTAAGAAATGCAAAAGCTGAAAACAGAATTGAAATTTTCGGGATACAAACTATATCTCAGATAGCAGAGCGAATGCAGAAGTCTGATTGTTTCATTCTTTTTAGTGATGATGAAAATCAGCCTTGCGTTATTGCGGAAGCATTTGCCAGCGGTTTACAAGTAATATCAACAAATGTTGGAGGTATCAGCGAATTCTTCCCTGAAGATGCTGGAATTTTACTTGAAAAAGTAGATGAAAATCAGTTATTTTCAGCAATGCGTGTAATTTTAGAAGGGAAGAGAAAGGATAATATGTTTTCTGTCTCTCAATATGCAAAAGATACATTTTCAGAAGAAATTATTGCACAGAAGTTTTCCGAAGTTTATGATGACGTTTGTAAAAATTCAAACTCATGAAAAGCCTGAAAGATTTTCTAAGGAGTTTTTTTGATAATCATGGACATTACGTTTTCTTATCTTTTCTGATTGCTAAAATTTGTGGTTTCGCTGGTACTTTGCTGGTTATCAGATTGCTTCCTGAAAATGAATTTGGAGTCTTAAGTATCGTTATTTCTGTTCTCACTATTTTTCTTCCATTCACGGGTTTTGGAAGCGGGCAGGCTTTAATGAGATTTGGATCTATTTCATCTGATGAACATGAAAAACGAAAAATATCTTCCTATTTTTTCTTTAAAGGAATTCTATTTGAAATCTTACTAACTGTATTATTTCTGAGTGTGGCCTTTTTTTATTTTAATAAATATGAAGACATTTTCCTCATTTTTGTTTTCTGTGCAGTTAGATTGGGTGGCTTTTATTTTGTTAACCATATTCAGGTTTTTTATCGTATTACGGGAAAGAACCGAACGTTTGCAAAAATTAATAATGTTGTCAATATTGGAGGGTTACTTTTAATTCTTGTTCTCACTTATTTCTTTAAGCTTTATGGCTACCTGATCGCAATTGCCGTTACTCCCTATCTTTCATTATTTTGGCTTACAAAAGATATTTACTCATTTCGTCAATTTATTCCTAAGAATTACAGAGAAATGTGGAAATACGGTGGATTTACGGCTGCAACCTCTCTTATTTCAGATACCATGTTCTCCTTAGACATTCTTTTACTTGGCTTTT
The DNA here is from genome assembly GCF_049887855.1 of Chryseobacterium sp. NFX27. NCBI lineage: Bacteria > Pseudomonadati > Bacteroidota > Flavobacteriia > Flavobacteriales > Weeksellaceae > Chryseobacterium > Chryseobacterium sp. NFX27. The sequence goes on along the minus strand of NZ_JAGEKK010000007.1, from coordinate 127,134 downwards.
TAATGAATGAAAGTGCTGTTGCCAATTACCGTGTTGCCATTCTGATACCCTCCAATATCACATTTTTAGCCATCAGTTTTTTACAAAGCGATTTTCCGTTACTCTCTAAAAACTATCAGAATAAGGCGTTTTTAACGTCTTACATAATTAATTTCCACAAAGTATTTATACCTGTTTGTATTGGTATATTTATTTTCTTTATATTTTTTAATCAATATATCTTAAAATATTTTTTCGGAACTGCTTATATTGATAATTCGGATTTACTGATGGTTTTATTAATAGGATTCAATGTAGGAATGCTGACCAGAAATCTTTATGGTAATCTTCTTCCGGCAGTCGGGAAAATTGAGATTAATACCTGGGTTGGAATAGCTTCTCTTATTTTCCTCGCAGTGGCTGCTTATTTATTAATGCCCATCTATGGAGTCTTAGGAATGGGGATTGCCATGACGGCTACCATACTCATATCAGGATTTTCTTATCTTATTTTTTTCTTTTTGTATCTTAAGAAACTTCCTTAATTACAAATCTTTATTACCTTTGTCTTATGAAGAATTCAGTTTTTCGATTATTATTTGTGCTTTTTGCATTGGTTAGCTGCGGAAGCGATGACGATTCTTTACAGAGAATTGATCAGATCATGAACATCTATATCAAGAACAGTGCAGGACAAGATCTGCTGAATGCCAAAAAGGCAGGGTCTTACACCAGTTTTTCTGTGAATGATGTGAATGGAACAACAGATTTGGCTCCAGTGTCTGTTCCTCTTAAAATGACAACAGATTCCTTATATTATTTTGAATATATTCAAGGCGCTAAAAGAATTATAAAAGACTCTATAAGCCCTGAAAATAGAACATACAAATCGAATCTGACTTTTTCACTTAACAGAATTGTGGATAATCAGACGGTTACCGTTACTGATGCCGTTGAAATCCGTTACCGATGGACGCCATCAGTATTCCAGGTTTCTGAGGTTCTTTACAATAATCAGGTTGTATTTACCAAAGCTGCAGATGCACCCAATGCTATAAATACCATTACTATCATAAAATAATTTAAATTTGCAAAACTGTTAGCTTAGTATTTTAAGTTAATATCTAATATTTAACATCTAAATAAAATGTTACAAGTCAATTTTTTGCGCGACAATAAAGAACGCGTTTTAGAAGGTCTGAAAAAAAGACAATTCAAGAATCTTGGGTTGGTAGACGACGCTGTTGCTACTGACGACGAAAGAAAAAGAATCCAGTTTGAATTAGATTCCCAGCTTTCCGAGATCAACAAAATTTCCAAGGAAATTGGACTTTTGATGAAAGAAGGAAAGAAAGAAGAAGCGGAGTCTGCAAAATCTAAAACAGCACAATTCAAAGAGTCGAGTAAAGAACTGCAGTCCCAATTAGATGCAACAGAAAAAGCTTTACTGGATATTTTATACCAGATTCCAAATATTCCGTTTGAATTAGTAAAAAGCGGATCTTCTGCAGAAGACAACGAGAATATCTTCCAGTCTCACGATGTAGAAGGGCTTGGAGAAGGTGCTATCCCTCACTGGGAGCTTGCCAAGAAATATAACCTGATCGATTTTGAACTTGGGGTGAAAATCGCAGGTGCCGGCTTCCCTGTTTATTTGGGTAAAGGGGCAAGACTTCAGAGAGCTCTCGTTCAGTATTTCTTAGATAAAAACGTTGAAAAAGGGTATATGGAGGTCAACCCTCCTCACGTTGTGAATGAGGCTTCAGGTTACGGAACAGGACAGCTTCCTGATAAAGAAGGGCAGATGTACCACATTGGTCTGGATGATCTTTATTTAATTCCTACAGCAGAAGTTCCTGTAACGAATCTTTATCGGGATGTTCTGTTAGAAGAAAGAGATCTTCCGATTAAAAATACAGCTTTCTCTCAGTGCTACAGAAGAGAAGCGGGAAGTTACGGAGCTCATGTAAGAGGTCTGAACCGTCTTCACCAGTTTGAAAAAGTAGAGATCGTAAGACTTGAAAAGCCAGAGAACTCTTATGCCGCGCTGGAAGAAATGGTAGAACATATTAAAGAGATCCTTACAGATCTTGAACTACCGTTCAGAGTGTTAAGACTTTGTGGCGGAGATATGGGTTTCACTTCAGCAATGACCTATGACTTTGAAGTATGGAGCGCAGCTCAGGAAATGTGGCTGGAAGTAAGCTCTGTTTCTAATTTTGAAACATTCCAGGCCAACCGTCTGAAATGCCGTTTCAAAACAGATGGAAAATCTCAGCTGGTGCATACCTTAAATGGTTCTGCAATGGCTCTTCCAAGAATTATGGCTGCATTACTGGAAAATAATCAGACAGAAGAAGGTATCAGAATTCCTAAGAAAATTGCAGAATATGCAAGATTTGACCTGATCAACTAGAATAGTATTTCTATATAATAAATAATCCCCTTTCAGCTTTGGAAGGGGATTATTATTTTTTGTTAATATGAATTACTCGGTAGTAATCACTACTTTTTTATCTTTATTGACTAAGTTTTTGCCATCTACAAGATCATTGGATCTTACGATGATCTCGACTGTTTTATTATCAACCTGTTTTACGAAATCATGTTTTCCTTCAATGCTTTTGATCGGTTTCTGAAACTTCAGGGTATTGGTAAAGGTAAGGTTGAACATTCTGAGCATTCCCGCCATTCCGGAAGCCATCTGTTTTCCGTAAACTTCAATAGAATCGCTTTTGGTTTTAGGAACTGTTTTTTCTTCTGACGCTTTTTCTTCCAGCATTTTCAGTATCCCATCAGAATTGAATTTTTTAGTGTTAATAATCAGGGATTTACCGTCCCATACTGCGATATCCTGTAAGGGTATTTTTTTCAGACGTTTATCGCTGGCTAAAAGCTGAGTGATTTCCGCGGGCATAAGCTTATCATATTTTAGAGAAAGACCAACGATTTCGTTTTTATCTTTATCCACTTTCATATAAACTTTTTTAAGCACTTTTGCCGAATCTTCGTTAAGCGTTACTTTTCCGTGCTTCTGAACCTTATAAAGACTTGTCCAGTCGGTAGGCAGCTTATCAAGATCACTCAGTTTCTTTGAATCTGTGCCCATCAAGCTCATCATACCCATTACACTTTTATCCATAAGAATATTAGACTGCATGCTGGTTGCGGCATCTTTATAATAGGTAGTTTCTGTATTGATAGAGCAGGACTGAAATATCATAAAAAGAACTACAGCCCATAATAACTTAATATGTTTGGTCATTGTTAAGAATTTTACTGTTTTCTAATGTATTACAAAACAGATACCAACCAAAAAAACGGGCTGAAATTTCAGCCCGTTTTTATTCTGTAACAATCACAATTTTTTTATCGGAATTTTTAAATTCAGCTTCTTTATCATATAGGGTTTTGAGATTGTAATCTATTTTAACGGTATAGTTATCGATCTGCTTTACCCAGTCGTGCTTTCCGGTAATAGATTTTATTTTGTTTTCAAACTTCAGAGTTGTTCCTATGCTCTTGAAAAACATCGCAATCATTCCTTCCACCTTTTCAGCTTCATCTTTTGAGGTTTTACTTCTGAGTGTCTCCTCAATATTTTTAAGATTGAAATTTTCTGTATTGATGGTCAGTGTCTTTCCGTCCCAATTATTGAAGATATTCTGATCCAAAGGAAGTTTTTCCTTTTTATTATAATCGCTCAGCATCTGATAATCTGTCTGCGTGAAGTGTTCCAGTTTTAAAGAAAGACCTGCCGGCTCGTTATTTTCTTTATTGGATTTCATAAAGATCTTTTTCATGAGCCTGATAGAATCCGGATCTTTAGTTTCCTGCTTTGCATCCTGTTTCTGAATGTCAAAAAGGCTTGTCCAGACCGTTGGAAGCTTATCCATTTCTCCAAATTCTTTTTTCTGCTGCAGAGAATCGGGAGTCATAGCCTTCATTTCCGAAATGAACTTTCTCATGTCGATATCTGTAACAGAAGTGGAGGCGGCATCTTTATGATAAACGATTTCGGAGTTAATAATACACGATTGCAGAACAAAAGCAGCTGCAATGAGTAAAAAAAATATTTTTTTCATGGAATTAGTTAGTTGTATTAGTGGCAGTTGGCCGAGCTGTGATCATGCCCTTCAATATGGCAGTTGCCGTTGTGATCTTTAGAAATGGTCATTGCTTCAGCTCTCGGTGAGATATAAGGAATTCCCAGTTCCAGACCTCTCAGTATGAATAGTCCTCCCAAAATAATCATAATAACAGGAACCGCTTTCAGAATTTTAACTCTAAAAGCCTGATTCATTAGATTTCCGGCTAAAACTACCGCAAACATGAATGGGAGGGTTCCAAGACCGAATAAAGCCATATATGAAGCTCCCTGCCATACTCCTCCTGCTGCCAGACTTGCTGTAAGAGCCATGTAAACCATGCCGCATGGAAGAAAGCCGTTAAGAAGCCCGGTTGTAAACCTTGATCGATAATCTGCTTTCTGCAGCAGTTTTCCTAAATTCAACTTTACTGAAAAGAGAAATTTAGAAAGAAAAGGAATCTTGGAGGCAAAATCTTTTCCACCAAAAGAAAACAGAGCCATAATAATCAGAAGAATTCCCGCAATGACCGTAAGATACTGCTGGAAGCCTGCCATTTCAAAACCTTCTCCTACAATTCCCAGAACGGCGCCTAATAAAGAATAGGTGAAGATCCTGCCAAACTGATAGGTTAAATTCTGAAGATAGAAATTGGTGGCCTGTTTCTTAGTCAATCCCATCGATAAGGCAATAGGTCCGCACATTCCGATACAGTGAAAACCGGAAGCAAATCCTAATGCAATTGCCGATAAAATAAGTCCTATTTCCATATCACATCATAATCCATTCTATAGTCTGCTTTGTCTTTTGTCCACATCAGTCTCAGAGTATAATTTCCAGGTTTCAATACCTGTCCCGGTATAAAGAAAGATTGAGTGGCATCAAGCTGTACAGATTTTTTTATGTCTAAATTCTGGTCGTCGGTTCTGTTTAAAACAAATTTTACCGTAGTATTTGTATTATTGTATTCTTTTGGAAAAGTAATTTTGATTCCGTTCTTTTCCTGGCTGTACACCGGTTTTTCCTGCAGATCGTCTGCTTTTTTCTTGGCATCAATGACATCCTGGTACTTAAGTTCCTCCTCGTAATAATTATCTGTTACCATTTCAGAATTCTTCTGCCCGTTCGGGAAAAGAAACAGCATGGATAATATAAAAGCAATGAATGCAAATAATGCAATGACTACACCGTGTCCCCAACTAAAGTTTTTCATTTCTTCCGGATTTTTTTATCTGTTTTAAACCTCATGATTTTAAATTATAGAGGCTTTTTAATTAAAATTGCAGTTTGAATGGTCCCTCAAAATACGTCTGGTAAGAATCTATAAGCTTACCTTTCATATCATAAACGCCAATGGTTATGTTCTGTTTTGAAAGTTTCATATCATTCTCTGGGAAGCTGATATTGATTGTTCCTTTTGAAATTTTATCCCGGTCTACCTGGATCTTGCTGGATGCACTGTAGGTAATCTCACCGTGAGCCGGCTCCAGAACTTTTATCGTTACTATCTTCTTGTCGTTGGTTTTATTAAGGAAGGTATAATTGTAAGTATTGGTAATCTTACCATCTCTTACAAAGAACGTACTTCCTGCAGGCTTAATGAATTTCGCCTCCATTTCTCCTCTGCTGTAAAGAAGGAATCCAAGGAATCCAACCAATAAAACAAGAACCACTGCAAAACCTTTCATTCTTCCTGTGAATTTGAATTCAGTCTGATTCTCGATCTCGTTTTCAGAGGCATATCTTATCAGGCCTTTCGGAAGTCCTACCTTTTCCATTACTTCATCACACGCGTCGATACATGCAGTACAGTTCACACATTCCAGCTGCTGTCCGTCTCTGATGTCAATTCCTGTAGGGCAGACCACCACACACTGATGGCAGTCGATACAGTCTCCTTTTCCTGCAGCCTTACGGTCTTCGCCTTTTCTCCATTTCGATCTGTTTTCTCCTCTTTTAAAGTCGTAGAAAACATTAATAGTATCTTTATCAATTAAAACACCCTGAAGCCTTCCGTATGGACAAACTAAAGTACAAACCTGTTCTCTGAACCATGCAAATACAAAGTAAAATGCCGCTGAAAAAAGAATCATGATGATAAAATTGGTAGGGTGGGCGAACGGCCCCTCTGATATGATTCTGAAAATCTCCTGATAACCAACGATGTACATTAGCATAAAGTGGGTGATAATCAGGGAAATAATCACATATACCGTCCATTTCAAGCTTCGCTTCCAGATCTTTTCGCTGTTCCACTCCTGTCTGTCCAGCTTCATCTGCCTGTTTCGGTCTCCTTCAATAAGATATTCAATTTTACGGAAGATAGATTCCATAAAAATTGTCTGAGGGCATATCCACCCGCAGAAAATTCTTCCGAACGCAATCGTAAAAATGATGATAAATATTAAGGATGCGATAGCACCTAAAGTAAGGATAAAAAAGTCCTGTGGATAGAAAGGCTGTCCGAAAATGAAAAACTCCCTATCGATAACATTAAACAAAAAGAATGGATTACCATTGATTTTGAGGAATGGTACTGTAAAATAAATAATTAATAAAGCATAACTTACAATATTTCTATAATTGGTGTATTTCCCTTTTGGTTTCCTTGGAAATACCCATTTTCTCTTACCGGATTGCTCCATTGTCCCGATAGAATCTCTGTAAGTTTCAGGATCCAGAACCTGGCCCTGTCCACCTCGTACTTCTATTTCTTCTATGTCTGACATTTGTAATATGTTTTAAAAAAGAAAAAACATAATTCGTTACTATTTTAATCTAATAACAAATTATGTTTTTTTCATATGTTTCTAATTTCTTTTAAAATTATTCTTTTTCCCAATGCGCTTCGGTTCCCTGAGGAGCAGCTCCTCCCTGAGCCTGCGTCACCGGCGGTTGTTCCTGATTGATGTGATATACATACGCTGCAATCTTTTCAATCTCCGCACCTGAAACTTCTCCGTTCTTACCGAATGCTCTCATTGAAGGGTTGGTAGGAGAACCGTTCCAGTCCATATGGAAAACGTTTTTAAATAAAGTTTTCTCCGGCTGGTTGATCCAGTAGTTGTCCGTAAGGTTTGGACCAATACCACCACTTCCGTCTTCTTTGTGACAAGATGCACAGTTGGTTTTGAATAGTTCTTTTCCTTCCGCGATATTGTCAGCAGAGTACTTCGCTGTTTCTATAGTTACAGGAGGCTGCTCAGATTCATATTTTGCAATGCTGGCCATCTGTTCTTTATATTCCTGTTCGTATTCGCTCAACGGATGTGCGAAGTCTGTGAAGGAATAAGCTGCGATATATACAATACAAAAAGCAGTCCCAAAATAGAATAAACCTATCCACCATTTTGGAAGCTGATTGTCCAATTCCATGATCCCATCGAAACCATGATCGATAAGGATATCTTTTTCTTCTGTAGCAGACTGTTTCTTGAAGGCACTTTCGTACATTCTTTTTAAGAAAGGCACTTTCTTTTCTGCCAGATAAGCTGCTTTTTCTTCCGGAGATAGTTTTTTGAACTTATTGTTTTCAATTAAATCTCCAATAGCACTGTGGATGTATGCCAAAATAGCACTGATCACAACAGTTCCCCAGAAGTAAGGTGAAGCTAGGAACGAGTAGCTCTGTACAAACAAATAATAAAAAACTATTAAAAGTCCAGTTATTATTAAGATGTTTACAACAACAGGTGTTCTTTGTTTCATAATAAATAGTTTAATTTTTTAAATTAAAATCGTCATCCTCGTCATCCCCAAGTGGAGCCTCTTCTTCCTCTTTGTAATATTTTTTAGGCCTGCTAAAAACATAGATTACCAGAGCTACGAAGAACAGCATAAAGAAAATCAGAGCCAGCGTCTGGTAGAGACCAGCGTTTTCTGTATTGGATAATATATCTTTAAAGTTCTGAGGAATCATGTGAACCTTTTAATGTTTAGTTAGTACTTGCTGTTTTTATTTCTGTAGTCTTAATATCTGTTCCTAATCTCTGAAGATAAGAAATAAGAGCTACAATCTCTTTTTTCTCCAATTCTCCCTGAGGTCTCTTGGCGTAAGCTACCTTAAGGTCATTCGCTTCCGAGAAGATGTCTTTTACGATCTTTGTTGCCTGGTTGTCTGCCCATTTATTTGCAGAATCTATTTCAGCTTTCGTATAAGGAACTTCAAACGTATTCTTCATCAGCTTCATTTTGTCTACCATTTTAGATCTGTCCAGGTTACTTGCAATTAGCCAAGGGTAACGAGGCATGATAGATCCTGCTGATGTAGATCTTGGGTTATACATGTGCTTGTAATGCCAAGAACTTGGGTTTTTACCTCCTTCTCTATGTAAATCCGGTCCAGTTCTCTTAGAACCCCATAGGAATGGTCTGTCATATACAAATTCTCCAGCTTTGGAATACTGTCCGTTCTTACCGTTGAATCTTGTAATCTCATCCCTGAAAGGTCTGATCATCTGGGAGTGGCAAGCATTACATCCTTCACGGATATAAATATCTCTACCCTCTAATTCAAGCGGTGAATATGGTTTTACTGCTGAAATTGTAGGTACACTTTTCTTAAGAGATAGTGTAGGGATAATTTCAACTGAACTACCGATGGAAATTGTCAGGAAAGATAAAATACCTAATAATACAGGCATTCTTTCAAGCCATAAGTGAGTCCCTTCACCTTCTTTACGTTTGTTTCCGATATTAGCCAACGCAGGTGCTTCAGCAGGAACTTCTTTCTGGAATGAACCTTTTCTTACTGTAGCGATTACGTTAACGATCATTAAGATGGCCCCGGAAATATAGAATATACCTCCTAAGAATCTCATCTTAAAATAAGGGATGATAGCAGTTACTGTATCCAACCAGTTTTTGTACATCAAAGTACCGTCCGGATTGAACTGTTTCCACATCAAACCTTGTGTAAATCCTGAAATATACATTGGTACTGCATAGAAAATAATTCCTAATGTTCCTAACCAGAAGTGCCAGTTAGCTAGTTTTACAGACCAAATTTTTGTTCTCCACATAATGGGTACCAAGTAATAGATAACCCCGAATGCCATGAAACCATTCCATCCAAGAGCTCCTAAGTGTACGTGACCGATAACCCAGTCTGTAAAGTGACCAATTTTGTTAATGTTTTTAGTTGCCAAAAGCGGACCTTCGAATGTTGCCATACCGTAGCATGTTACAGCTACTACGAAGAACTTAAGGATAGGGTTTTCCCTTACTTTATCCCAAGCTCCTCTCAGCGTAAGAAGTCCATTTAGCATCCCTCCCCAAGACGGGGCGATAAGCATGATAGAGAAACCTGTTCCCACAGCTTGAGCCCATGCCGGAAGAGCAGTATACTGAAGGTGGTGAGGACCAGCCCAGATATATACGAAAATTAATGACCAGAAGTGAATAATAGACAGTTTATAAGAGAAAACCGGTCTGTCTGCTGCCTTCGGAAGGAAGTAATACATCAAACCAAGAACCGGGGTCGTCAGTACGAATGCAACGGCATTGTGACCGTACCACCACTGTACAATAGCATCTTTTACCCCTGCATAAGCTGAATAAGATTTCCAGCCTGCGAAAGATAATGGAACTTCAAGGTTGTTGAAGATATGAAGCATAGCCACGGCAATCCATGTACCAATATAGAACCAGATAGCTACATAAAGGTGTCTTACTCTTCTTTTTGAAATCGTAAGGAACATGTTGATTCCGAAAACAATCCAGGAGAATGCAATCAATATGTCGATCGGCCATTCATGTTCAGCATATTCTTTGGAAGTATTGATCCCCATAAAGAATGTAACGAACGTAGCAACGATCATAAACTGCCAAGTCCAGAAATGCAACCATGATAATGTATCACTGTACATTCTTGTTTTTAATAATCTCTGTAATGAGTAATAAATACCGGTATAAACGATATTACATACAAATGCCCAAATTACAGTATTGGTATGAAGCATTCTGATTCTACCAAAACCAAATGCACCATGAGTGTTTATTAACCCTTGAATATTGCCTGATGCAAGACTTTTGATGGTTGTATCATCTGTACCGAATATAAATTCCGGCAATTCCGGGTAGAAAAGCATTAATGCCGCCGTAAGCCCGAACGTAAATCCTATAAGACCGAAAACTAAGGTCGCATAAAGGAACGCACGGACAATACTGTTGTCATAACTAAACTTTTGTGTTTCCATATCAACTATTCACTTTTTTCTTCAATTTTATTATTCTCTCCTATTTTTTTCTCGTCTTTATCTTTGTTGCCCTTTTCATCCTTTTCCTTGATTTCTCCATTATCAAAAAGGATTCTGACAGCGGGGGATTCATCATCCTCAAACTGTCCTTTTCGGGCATACACTATAAATACGACCAAGAAAATCGCAGCCAAAGAAACACTGCAGAGGATCATTAAATATAGAATATCCATTGGACAACAAAATTAACCTATTTTCGGGGTTCAAATTTAGTGAAAAATAATGACATTCATCACGAAATGCGGATTTCAGCTAATTTAAAATCAGTCTAAATAAGGGCTTCTACGCCTGTTTTTTGAAATGTTTCCGGCCCAAAATCCAGGTGGAAAGAGTAGTGAATGCCACCACAGTAATAGAGCTGATTGGCATGATGATTGCTGCGAAGAGCGGATGCATCTGGCCTGTAACTGCGTAACTTAAACCAACAATATTGTATAGAAAACTGATTATGAATGTCATTTTTACAATGGTAATCGATCCTTTGCAGACATTGAGGTACTTGTCTAGTGTAACTACTTTGTCGCCGTTCATAATCACATCGGAAGAAGGAGTAAAGCTGTTGGTATCATCTGCAATAGCGATCCCTACATTACTTTGCTTCAGTGCTCCGGCGTCATTCAGGCCATCTCCCAGCATAGCTACTTTCATGTTCTGGTCCTGAAGATTTTTGATGTAATTAAGCTTGTCTTCCGGGCTTTGGTTGAACGCCATTCCATGATAATTAGGGATAAGTTCTTTAAGCTGGTTTTCCTCGGAGGAGTTGTCGCCGCTCAGGATGAATATTTTGTAATCGGTGAGCTTTGTAAACAGCTCTCTTAATTTCGGACGGTATTCATTCTTAAAGATGAATTTACCTAAAAACTCGCCGTTTTTGCTTATATATACCGCTGTTTCAAGGTTTCGGGGTTCCTGGTCGTTATAGCGGGCAGAGCCTATTTTATAAACATTTCCTCTTACACTGGCTTCATATCCTTTTCCTGAAATCTCACGGAAGCTTTCAACGGGGAAGTAGTTGTCGTTAACTTCAATGAATTCATACAGGGATTTAGAAAGCGGATGATTGGAGTTCTTTAGTAATGTTTTGATATTCAGGCTGTCAAACTCATTAATTTCAGAGCCTTCATATCTGATGTTTGATTTTTTTCTGTGTGTGATGGTCCCTGTTTTGTCAAAAACAATGGTATCCAGTTTGGCTATTTTTTCAATCGTCAGAGTATCTTTTACATAAAACTTGTTGCGCCCCAGGATCCTCATAATATGTCCAAAAGTAAACGGTGCAGATAATGCAAGGGCACAAGGACAGGCAATAATAAGAATTGCCGAAATAACCTGGAACATTGTATTCAGGTCAATGAAAGACCAGTAAATTCCTGAGATCACCGCGATACCTAAAATGATGAATGTGAAATATTTACTGACGTTATTGGTCAGCGTGTCAAGTCCGGTTTCGTGTTTCTTAAAAGCTTCCTTATTCCAAAGTTGTGTCAGATAACTCTGATCAACATCTTTGATCACTTCCAGTTCCAGTGAAGAACCGATCTGTTTACCTCCTGCAAAGATTTTGTCACCCGGCTGTTTGCTGATGCTTTCGCTTTCTCCGGTGATAAAACTGTTGTCTATATTTCCTTCTCCGTTGATCAGGATAGCGTCAACGGGGATGATCTCCTGATTTCTTACCAGGATCCTGTCTCCCACTTTAATCTCAGAAAGAAGAATATTGTCCTGCTTTCCTTCAAAATCTACTTTGGTTACTGCGATAGGGTAGAATGATTTATAATCTCTGTCGTAAGATAAGGCGCTGTATGTTCTTTTCTGGAAAATTTTTCCCATTAACATAAAGAAAAGCAATCCACATAATGTATCAAAATATCCGGGACCGTAATCTGTAACCACTTCGTAAATACTCCGTCCGAAAAGAACAAGTATCCCCAAGACAATAGGGACATCGATATTGACAATTTTATTCTTCAATCCATACCAGGCAGATTTGTAATAATCTGAAGCGGAATAAAATACAACCGGACAGGCTAAAAGGAACATCAGTGTTCTGAAAAGTCCTTTATAATGTTCCATCCAGTAATCTTCACCTCCTACATATTCAGGAAAGGCCAGGAACATTCCGTTTCCGAATGCAAAACCGGCAATGGCAAATTTTATAAGTAGAGATTTATCGAGATGATCTACATTTTTATCGGCGGTTTCAAGGCTGATAACAGGTTTGTAGCCAAGGTTGGTTAAGAAATTAGCTAGTTCGCTTAATTTGAGGTCGTTATGGTTGAATGAAATCTGTAGGGTCTTCCTGGTGAAATTTACCTGAGAATAATTGATATGCTCATTCAGGGTATGTAAGCTTTCCAGAAGCCAGATGCATGAAGAACAGTGTATTACGGGAATTTTAAAAGTAACAAGACTTGTTTTTCCTTCCGAAAAATCAGTGATTTTTTCAAAAATTTCCGGCGTATCAAGATATTCAAATTGAGAAGAACTCTCATCGGGGCGGATTCCTGCTCTTTTATTAAGTTCGTAGAAATTAGTTAAATCATTGAGATTCAGAATTTCGTAAACAGACTTGCATCCGTTGCAACAGAAAGTCTTTTCATCAAATAAAATTCGCTCCTTTTCTATACCTTGACCACAATGAAAACAGTTCTCGCTCACCACCATAATATATTGAACTACAAAATTATAACAATTTTTTTTGTTTATCGCGTTAAAAAGTTCTATTTTTGTGATAAATGTCATATAAAATGTCGCAGGAACAACAGATTGCAATTGAAGAGAGGTTCGCCAGAGTTTTTAATGATAAATCATTTAAGGAAAGACTTTCTAGCACTGATTTTGAAAAATATATTAACAGCAAGAAAAAATTGAGTTTTCAGAAGCACGACACCATTTTCGAGGACGGGGAAACACCAAAAGGAGTGTATGTTTTAGAAAAAGGAGCTGCTAAGCTTTCCAAGTCGGGAGCTTTTGGAAAAGACCAGATCTTAAGATTTATCAAAGAGGGGGATATTATCGGCTATCGTTCATTACTTTGCGGGGAAAATTTCCAGGCAAAGGCTGAGGCTATGACAGACATTGAATGTATCTTCCTCCCGGCAGATGTTTTCATGTACCTTCTGGAGGTAGATCCGCAGCTTTCTTTTGCGATGCTTCAGAAAATCTCTTATGAACTGGGAGAATCATCCAATACCATAACCTTCCTTGCACAGAAAACGGTAAGAGAAAGACTGGCAGAAATCCTGATTCTTCTGGAACAGAAATTGGGAGTAGATCCTGAAGGGTTTATTAAAATTTCGCTCACCAGAGAAGAAATTGCCAACATTATCGGTACTGCTACAGAAAGTGCCATCCGTTTGATCTCTGAATTCAAACAGGACAGTCTCATAGAAGTAGACGGAAGAAATATCAAAATTTTGAACCACGACAAACTGATGAAACTAGGTCACGTAGTTTTATAACAATCATACAAAAATTTAAGTCGGCGAAAGCCGACTTTTTAACTTTTAAAAAATAGATAATTATGTCTGTTCATTCTGAAATTAAAAAAGTTACAACTGAAACCTTGCGTAAAATGAAATTCGACAAGGAAAAAATAACAATGCTTACTGCTTACGATTTTACCACTGCCAAAATGGTAGATGCCGGCGGTGTTGATGCTATTTTGATAGGAGATTCTGCTGCTAATGTGATGGCTGGTTTTGAAACGACTCTGCCGATTACTTTAGATCAGATGATTTATCACGCTCAAAGTGTTGTTCGTGGAGTAGACAGGGCTCTTGTGGTAGCAGACCTCCCATTCGGGACCTACCAGAGTAATCCTGAGAAAGCCCTGGAGTCTGCGGTAAGAATGATGAAGGAAGGAGGTGCTCATGCAGTGAAAATTGAAGGAGGTAAAGAAATTTCAAAATCTATTAAAAAAATTATCAATGCCGGAATTCCAGTAATGGGACATTTGGGACTGACACCGCAGTCTATCTACAAATTCGGAACCTATAAAGTAAGAGCTAAAGAAGAAGCGGAAGCTGAAAAACTGATCAGTGACGCACAGCTTTTGGAAGAACTGGGATGTTTTTCAATCGTTTTAGAAAAAATTCCTGCTGATCTAGCTAAAAAAGTATCGGAAAGTATTTCTATCCCTACCATCGGGATTGGAGCGGGAGCTGACTGTGACGGACAGGTTCTTGTGTATCATGATATGGTTGGGATGAACAAAGGTTTCAGTCCTAAGTTCTTAAGAAGATATCTTGATCTGTATACAGAAATTACAGGAGCAGTTGCCCAGTACGTGAAAGATGTGAAAAGTGTTGAATTTCCTAATGAAAATGAAAGCTATTAATTAATGATGAACCAACAACAATCACTTCAGGGAATCTTATCAATCGCAGCCATTATATGTATGGCGGTAGGCTGGTTTAACTTATTCTCTCCGGAGATCAACGAGCTTCTCTCCAGAAAAGTTTTTTATGTATTGATAGGAGCGAGTTTCTTCGTTCAGGCCCCGTTACTTACCAATAAAAATTTTATGTATGCCATGTATGTGGCAGCAGCAATTTGTGTAATCGGAGCATTTCTGCCGTCGGATTCTAAACTTTCAATGCTTAAAACAATTGGTCTTCTCGGAGGAATTATCATTTCTTTTACCAACAGACCGGGACGTTCGTAATGTATGGAGGAGCAGATTGTATATGAAGATAACCATCTTCTGGTGGTTAATAAAAAAGCAGGACAGCTTGTTCAGGGCGATAAAACCGGTGATGAATCTTTGCTGGAGTCCATTAAGAATTTTATAAAGAAAAGAGATGCTAAGCCGGGAAATGTTTTTCTCGGCTTAGTTCACCGTATAGACCGCCCGACTTCGGGACTGGTCATCTATGCTAAAACCTCCAAAGCACTTTCCAGACTTACCCAGATGGTAAAAAGCAGGGAAGTCAGGAAAACATACTGGGCTGTTGTAGGAAAAGAAATGATTCCTCAGAGCCAGAGGCTTGTTCATTATTTAAAAAAGAATGAAAAGAATAATAAGGCTATTGTTTTTCCAAAGATAACCGAAGGAGCAAAGGAAGCTATTCTTACTTATCGGGTGATTAAAACATTGGATAATTATATGCTCCTTGAAATTGATCTGGAAACCGGAAGGCATCACCAGATCCGTGCCCAGCTGTCAAAAACCGGGGTTCCTATAAAAGGAGATCTGAAATACGGAGCGGCCCGCTCCAATCCGGATGGTGGAATTAATCTTCATGCAAGAAAACTGGAGTTTATTCATCCTGTTACGAAGGAAAAAATAGAAATTACAGCTCCCGTTCCGCAGAATGATGCCATATGGAGAGCCTGCGAAGAATAAAAAATTGATCCTGCATATTTTGCAGGATTTTCTTTTGTTGCTTTAGATATTGAATTTTATTGACGATTCTGTATTTGTATTTTTCCATTATGTGTGATAAATTCGTTGTTTTTAATTGTATTTAATATAAATAATGTTGTTAATTTCATTTTTTATTTAGATTTTCGTAAAAATTAATATCTTAGTGGGAATTTTAATCCAATCCCATATGAAACATTTTTACAATTTTTTTCCTCAACGAAGAGAAAAAGTAAATTATTTAAAAAGTGCCTTATTCGGTTTTACCGCTTTGCTTGCAGGCAGCAGTTTAGTATCAGCACAGGTAAGTGCTTATAGTTTTTCCCGTTCTTCCGGAACCTACACTCCCATTGTAGGAACTGCATTGGCAGACGCTACCGGCAATACTTCATCAACAAACCTTAACAGCGATGTTTATCCTTTAACCTTGCCGTTCGACTTTGTATTTAACGGAACTTCCTACAATGCATTGAATGTATCAACGAACGGCTTTATTACTTTTGGTACAACGGCTCCGGGTACAACTACGACTACTCCAATATCAAGTTCTACAGCCTATGACGGAGCAGTTTCCGTTTTTGGAAAAGACATAAGCAGTTTTTTCGATATCAGTGGAACTACCGGCAGCATCAACTGGGAAATAACCGGTTCGGCTCCCAACAGGGAAGCTGTTATACAATGGAAAAATTTCAGGCCCAACAGCAGTACCTCTACAACAACAGCATATGCCTTTTCGTTTCAGATCCGTTTGAAGGAAATTTCAAATATTATTGAAATGGTTTATAGCAGCGGGGCCTATTTAGTAGGGAACACAACTATTTCAGGAACAGCTCAGATCGGTCTGAGGGGAACTTCCTCCGCTGATTTTAATACCCGGCTTAATGCCACAACACTGGAATTTGTAAACTCTACCGAAGGAACAGCAAATAACAGCACACAGGCATTTAATACAGTTAACTCAATTCCGGGAATGCCTTCTGCAGGGTTAACCTATACCTGGACACCGCCAACATGCTATGCTCCATTGGGACTTACGGCA
Source organism: Chryseobacterium sp. NFX27 (assembly GCF_049887855.1). Lineage (NCBI taxonomy): Bacteria > Pseudomonadati > Bacteroidota > Flavobacteriia > Flavobacteriales > Weeksellaceae > Chryseobacterium > Chryseobacterium sp. NFX27. The sequence goes on along the minus strand of NZ_JAGEKK010000007.1, from coordinate 110,406 downwards.
GGCACAACTACCAATAACAGTGCCTCAGTATCCTGGACCGCTTCTCCATCAGCTCCATCAGGATATGATATTTATTACAGTACTTCCAATACAGCTCCAATATCTTCTACAGCACCTACTAACCCAAATCTTACCGGCACTTCAGCTACCATAGGATCATTGGCGCCTTCTACCGTATATTATGTCTGGATCAGATCAAATTGTGGAGGAGGAAATACAAGTGTATGGTCGCTTCAGCCTATACGGGTTGTTACACAATGCCTGCCGCCGGCAATTCTTACAACTGCTGGTGCTACTGTTTGTCCTAATCAGACTGCAACACTGTCGGCTACAGCAGACACCGGAGCTTCTATAACCTGGTATGATGCTGCTACGGCAGGAAATGTAGTCGGTACGGGACCGAGCTTTACAACTCCGGTATTAAGCAGCACAACTCCTTATTATGTAACTGCTTCAACAGGAAATACCGCTTCGGCAGGAATGACGAATGCTATATCTACATCAGGTTATACTCAGGATGCAGGTTTGCTTTTTGACGCTTATTCTACTGTTGTCATTAATGGGGTAAATGTATATCCAATGGGTACAGGAGCAGGAACGGTAGAAATTGCTTTACAGGATGGAAATGTTTCCCCTGCTGTGACACTACAGACCATTACGGTAAACCTGGTGGGCTCTGCCACTCCACATGTAAAAACTTATGTCCCTTTAAACTTTACAGTCCCACCTGGAAATAACTATAAATTAATGATGCTTGCCAAATCAGGTGGTGTGTCTGGATTGATAAGAGAATCAGGAGATACCTGGGGTAGTTATCCATTGACGGTTCCGGGAGCATTATCTATAACAGCCGGAAACCTTACTGGAAATAGCCCTATAGCATCTTACTATTATTTCTATGACTGGCAGATTAGCAGCAAATGCGAAAGCGCAAGAACAACTGTTACTGCAACAGTGGACAGCGCATGCTTAAGTACATCCGAAGTGAATGCTAAAGACCGCATGAAAGTATATCCTAATCCATTTAAAGATATCATAACGATCACTGATATTGAAAAAGTAAAATCTATTCAGGTTTTTGACAGTGCAGGAAGAATGATAAAAACTATTGAGGATCCATCTCAAGAAATCTACTTAGGTGAATTAAAATCAGGATTATACATTCTAAATCTGACTATGAAAGACGGAAGTATAGGCCACGTAAAAGCGATTAAAAAATAAAATCTTAAAATAAAAATTAAAAGCCCGGAGTTTTGAACAGCTCCGGGCTTTTGCTTTTTCAATCTTATATTTTGTCTGTTCTGAAAAAATACCTACCTTCGTCACAACTTTAGGGGTGTCTGTAGACATACAGACTGAGACTTTACCCTTTGAACCTGATCTGGATTATACCAGCGTAGGGAAAAGTAGATGACTTTTACTGTACATTCTATTGTACAATAACGGCCATTCCTAAAGTATATATAAAATAATTAGGAATGGAACTTACAATCAACCACAGTACGAAAACATTTGAAGTACTTCCGGATAATCTGGAGGTACTGATGGCTATGGAAATACCCGGAAAGAAAAAAGGGATAGCCGTGGCTCTCAATAACCGTATTATTCCACTGTCCGCCTGGGCAGAAACAATCCTTAAAGACAAAGATTCAGTTTTAATCATTGCTGCCACTCAGGGCGGTTAACTCTCACTTAATAATACAAAAACTTATGGCTCATTCAATCACCTGTTCGCCATTTCCGAACGCCAGGAAAATTTACGTTGAAGGAAAAATACATCCTATCAGCGTAGCAATGCGTGAAATTCATCTAAGTCCCACAAAGCTTAGCAACGGAACTTTAGAAGATAACCCTCCGGTTACTATTTATGACACCTCGGGGCCCTATACCGATGAAAATGCATCCATTGATATCACAAAAGGACTTCCACGAATCAGGGAGCAATGGATACTGGACAGAAAAGATGTGGATATCCTGAGCGGAATCACTTCAGAATACGGAAAAGCCCGTCTTGCAGATTCCCGCCTTGATGAACTGCGTTTTGCGTACGATCACAAACCTAAGGTAGCCAAAGAAGGATTAGAGCTTACCCAGCTTTATTATGCAAAACAGGGAATCATTACCCCGGAAATGGAATATGTGGCGATCAGGGAAAACCAGCGGATTGAGCAGCTGGAAACAGTCTCTAAAGAAATGTCATTTCAGCATCCCGGAAACAGTTTCGGTGCCAATACTCCGAAAAGCAAAATAAGTCCCGAATTTGTAAGAGATGAAATTGCTGCAGGAAGAGCAATCATCCCGAATAACATCAATCACCCGGAGAGCGAGCCAATGATCATTGGGCGTAATTTTTTAGTTAAAATTAATGCCAATATCGGAAACAGTGCTGTTTCATCAAGTATTGAAGAAGAAGTAGAGAAAGCGGTCTGGGCCTGCCGTTGGGGTGCAGATACCATTATGGATCTTTCTACGGGGAAAAATATCCACGAAACAAGAGAATGGATCATCAGAAACAGTCCGGTTCCTATTGGTACCGTCCCCATTTATCAGGCTTTGGAAAAAGTGAAAGGTGTTCCCGAAGATCTGACATGGGAGGTTTTCAAAGATACCTTAATTGAACAGGCAGAACAGGGCGTTTCATACTTTACGATTCATGCCGGCGTTTTATTGAGATACATCCATCTTACCGCAAAAAGAGTAACAGGAATTGTTTCCAGAGGAGGTTCCATCATGGCAAAATGGTGTCTTTACCATCATAAAGAAAATTTCCTGTACACCCATTTCGAAGAGATCTGTGAGATCATGAAGAAATATGATGTGGCTTTTTCGCTTGGAGATGGTCTCCGTCCGGGATCTATTGCAGATGCTAATGATGCTGCACAGTTTGCAGAACTTGAAACTTTAGGTGAGCTGACGAAAATTGCCTGGAAACACAATGTACAGGTGATGGTCGAAGGCCCGGGACATGTACCCATGCACATGATCAAAGAAAATATGGAGAAACAACTGGAAGAATGCCAGGAAGCTCCGTTTTATACTTTAGGGCCTTTGACAACAGATATTGCACCGGGTTACGACCATATTACCTCTGGTATCGGTGCTGCTATGATCGGCTGGTTCGGCTGTGCAATGCTGTGCTATGTAACCCCGAAAGAACATTTGGGTCTTCCTAACAAAGAAGATGTAAAAGTTGGAGTGATCACCTACAAATTAGCAGCACACGCGGCAGATTTGGCGAAAGGTCATCCCGGAGCACAATACAGAGACAATGCTTTAAGTAAGGCAAGATTTGAATTCAGATGGGAAGACCAGTTCAATCTTTCACTGGATCCTGATACGGCAAGAGCTTATCATGACGAAACGCTGCCGGCAGAAGGAGCTAAAATAGCTCATTTCTGTTCCATGTGCGGTCCGAAATTCTGTTCCATGAAGATTACCCAGGAAATTCGCGATTCTGCAGAAAAGGGCATGCTGGATAAATCCCAGGAATTTATTGAAAAAGGAAAAGAAATTTATATATGATCCTTGTCATCACTCCCGAAACAAGAGTTCATAATGAGACGGAGATCATCAACCGGATGTTTCAGGAAGGATTGGATCTGCTCCATATAAGAAAACCTTTGATGAGCCGGGAAGAAATGACCAGTTTCCTGTACAGTATTGATGAGAAATTTTATCCTCAACTGGTACTGCACGGATATTATGATTTGGGGAAGGATCATCGTATTTCCCGGTTTCATTTCAGAGAAGCTGACCGGAAAGACGAAGCTTATCAATCTTATATAAGCCAAAGTACCCTTTCCACTTCTGTTCATGATATCGAAACCTATAATTCCTTGGAAGAAGAATGGGAGTATGCATTGATAAGTCCGGTTTTTCCGAGTATTTCCAAAAAAGGCTACGGAGAAGAATCAACGGTAATAGAAGAGATAAAGCACAGAACCAATCCAAACGTAAAATTAATTGCATTGGGAGGAATTAATGAGAATAATATCTGTAAAGTGTTTGAAAGCGGAGCAGACGGAGCTGCATTATTGGGTGCGGTTTGGGAAAGTGAAGAACCATTAAATACATTCAAAAGATGCAGGAAGAACGTCCTTTTGTGATAAGTATTGCAGGATTTGATCCCTCAGGAGGAGCAGGTCTTTTAGCTGATATAAAGACATTTGAGCAGCTTGAAGTAATAGGATTGGGTGTGTGCACAGCAATGACCATCCAGACCGGATCTCAATGTCTGAGTATTGACTGGCAGTCTTTGGAGCAAATAGTTTCGTCAATAACTGTTTTAATGCAGGAATATACTATTCAGGCTGTAAAAATAGGGGTAGTAAAAGATGCCGTATTTCTGGAAAAGATTATAGAAACCGTACGGTTCCATAGCGGGGGAGCAAAGATCATCTGGGATCCCGTATTAAAAAGTACCTCAGAGTTTTCTTTTTTTGATCTGGAAACCTTAGCTCTTTTGACAAATGTTTTAAAGAAGATTGATCTTATCACACCCAATTATAATGAATACCATGTTTTAAAGGAGCACAGTCTTTTAAATAAAGACCAGAACTCATGCGCCATATTGGTCAAAGGCGGCCACAGAAGTGATAGAATAGGAACAGATATCCTGATCCAGAACGGAGAAGAGATCTCCTTGGAGCCAGGCTTTGATGATTCTTCCGGCTATTCTCCGAAACATGGCTCAGGATGCGTACTGTCTTCAGCAATTGCGGGTTGGCTGGCAAAAGGAGAAAGCCTGGAAAGTGCTTGTAGGAAAGGAAAATTATATATTGAGAAATTTTTAAAAAGTAACCCTTCTTTATTGGGTTTTCATTCAGTTTAATCATGGAAAAATTACAATACATATCACAGGGATCAACAAGAGAAGAGCAGGAGCTTAATATCCGGAATGCTTTGAATAATGGTATAAAATGGCTGCAGGTCCGCTGGAAAAATGCCAATGAAAGTGAGTTCTTTCAACTCTGTGAAATTTCAAAGAAACTTTGTTCAGAGTACCAGACGGTCTGTATCATTAATGACCATGTTCAGATGGCAAAAGACATTGATGCAGACGGTGTTCATTTAGGTTTAAAAGATATGTCCGTTGAAATTGCGAGACATGTTTTAGGTAAAAATAAAATCATAGGCGGAACAGCCAATACCCTTTCAGATGTCCTTCAGAGAATCAGTGAGCCATGTGATTATATAGGTTTGGGACCTTTGAGATTTACAGCTACAAAAGAAAAACTGAGTCCTGTTCTGGGATTTGAAGGCTATCAGAATATCATTAAAAGTTTAAAAGACAAATCAATCACTATTCCGAGGATTTTTGCGATTGGAGGAGTTGTGCTTCAGGATATAGAACGTCTTCAGCAGATCGGAATATATGGTGCTGCAGTTTCCGGAGAGATCACCAGCCGGCCATCTGTAATCAGTGAATTTAAAAAAGCAATGATATGAATAATCAGAAATTAATAATAGCAGACAGGATATTTGAGTCAAGATTGTTCTTAGGAACAGGAAAATTCGGAAATCTTCAGGAAATGGCAGCCTCTGTGATCGCTTCAGGAACAGATATGGTTACCATGGCTCTGAAAAGAATAGATTCCGGGGCAGCAGAAGACGGATTATTGGATTCATTAAAAGGAACCAATGCCCATCTCCTTCCCAATACTTCAGGAGCAAGAACTGCAAAAGAAGCGGTATTGGCAGCCCAGCTTGCAAGAGAAGCGCTGGAAACCAACTGGGTAAAATTAGAGATCCATCCCGATCCTAAATACCTTCTTCCGGACCCTATTGAAACCCTATATGCAACAGAGGAACTGGCCAAACTGGGATTTATCGTAATGCCTTACATCCACGCCGACCCTGTTCTGTGTAAACGTCTGGAAGATGCCGGAACCGCTGTGGTAATGCCTTTGGGTGCTCCAATCGGGACCAATAAAGGATTGAGAACATTGGATTTTCTGGAGATCATTATCAGCCAGAGCAATGTTCCCGTTGTAGTAGATGCCGGAATCGGAGCCCCTTCGGATGCCGCAAAAGCGATGGAAATGGGAGCTGATGCCGTTCTTGTCAATACCGCTATTGCCGTAGCAAGGAACCCTGTAAATATGGCGCTGGCCTTTAAAGAAGGAGTTATTGCCGGAAGAAGAGCCTTTGAATCAGGCTTGGGAGCAATAGCAGATCATGCCGAAGCATCAAGCCCTCTGACGTCTTTTCTATTTGAATAATATGTAGCACAATGAACAGCTTTAAAGATATTTTTGAACACTATCAATGGGATGAGGTAAAAGAAAGACTCGGAAAAGTAACCCACTCAGAAGTATTGAGCAGCCTTCAGAAAAAACAAAGGACGATGGATGATTTTCTCAATCTTCTTTCTCCTGCCGCTGCCCGGGAGCTGGAAATGATGGCCAGAATGACCCGTCACCTTACCCAGAAACGCTTTGGAAAAACCATCCAGCTCTATGCACCGATGTACCTCAGTAATGAATGCCAGAATATCTGTACGTATTGTGGTTTTAGTCTGGATAATGAAGTAAGGAGAAAAACCCTTTCCGATACGGAACTGATGGTAGAAGCTTCTGTTTTGAAATCTATGGGGGTTAATCATGTTCTCTTGGTAAGTGGAGAGGCTAATAAAACGGTTGGTATTTCCTACTTTCTGAATGCCGTGCGCCTGCTGAGACCACATTTTGCCAATATCTCGATCGAGGTACAGCCTTTGTCAGAAGAAGAATATCTGCAGCTGCATCAAGAAGGCGTTTATTCCGTCTTGGTTTATCAGGAGACCTACCACCAGGAAGTCTATAAACAATATCACCCCAAAGGAAAAAAATCAAACTTTCATTTCCGGCTGGATACACCGGATAGAATAGGACGTTCTGGAATTCATAAAATAGGGCTTGGCGTTCTGCTTGGGCTGGAAGACTGGCGGGTAGACAGTTTCTTTAATGCACTTCACATTGATTATCTGCAGAAGCAATACTGGAAAAGCCGTTTTTCAGTTTCATTTCCAAGGTTAAGACCTGCGGAAGGAATCATTGAGCCCAATTTTATTATGGAAGATAAGGATCTGCTGCAACTGATCTGTGCCTACAGAATTTGGAATGAAGACCTGGAAGTTTCAATATCCACCAGGGAAAATGAAAAATTCAGAGACCATATCATATCCCTTGGAGCCACGGCAATGAGTGCTGCCTCAAAAACAAATCCCGGAGGTTACGCCGTAGACGTAGAATCTCTGGAACAGTTTGAAACCAGCGACGAAAGGACTATGGAAGAAGTGAAAAACAGCATCAGAAAAGCCGGCTATGATCCGGTGATGAAAGACTGGGATCCTGCATACGGCAGAACTTAAACCATTAAGAGCATTGAAGTCATTAAGTTTAATTAAGAAAAATCAGTTGATTTTTTAATCTTAAAGCAGACTTGTCCTAATATTCTTAACAGCTTAAAAACCTTAATGGTTCAAAAACAATTTATAGTGAAAAGTAAAGACATTTTTGCCAGATACAGCCGGCAGATATTTATCGAAGAAATAGGTCTGGAAGGACAGAGAAAAATCAGGTCGTCCAAAGTGCTTATCATTGGGGCAGGAGGTTTGGGAAGTCCCGCTATCCAGTATCTGGCAGCGGCCGGAGTAGGAACTTTGGGGGTGGCAGATTTTGATGAGGTGGAGCTTCATAACCTGAACCGCCAGATCATTCATAACGAAAATACCGTTGGATCCTTAAAAATCAAAAGTGCAGAAGCATTTGTGGAAAATCTTAACCATCAGGTGAAATTTATCGGAATCAATCAGAAAATTGACAGCTTAAATGCAGAAGAAATCCTTTCACAGTATGATATTATTCTAGACGGATCCGATAATTTTATCACCAGATATCTCATCAACGATACCTGTGTGAAGCTTGGGAAGACTTTGGTGTATGGAAGTATCTTGGGTTTTTCAGGACAAATTGCCGTGTTCAACTATAAAGGCAGTAAAAGCCTCAGGGATCTCTTTCCTGAACCTCCTTTTGATGAAGATATCCCGGACTGCGACAGTCTCGGAGTTTTGGGAGCGCTGCCGGGCATGGTAGGGAGCATGATGGCTATGCAGGCTTTAAAAATCATTACAGAGCTTCCTGTATATCCGGATCAGCTTACCCTTATCGATACCCTGGAATGGAGATTCCAGACCATCAATTTTTAAATTATATTGTTTTAAATAAATGAGGCAGTAAAGAAATTTTACTGCCTCATTTTATGATCTTGATTCTAAAAGTTACTGTGCCTGCGGCATCACGCCGGTATCCTCTTTTTTAGTCTGGTTCAGGATGTTGGGATCTTCCTTAGCCAGTTTATTTTTCGTTGGAATTTTGTAATTGATTGAAATTCCGAAATTTCTTGTGTCATACTTGCTTCTTATCATTACAGCCTGTCCTTCAGGTGGATTGGAATATACCTGCATCACCTGCCCGTTGAAAATATCATTCGCGAAAACAGAAACCGTAAGACGGTTGTTCATGAACTTTTTCGTCAGCGTGATATCCAGATTATTATTGAACGGTTTATCTGCTGTAAAGTAGAAATAGCCTGCTTTTGGAGTCAGATAGCTGTAATTAGCCGTTAGTTTGATGTCTTTTGGTAAAAGCAACTGAGTCATAATATTGAAGATCCAGAAACCTTTGTTGTTTAAATTATCAATCTCGTGCTTCTGATATCCTGTATACAGGTACATGAAATTAATTTTATCAGGGTTAAAATTGAACTTCATGATCTCGCTCATCGGTTTGCTGAAAATCATAAACGGAACCGGAAGACCCAGGTTGAAGTTATGAATTTTCATATTCGAAATATTCACCTGCTTGTTGAAAAGGTTCTTGCCGTCCTTCATGACGATCTGGGCTACCTGATCTTTAGCAGAACTTACACTGTACCCGATAAAAGCATAGTCAAAAGCTGATACTTTAACTTCGTAATTGTCAAATATCGTTGGCTGCAGATCCGGGTTACCCGTTACCTGGGTATTCGGGCTGCCAAACGTTACGTTATTCGGGTTCAGGGCAGAAATACTTGGAAGGCTGATCTTTTTGTTATAGTTGGCGGCCACATAAACCTGGTTCATCAGGCTGTACTGTACACTTGCATTAGGGAAAAGTTTGAACCTGTTGAAGGGAGTAAGATCTCTTTCAAGAACAGCACCGTCTTTTATGGTTCTTGTAATTCCTGAAATATCATAATTTTCAGCACGGGTGCCTAATATAAAGTCAAACTTCTTGAGTTTTGCCTGGAATTCAAGATAAGTAGAAGTCGTTTGTCTCTGATATTCTAAGTTGGTAAGCCCTTTACTTTCCGTATCATAATCCTGTCTTTCATATAAACCTCCCAAACTCACTTTCCCACCATCCATAAGCTTGATTGGCTGCGAATAGTCTACCTTGAAATTCGCCACTTTCATATCCGATTGGTTATCAAGCACATTTTCTCCGCCAATATTAAGAAAAGGCTGCCAAAGGTCTGTGTAAAATCCTCTCTGGAAAAAATTATCCTGAGCGAATTTAGATGTAGATTTTGTATATCCGAACTGAAAGTCCAGCTTTTGAGATTTATCGCTGAAACGTTTTTGATAGGTCACAACGGCTTCTTGTCTTAAGTTGTTAGTATGGGCAACATCCGATGCTTCATAATCTGCTTCCCGGTACTTAATAGGATTAAAGCTTACAGGAATGTCAGCAAGCCCTCTGCTCGCAGTATAGTTGTCATTATTATTATGATAAATATCGTAGTTCAGCAATAATCTGTCCTGTCCAAGATCAAAAGTCAGACCTGACTTAGCAAAATATCCGCGTCCGATTCTATCTGTATTGTTATGCAGAAGTATATCCTGATCACCGTTCAGCATGCTTTCGCGATAGTTTTGCCCAACATTCAGCTGCCATCCGAAATACTTGTTTCTGGCATTTAAGTTTAAAGAATTGGTAGTTCTGCTTCTGAATTTATCATAATTCGTGAAAGAGTAATTCCCTGAATACGTTGCGGTTAAATATTTATTGGCATTTTTATTTGTAATAATATTCATGATTGCACCTCCTGAAGTGGCAGGAAATTCTGCGCCGGGCTGAGTGATGACTTCAATTTTTTCTACTGAATTAGCCGGCATTCCTTCCAGGAAAGAGTTTAATTCATTGGAGGTAATATTTAGAGGTCTTCCGTTAAGATATACATCCAGAATTTTCCCCTGATACATCATTCCTGCAATATCGGTAGCCACTAGTCCAGGGAGTTTTTTGATGCCTTCCAGAACATTACCATTATTAAGCTGAGGCTGTTCAGAAAAGTCAAAAATCGTACGGTCAGCTTTCTGTTCAACGGCTTTTTTAGTTTTGGTAATGACAACGCCTTCAATTTGTTTTTCTTTTTCTGTACTGTTGCTTTTTTTCTCCTGCGAAAAGACAAAAATAGAGCCTAACAGAGATAAAGCAAGTATAGTTTTTCTCATAATGTTTTTTTACTACTCTTCAGTTAGACGTAAAAAAGAACAATTTGTTACGGTGAAATTTGCGAAAAGTTAAATTTTTAAGCAATTATTTTTTTATTTCCGAAATAATTATATCTTTGCCGGGTAATTATCAAGAATCTCATAGATGGGATAGCAACCTGCAAAAACAAGCAAGGTGCTGAAATAGATAAGCCGGTATGCCCGGAAAAAATGTTTATTCTCTATTTTCTTCCCATCTTGACATTTTTGTTTTAAAAATAAAATCAATGTTTAAAGACAAGGGAAACCACAAGACCAATTTAAATTTTCGTTTCTCAGATCATGAAGTGTCCCTTCATTATTCTGACCTCTTTTCATGCCATTTCCACATGCGCATGTGTTGCTGTTTCTAGACTTTGGATCAACTTCAAATCTGTGTAAGAGATAAGCTTTTTTTTGACGCAAAGAAATTAATTATTGTATTGATAAAGGGAAGCAAAGGCGGAATCAATTTCATTGATTCGATTAAGCGAATGTTGTAAACCTATAGCTTCATCAGTGACGCAGTCACATTCTTTGCCTTCCTCAAAACTAAACGTTAACAAGATTAAACTTTGCGTTAAAAACCATTTTCTCTTCCCAAGTTTTGCATATGATCCTAGACTTCTTTAAAAAATAATCTAAACATTCCGGCTTTTTGCAGCGCCCTGAAATAGAGGTTGCAGGAGAACTATGGCCTGAAATCAAACCAACAATCAGTAATAAAAAATAGAAAACACATGCGTAATTTCGATAAAAAAATAATCACGGCATCAGCTGCCCTTATTTCAGCATTTTACTTTGGGCAGACGGATTCTGCCTCATCCAAAACAATTGATGATGTAGTGATCCTTGGATCGAGAGGATCCGGAAGATCTCTGACAGAAACCCCAGTTCCGGTAGACATTATCAATATTTCAAAGATTTTAAGACAAAGTCCGGTTAACAATATAAGCCAGGCCCTCAACTATGTAGTGCCTTCATTTTCTTCCACATCACATACGGTTAATGACGGAACCGATTTCGTAGATCCAGCTCTTCTCCGAGGACTTGGCCCGGATCAGGTTTTGGTACTTCTTAACGGAAAAAGAAGATACCAGTCTTCTCTGATTAATGTTACATTGACACCTGGAAGAGGTTCGGTGGGAACAGACCTTAATGCTATTCCTGCGTTTGCCCTGGATAAAATTGAAGTACTTAGAGACGGAGCTTCTGCCCAATACGGCTCTGATGCCATTGCCGGTGTGGTGAATTTAGGACTTAAAAGAAGGTTAGGACTATCAGGACAGGTTTTCCTGGGAGGATATGCTTCACCGGTTGCCAATAATTTTTCCGGAGGAGTAGACGGACAGACCATTTCAGCTGATCTGAACTATGGAGCAAGAATTGGTGAAAAAGGGTTCATTAATGTAACCGGATCGGTACAGTACCGTGATCCGTATTCAAGAGCGGGCGTACGCCAGGGAAATATTTATAATGCGTATAATGCAATTAATTACAGAGCATTGCAGAATGGAATCAATATCGATGGATTATATAAAAACATCACCAATACTTCCAATACTCAGCAGATCATTAATACAGTCAAGCAATATGCGTCACAGGTTGATTACTTTTCACAGGATTTTAAAGATCAGATATCGGGTGCAAACAGTATTTCAGCATTACAAGGGTTGCTGGGAAAAGATTTTACCGATCAGGAGCTCAATTACAGAGGCTTGGAAAGGAAAGATTTCAGCTTAAGAGCTGGGCAGTCTAAGCTGCAGTCGGCGCAGCTTTTCTTCAACTCTGAGATTCCGGTTAATGAGGAATGGAAGGTTTATTCCTTTGGAGGATATAGCTACCGCCTGGGAAATGCGGGAGGATTTTACCGTCTGCCGAATACAGAAAGAAATATCAATGCAGTCACTCCCAATGGATATCTGCCGCAAATTGAAGCCAATGTCAATGATTATTCCTTAGCCGCAGGAATTAAAGGAAAATGGAACGGCTGGAATGTGGATTTAAGTAATACTTTCGGGAAGAATGCTTTTAATTTCGGAGTGGTTAATACATTTAATGCCTCTCTTATAGATCGTTCACCAAGAACTTTCGAAGCAGGAGGATCAGAATTTTTACAGAATACCCTGAATTTAGATTTTTCAAAAAAATATGATGTCCTTCACGGCTTAAATGTGGCCTTCGGAGGAGAATACCGTTATGAAAACTATAAGGTAAATGCAGGAAATGAAAACTCCTATGTTTCCTATGATATTTTTGGACGTGTAGTGACTGCCGCTACCCCTGACAATGAAAAGGTAACCGACTTTTTTGGAGCTGTAAGACCTGCCGGATCACAGGTTTTCCCGGGATTCAGCCCGGATAATGCCGTTTCCGGAAGCAGAAACAGTATTGCTGCGTACGCCGATGTTGAAATTGAACCAACCGATTGGTGGCTGCTGGAAGGAGCCATACGTTTTGAAAATTATTCAGACTTCGGTTCTACCTTTAATTATAAATTGGCGACCAATGTAAAACTGGCTAAGAATTTCAACTGGAGAGGAGCAGTCTCCACCGGATTCCGGGCACCTTCTTTAGCACAGATCTACTACAGTTCCACTTCTACACTGATACAGCAGGGACAAACCACGCAGGTCGGTACATTCAGAAACAATTCTGAAGCAGCCCAGGCTTTAGGAATTCCAAAGTTGAAGCAGGAAACTTCGCAATCGTACAGTACTGGAATTACATGGAAGATTCCGGCTTTAAGTCTGGTATTTACCGCGGATGCCTATCTTATAAAAATTAAAGATAGAGTAGTGCTTACTGATCTGTTTTTCCGTCCGAGCAAAATCAACGGACCTGATGATCAAGTACTGCAAAGTGCTTTCGATCTTGCGAGAGCCAGTGCCGCGAATTTCTTCGCCAATGCTGTAGATTCCCAGACCAAAGGACTGGACATTACGGTTTCCCAGAATACAAGAATTTCAGAGGGGATATCTCTGGAAAATAACCTGGGGCTTAATCTTAATCAGACGAAGAGAGTTGGCGATATTCATGCTTCTCCGAAGCTGGTAAGTCAGATCAATAATTATTTCTCTGAACCCAACAGAGTGTACTTTGAAGAAGCGGTACCCCGCATAAAAGCTACCCTGGCCAATACGCTGAAATTCTCTGCGCTCACAGTTGCTCTTAGAAATTCCTACTTTGGAAAAGTGACTGATGCAGATGTATTGGATACCAATTTTGACGGCGTTACTGAAAGCAGAGAACATTTTGTTTTGAATGACCGTATTGTGACAGATTTGTCAGTGGGTTATGATTTTAACAAGAATATTTCTGCAACGATAGGAAGCAATAATATATTCAATATACTTCCTGCCAAAAGTCCGGATATCAGTTCACTGACCGCCGATAATCAGTTTGTATATTCCAGACAGGTTTCGCAATATGGTATTGGGGGACGATTTGTGTTCGCGAGAGTGGAATTTAAATTTTAGGACAAATAAAGGATAAAGCAGAATAACAGAGACCTGGTTCTCTATAGGGAATTAAATGCATCATCTATTACAATAATAAAAAAGCAGTTTCGATCGAAACTGCTTTTTCTATGATTAATTAAATCTAACAATTAATTTTCTTGTTTCTTAATCAGGTTAAGAGCAGAACCTGCCTTAAACCAGTCGATCTGCTGATCATTGTACGTATGGTTAGCCATAATGATATCTCTGGTTCCGTCAGTATGAATGAATTCTAAAGTCAGCTGCTTTCCTGGAGCAAACTGATCAAGATCTAGGAAATTAACCACATCATCTTCCTGAATTTTATCATAATCAGCTTCATTAGCGAAAGTGATCCCAAGCATTCCTTGTTTTTTAAGGTTGGTTTCATGGATTCTCGCAAATGATTTTACCAATACCGCTTTTACACCAAGATGTCTTGGCTCCATTGCAGCATGTTCTCTTGAAGAACCTTCCCCGTAGTTTTGGTCTCCAACAACAATGGTAGGAATTCCTGCCGCTTTGTAAGCTCTCTGTACAGCCGGAACTTCACCATATTCGCCTGTTAATTCATTTTTAACACGGTTGGTTTCCATATTGTAAGCATTTACGGCTCCAATCAGCATGTTATTTGAAATATTGTCCAGATGACCTCTGTATTTCAGCCATGGTCCAGCCATAGAAATATGGTCAGTAGTACATTTTCCGAAAGCCTTGATCAATACTCTGGCCGCTTCAATATTCTTACCGTCCCAAGCCGGGAATTCTTCCAATAACTGAAGCCTGTCCGAAGTAGGACTTACCTTTACAACAACAGAAGAACCGTCTTCAGATGGTGCCTGATATCCGTTATCGTCAACAGCAAATCCTCTGGCTGGTAATTCAGAACCTTTAGGCTCATCAAGTTTTACCTGCTCACCGTTTTCGGTTGTTAAAGTATCTGTAATCGGGTTAAAGTCTAATCTTCCGGAGATGGCAACAGCAGCTACCATTTCAGGAGAAGCTACGAAGGCGTGCGTATTTGGGTTACCATCAGCTCTTTTAGCAAAGTTTCTGTTGAAAGAGTGAATGATAGAGTTTTTCTCTCCTTTATCAGCTCCTTCTCTGTCCCATTGTCCGATACAAGGTCCACAGGCATTGGTAAAGATTCTTGCGTTTTCAAATTTTCTGAAAGAATCTAAGAACCCGTCTCTTTCTGCTGTGAATTTTACCTGCTCAGAACCAGGGTTAATTCCAAGGATCGCTTTAGGCTTAACTCCTTTTGATACTGCATCTTCCACGATAGAAGCTGCTCTTGATAAATCTTCATAAGAAGAGTTGGTACACGAACCGATAAGAGCCCATTCCACTTCTATTGGCCATCCGTTAGCTTCAGCCTTAGCTCTGAATTCAGCTACAGGAGTAGCAAGATCCGGAGTAAAAGGACCATTTAAGTGCGGGGTAAGCTCAGAAAGGTTGATTTCAATTACCTGATCAAAATACTGCTCAGGGTTGGCATATACTTCAGCATCACCTGTTAAATGTTCTGCTATTTTATCGGCGGCATCTACTACATCCTGCCTTCCTGTTGCTGCCAGATATCTTCTCATGGAATCATCGTAGCCAAAAGTAGAGGTTGTTGCTCCCACTTCAGCACCCATGTTACAGATTGTTCCTTTACCTGTTGCTGAAAGAGACTCTGCCCCTTCTCCGAAATATTCTACGATACATCCTGTACCTCCTTTTACAGTAAGAATTCCTGCCACTTTCAGGATAACATCTTTTGCAGACGTCCAGCCACTCATTCTACCGGTTAATTTTACTCCGATAAGTTTTGGCATTTTAAGTTCCCACGCCATTCCGGCCATTACATCTACTGCATCAGCACCACCTACCCCGATAGCTACCATTCCCAGACCACCTGCATTTACAGTATGTGAGTCAGTACCGATCATCATTCCTCCCGGAAATGCATAGTTTTCCAGTACAACCTGGTGAATGATCCCGGCTCCGGGCTTCCAGAAACCGATTCCGTATTTGTCGCATACAGAGCTCAAAAAGTTGAAAACCTCAGAGTTTTTGTTGATCCCTTCCTGTAAATCTGATTCAGCACCTACTCTTGCCTGGATCAGGTGATCGGCATGAGCAGTTGAAGGAACGGCTACTTTAGCCTTTCCTGCCTGCATAAATTGTAAAAGCGCCATCTGCGCAGTTGCATCCTGCATGGCTACTCTGTCCGGTGCGAAATCTACATAAGAGTTTCCTCTTTCATGTGCTGATGTAGCATTACCTTCCCAAAGATGGGTGTAAAGGATTTTTTCTGAAAGTGTAAGAGGTTTTCCCACGATTTGTCTTGCCGCAGCAATTCTCTCAGGGTAACGCTCATATACTTTTTTGATCATATCAATATCAAAAGTCATATCTTAATTTAATTTTTCTTTTTTTAAATAAACTTCCGTCATTAAAAAACGGAAATATCTTTTGTTACTCAATTCATCAAATTCTATTCCTTCAATTCATAAAAAAGGATAATTATATAAATAACGAGGATGTTTTATTTCTATCAAGTTAAGAAAAAAATGGAATTTCTTTCTATATTTTTATTTTAAATAATTCTAAAGTAGTCTTAAATAGAAAGGTTCTAAACAAAAATTGAAAGATTTTAAATCCAATAGGACTAAAATCTTTCAATTGTATAATTTTTTAAAACAGTCCTGGGACTTATCGTCAAGCTTTATTAATGGCCAACCTGAACCAACTCCTTAATAGGCGGAGCAAATTTAGTAAGGTCAATCCCTTCAACGGCTGCTTTATATTCATCGATATTAGGAATCCTTCCAATGATGGCAGATAAAACAACAACTGGTGTTGAAGCCAATAAAGATTCTCCTTTTTTACGTTCGGAATCTTCAACCACTCTTCCCTGGAAAAGTCGGGTAGAAGTTGCCAGTACCGTATCTCCTTTAGCCGCTTTTTCCTGGTTACCCATACAAAGGTTACAGCCGGGACGCTCAAGATACATCATGTTTTTGTATTCAACACGTGCTTCACCTTTAGGAGCATTATCATCAAATTCGAAACCGGAATATTTTTCTAAAAATTCCCAGTCTCCTTCTGCTTTTAATTCATCGATGATGTTATAGGTAGGAGCCGCTACAACAAGTGGAGCATTGAACTCAACTTTACCCTGTTGTTTTTCAATGTTTCTAAGCATTTGAGAAACAATTTTCAAATCGCCTTTGTGAACCATACAAGATCCAACAAAGCCCAGGTCTACCTTTTTCTCTCCTCCGTAGAAAGAAAGTGCTCTGATTGTATCGTGTGTATATCGTTTGGAAACATCATCATTGTTTACGTCAGGATCTGCAATCATAGGCTCTACAATCACATCAAGATCAACAACAACTTCGGCGTAATACTTAGCATTCGCATCGGGAGCCAGAGCCGGCTTTTCACCTGATCTGATTTCAGCGATTCTCTTGTCAGCTTTATTAATTAATCCCTGAAGAACCTGGTTATGGTTATCCATTCCTTTGTCGATCATGATCTGGATTCTGCCTTTTGCAATTTCCAGTGATTCGATTAAAGTGTTGTCTTCAGAAATGTTGATGGATGCTTTTGCTTTCATTTCTGCAGTCCAGTCTGTAAATGTAAATGCCTGGTCGGCAGGAAGTGTTCCGATGTGAACCTCAATAATTCTGCCCTGGAATACGTTTTCTCCTCCAAACTGCTTCAACATTTGAGCCTGAGTAGCATGAACAACATCACGGAAATCCATGTGTTCCTTCATATTCCCTTTGAATGTTACCTTTACAGATTCAGGGATTGGCATAGATGCTTCACCTGTAGCCAAAGCAAGTGCCACTGTTCCTGAGTCTGCTCCAAAAGCAACTCCTTTAGACATTCTTGTGTGAGAGTCACCACCGATGATGATTGCCCACTCGTCTATCGTTATATCATTAAGAACTTTGTGAATAACGTCTGTCATGGCGTGATATTCACCTTTCGGGTCACGGGCCGTGATCAAACCAAATTCGTTCATGAATTTCATTAGTTTCGGAATGTTGGCCTGCGCTTTTTTATCCCAAACAGAAGCGGTGTGACATCCGGATTGGTAAGCACCGTCAACAATTGGAGAAATCACGGTAGCTGCCATTGATTCAAGTTCCTGAGCGGTCATCAAACCTGTTGTGTCCTGAGAACCAACGATGTTAACCTCTACACGGACATCTGAGCCAGCGTGTAAGACTTTCCCCGGCGTTGTTCCAACTGCATTTCTGTTGAAGATTTTCTCAACTGCAGTTAAACCTTGCCCTTCATGAGAAATTTCTTTTGACGGAGCAAAAACAAGAGGTGTTTCTATTCCTAGAAGTTTAGCAGCAAAGGTCTGCAGCTTTTTCCCGAATACAATAGCATATGATCCGCCAGCTTTGATGAACTCCATTTTCTGAGGAGTGAACGCCTTGGAAATGTCAATCAGTTCCTGATCGCCATTGTATAATTTTTTTGTTTTTGTATTAATAGTAAGAACGGTTCCTGTAGCTACAGAATAAGCTTCTTCAAGAATCGGTTCTCCAGCTTCGTTACGGATTGGTTCTCCATTCCCGTCTAATTTTTTAACCCAGTTTTTAAGGTCAAGACCAATACCTCCTGTAACGTCAACAGTGGTCAGGAAGATTGGAGAAATACCGTTTGTTCCTCCAACGATTGGAGCAATATTCACGAATGGAATATATGGGCTTGCCTGTTTACCAGTCCATAAAGCAACGTTGTTCACTCCGGACATTCTGGATGAACCTACGCCCATGGTCCCTTTTTCAGCGATCAGCATTACGCTTTTATCAGGATGCTGTGCCTGTAAAGCTTTAATTTCCTCCTGTGCCTGAGGAGTGATCATGCATTTACCGTGAAGCTCACGGTCTGATCTTGAGTGAGCCTGGTTACCCGGAGAAAGTAGATCTGTTGAAATATCACCTTCACCGGCGATAAAAGTCACTACTTTTATTTCTTCAGCAACTTCCGGAAGTTTAGTGAAAAACTCTGCTTTTGCATAGCTTTCAATAATCTCTTTTGCGATTTCGTTACCGCTATTGAATGCTTCCTTCAGACGGTTGGTATCCGCCTCATAAAGGAAAACCTGTGTCTTAAGAACGTTCGCTGCTTCCTTGGCAATAGAAATATCATTACCCAGAGCCAGATCAAGCAATACCTCAATGGAAGGACCTCCCTTCATGTGAGATAATAATTCAAAAGCAAAGGCCGAAGATATTTCTTCTACTATGGATTCACCCAAAATGATCTCTTTTAAAAACTTAGCTTTTACGCCTGCAGCACTTGTTGTTCCTGGTAAGGTGTTGTAAATGAAAAATTTAAGAGAATCCGATCGATATTCGTTACCTGAATCTTTAATTTGTGCAATGATTTCGCTTAGTAATCCGGCACCGTCAATTGGCTTTGGATGTAGCCCCTGGTTTTTTCTTTCTTCAATCTCTTGGATGTAATCCTGATACATATTCATAATAATAGAAGTCTTTTAAATTTTAAAAGTAGATTAAAAGCAGTTGTCAGTGCTACCGTTCTTTGTTACAGATTGTAATTACAATAAACCATTCAAAGTTGCCGTAAAAAAGAGTATAGGCATAAACAACATAATCTACCCCTTTAAAAATGTAAAATAACGCTGTTCCGAATGGAATATATTGGCTCTTGATAGAGTGGAAGTAATTACCTGCGATTTGCCTTGCTGAAAAACTCTCTTTGGGTAAGAATTCTACACTTTTTTGATAGCATTCCTATAAAAATTATATATCCAAAACGTTTTTAGATTATCAAACACTTAAAAAGTGCTCCCAAATTTACGATTTTTTAGTATTTTATCAGATGAAATTATTTAGATTCTTTATAAATATGAATTTGATAGTTTCTATTTTTGGCCGTAATTTTGCAGGCAAATGATGAATATGAAAAATATCCTGAATCTATGGTGCTTGTTTATTTCGATTTTTGTTTTTTCACAGACGAAATCGGTGAAGAAGCTGCCTGTTAAAAATGTAACGAAAACTGCAGTAAAGAAGGGCCCTGCAGTGGCTAAGCCAAACCCGGATCTGGTGATCATTAACCCGGACCTTCCGGTTCTGATTCCGAAAAAAGAAGACGGAAAATTTGGTTACGTTAATCAGAATGGGAAATTTATCATCAAGCCTGAATATCATATTGCTGTCTTTTTTTATGAAGATTGTAATCTTTTGAATTCTCCCAACCCAAAAGTGAAAAAATTCGGAACCAATGAGTATGCTACCGTGGAAAAGGATATGATTTCTTACCGGGTGAATAAAGCAGGAAAAAGAGTTTATCAGTTCAAAGATTCAGATCTGGGAAAATGTAAGCTGGAAGATTATAAACAGCAGCTTTACCAGGCATACGTTTTAAATGGATTTTACGGTATCATTGAAAAGACCAGATTTGTGAACGCGGCAGATTACAGAGATTACCAGATTTATCCACAATATCAGTATTTATACATCCTGGAAGGTGATGATACCGCAGATCCAATGATCGTGGCTTCGCATGATGACAGATTTGGGGTGATAGATGTTAATAATAAAGTGATTGTCCCTTTCGAATATTCCAATATAAAAAGAAATTTCAGCTGGAAACTGGGTAAAATGTTCGAAGTAACAAAAGACGGCAAGAACTATTATTATATTGATGCGAAAAATAAAACATATTAATGAGCTTTTTGTGTCGGTAATCTTCCGCAGATTGAATAGCTGATACCGATCTTCGTTTACAGGAAATCATTAACTCTTATATATTACATTTTTTTTGTAATTTTGCGGCTGAAATAAAGGGGTGCTTTAACAAGCTGAGATTATACCCAATGAACCTGGAACAGATAATGCTGTTTAGGGAATTTTGAAAATGTACCAATCATTGCTAGACTGTTAAATTAGGAAATTGCTACATTATTTAATCCGCCCCTTTTATTCATTAAATTTTTAAAATTTATAGAATGAAAGGATTATTTTTTTTAGGGCTTACCGTAGGCTCTGCAGCCTTTATCCAGGCGCAAAATAAGGATTCCCTGAAGGTCAGGGAAATTGAGGCTGTCAACTTTACTAAAAGACTGCCTGTTGCCAAAGAAATCATCAATGTACAGAAAGATGTAGACAGCAGGAACCTGGGGCAGGATCTTCCGATTCTTTTAAAAAATCAAACGTCTATTATCTCAACTTCTGATGCCGGAAACGGGGTTGGATACACGGGATTCAGAATTCGTGGAGTAGAGGGGAAAGGAATAAACGTGATGATGAATGGTGTTCCCTATAACGATTCTGAAAGCCAGGGAACATTTTTCGTTAATGTTCCGGACCTTACCAGTTCTGCCTCGCAGATTGTGATCCAGAGGGGTGTGGGAACTTCCAATAACGGGGTTTCAGCATTTGGCGCAAGTATTAATGTGATCTCCAAAGAGCCGGATGAGAAAATGTATTTTAAAACTGATGACAGCTACGGCTCATTTAATACCTATAAATATTCAGCAGAAGCGGGTTCCGGGAAATTCTGGAAAAACAGACTTTCGGTGATGGGAAGGTATACACGTATCCATTCCGACGGATATATTGACAGGGCTTCTTCCAACCTGGATTCTTACAATTTTACCGCATTATTTGAAGAAGGCAAAACAAGGCTCCGTCTGATGGCTTTCGGAGGAAAAGAAAAAACCTATCAGGCCTGGAACGGAATCGACCGGCCAACCTGGGAAACCAATCCAAAGTTCAACTATTCAGGACAATATACAGATCTGTTTACCGGAGAAGAGAAGTTTTACGATAACGAGACGGATAATTACAGACAGAATCACTATCAGCTTTTGTGGGAACAGAAATTCAGTGATAACTGGCATTTGGAAACAACACTTCATTATACGAAAGGAAAAGGGTATTATGAAAACTATAAAAGGGTTGATGAAACGGATGTAGAGGCTACCCACTATTCCAATTATAATCTGTCCGTACCGATCGTCAATGGATCACCGGTGGAAATAACGGATTTTATCAGGAAAAAATGGCTGGATAATGATTTCTACGGGGCTGTTTCCACACTTTACGGAAAGTTGGATGATGTAGATCTGAACTTCGGTGTGGTTGCCAACCAATATTATGGAAGGCATTTTGGAAATGTTACCGGCGTTTATTTTCCGCAGATCAATGAATATGAGTATTATAGAAACCGTTCTGTAAAAACTGAGCTGGCAGGTTTTGCAAAAGCTTTATGGAGAACAGGTGATCATTTTGAATTCTTCGGGGATCTACAGATCAGAAATATTGATTATGATACCAAGATCCTGACTGCCGGAGACGGAGAAGGCGGAAACCTTGATAAGAACTGGCTTTTCTTTAACCCAAAAGCAGGGTTGAATTATAAAATAGGAAACGGAAAAGTTTTCCTTTCATACGCACATGCTCACCGCGAGCCAAACAGGGATGACCTGATGAGTGATAATGAAGTGAAAGCTGAAAAACTTCACGATTTTGAGGCAGGTATTGAAAAACAATTCGGGATTTTATCCGTAACCGCCAATTTATACTATATGTACTATGTCAATCAGTTGGTACTGAACGGACAATTGAATAATGTAGGAGCATTTATCAGAACCAATTCAGGGAAGAGCTACAGAAGAGGAATTGAAATCGGAGCACTGGCTAAGCTTTCAAAACAATGGGAAATAAACGGAAATGTAAGTTTGAGCCAAAACAGGAACCTTGATTTTAAGATTAAAAATAATGGAGTACTTGAAAATCTTGGAGATACCGATATTTCATTCTCACCGAATGTTATCGCTAATCTAGGCCTGAAATTCAATCCTTCCAAGAGTTTCCTGTTTGCTTTAACGAATCAGTATGTCGGAAAACAGTATCTGGATAATACAGGAGATAAAAACCTGCAGCTGAAAGATTATTTTCTGACCGATTTCAATGCACAGTATCAGTTTACCATTGCTCATAATGATATTGCTTTAAAATTATTGGTCAATAATCTGTTCAATAAAAAATATGTTAACAATGGAGCAGTTTACAGTGGCGACCCATACTATTTTTCACAGGCCGGAACTAATTTTATGTTCGGGATCAGCTGGAAAATTCAATAATACGGATGATAATTTACCAAACAGGGTTTAATACACTCAGTTTTATACATAATTATCAAAAGACTGTTCCGGCAGTCTTTTTTTATATCCTATAAATCTCTTCAGAAAGTCACGAAAAAATTATAAATTTGCTGCCAAATGAATATTTCAGCTTACATTTTAGAATATCTGAAACAATTTGGAACTGTGACGGTTCCGGGATTCGGTGCGTTTTCGCTTAAAAACTCCAAAGCAATTATTAATTCTGAGAACGGAAGCATTCTTCCGCCGGCAAGCGAGATTGTTTTTACGATGGATTATGAAATACAGTCTGATGAACTGGCTGCCTTTATAGCCGGAGAAAAACAGATGTCTTTAGAGGCTTCCAGAAGTGATCTGAAAATCCAGACCGATTTTTGGAAGAAAAAACTTCAGGCAGATCAGCTTCTGGAAATCCAGAATCTCGGACTTATCCATATTGAAGATGATAAAACCCACTTTAAAGGAAAAAGAATAGAGGCGGGACATCCGGATTTCTACGGGCTCGAAGAGATCAGGCTCTCGGATATTAATAACGGTGAAAAAATCAGTGCTAAAGAAAGTAAGGAGAAAGATTATACATTCAAAAAATCTATTCTTTGGATTTTCCTGCTGGTCATTCCTGTTTTAGGAATTCTGTATCTGGCATTCGCTCAGAGAGAGCTCCTTTTCGGAAAAAAATCTTTTGATAAAGTTTCTGTCCAGACTTCTACACACAGAATTGTAAAGGACACCGCAAAAGAAATGGTTCAGAGACCGGAAGCGGCTGTTTCAGATACCCTGAAAAAAGATTCATTAGCAAAACCGGCCGGAAAAGGTATAAAGCCAGCTCCGGCAGCTCAAAACAACACTAAGACTCAATGGCAAAAGTAAAAAAAGCGTCAGAATCTCTGACGATCATGACCAATATTGTTCTTCCGAACGAAACCAACTCTTTAAGAAACCTTTTCGGAGGTGAGCTTCTTGCAAAAATGGACCGTTGTGCTTCCATTTCTGCAGCCAGACACTGTGAAAGAAGAGTGGTAACGGCATCTGTAAATCACGTTTCTTTCAATCATCCTATCCCTGAAGGAGGAGTGGTGGTGCTGGAATCTAAGGTTTCAAGAGCTTTCTCTACGTCAATGGAGGTGTATGTGGATGTTTGGTTGGATGATCCTATCAATCAGAAGAAAGTTCATACCAATGAAGGAATTTATACTTTCGTTGCAGTAGATGAATTCAACCGCCCTATTCCAATCCCGGACATGATCCCGGAAACAGAAGTGGAAAAACTGAGACATGCTGCTGCTTTCAGAAGAAAAGAGCTTTCTCTTATCCTTTCCGGAAGAATGAAACCTCTTGAATCTGTAGAGCTTAAGAAACTGTTTCAGGAACCGGAGGAAACAAAAGAGTCAAAGAAAGATAAGAAATAAAAAATTAAACACAAATAACACAAATGGCTGGCACGAATTTTCACAAAAGGTTTGTGCCTAATCAAATGAAAAAAAATAATAAAAATGGATATTTCAGAAAATGATATATCAAAAATTGTTTATGAAGCAGGGTATATAGTTCATAAGTCATTAGGGCCAGGGCTTTTGGAAAGTGCTTATGAAGAATGTTTGTTTTATGAATTAAATAAATTTGATATTCTTGTAGAGAGGCAAAAACCGATGCCATTAGTTTATGATGAGGTTAAAATGGATATTGGTTATAGGCTTGACTTTTTAATTGAAAAAAAATTTGTGCTGGAAATAAAATCCATAGAATCATTACAAGATATTCATTTAGCACAAATACTTACTTACCTTCGTCTAAGTAATTGTAAACTTGGAATGTTAATTAACTTTAATACGCTTCAATTTAAAAATGGAGTTAAAAGAGTGATTAACGGCACTTTATAATTGTGTTATTTGTGAAATAAATTAGTGTCATTTGTGTTTAAGTTATGAAAATACTTCTTTTAGATAAAAACCATCCTCTCATTACAGAACAACTTTTGGCTAAGGATTTTATGCTGGAAGAGGATTTCACATCTTCCTATGATGAGGTTTGCCATAAAATTGGAAACTATGACGGGGTCATCATCAGAAGCAGAATTCCTCTGGATAAAAACTTTCTGGAAAAAGGAAAAAACCTGAAATTCATTGCCAGAGTGGGAGCCGGAATGGAAAATATTGATATTCCTGTTGCGGAAAAACTGGGAATTCAGTTGATTAATTCTCCGGAGGGTAACAGAGATTCGGTAGCAGAGCATGTTGTAGGGATGCTGTTAATTTTAATGAACCGTCTTTTTATCGCTTCCCAGGAAGTGAGGAACGGGATCTGGCTTCGTGAAGAAAACAGGGGCGATGAGCTTCTCGGAAAAACAATAGGGCTTATAGGATACGGAAACATGGGGAAAGCCACGGCAAAAAGATTCTCGGGATTTGGCTGTCAAGTTATTTTTCATGACATCCTTCCCGGACTTTCTGATGAACATGCTTCACAGGTCAGTTTAGAAGAATTAAAACAGTCTGCAGATATCCTGAGTCTGCATATTCCGCTAACTCCTGCAACCCACTATCTTATTGATGAAAAGTTTATTTCAGAAATGAAAAAAGACTTCTATTTTGTCAATACGGCAAGAGGGAAAAATGTAGAAACGAAATATTTAGTTGATGCCTTAAAATCAGGGAAGGTAAAAGGTGCCTGTCTTGATGTTCTTGAATATGAAAAAGCTTCGTTCGAAAAACTGGAAACAGAGAATGAAGATCTGAAATACCTTCTGGAATCTGAAAAAACAATCGTAACACCTCACATCGCGGGATGGACTCACCAAAGTAAAGAAAAGCTGGCACAGGTAATTGTAGATAAGATCATTGCTTCCTACTGTTAGGAATATAATGCAAACAAAAATTATTCATTGTTTTTGCGCTCTCCCTTTCACAAATTTCATCCTTTGTGTTAAATAATTCATAATGTACGCTCCGGACTGAGAATTTATTTTGAGTTTTATTAAATTGCTGCTCATTTTTTGATACTCATGACGAAGCGTAATTTTTTACTTATTGTAGCTGTTTTTTTATCCTTTATTTCCTGTAAAAAAAATTCTGAATCCAAGCAGACTTCAGCGGAAAACACGACCCATCTTCCCAATTACGGAAATGTAGATCTCGGGAATGTTTTCACCAAAGAAGACAGCCAGCTTGGAGATAAGGAAATACTCACAGGGTATATCGACCAGTATTATAAAAAGATCTGGGAAGGAGGAGACCTGAGCGGAGGTATACTCGTGGCAAAAGGAGACGAAATTCTATATGAAAGTTACAGAGGTTTCGGCAGAGAAGGAAATCAAATGCCGATCGGTAAAAATACACCGCTGCATGTAGCTTCCGTTTCAAAGACATTGACGGCTATGGCCATGTTGAAATTGGTAGAAGCCGGAAAAATAAAACTTACCGACCGCCTTACCCAGTACTTTCCGGGATTTCCTTATCCTGATGTTACTGTACAGACTTTGCTGGATCAGAGAAGCGGTCTTCCGAAATATGAATATTTTATTGCCAAAATACAGCCGGCTCCGGCAGAGCTTTCAAAGCCTTTTATTACCAATCAGGATGTTCTGAATATGATCATCAAATACAAACCTGACCTGGCAAGGGATACGGATACAGGTTTTATGTATTGCAATACGAATTTTGCAATGCTTGCTTTATTAATAGAAAAGATTACAAAAACTCCGTTTCCACAGGCTATGAAAGAAATGGTATTCCAGCCTTTGAAAATGGAACACACTTATATTTTCCAGGAAAAAGATATTCCTACGGCTGCACAGTCCTTTTATTACGGAGGAAACCGACTCTATCCTTTAGACAGGCTTGATCTTATTTATGGTGATAAAAATGTGTATACCACACCGAGAGACCTTTATAATTTCTCCAAAGCCATGTTTTCAAAAGATTTCTTAAAGCCCGATCTGATGCAGATGGTTTTCACGCCTTACAGCAATGAGAAAGCAGGTATGAATAATTACGGACTCGGCTTCAGGATGAAAATTTTCGATAACGGTGAGAAACTTACCTATCATAACGGATGGTGGCATGGCACCAATTCTGTATTTGCCCATCTGCTGAAATCAAAAGTAACCATTGTAGCTATTGGAAACAAATATTCCGGTAAAGTATATACAGCACTGGCTTTATCAGGATTATTTGAGGATTTTCCGGCCCAGAAAGATAAGCTGCACAGTGTAATGAATGACAATAAAGATACTTTGAATGCCGGACATGAAGTTTTTGGAGAATAATGTTTAATTTTGCTTAAACATATATGAAAAGACTTCTTCTATTATTCGTTATCTGTTTTCTTGTACACTCGTGTGCAAGAGTAGGCTCTCCAGTGGGAGGACCGAAGGATACCCTGGCTCCCAAGTTTTTAAGCTCTAATATTGACACTACAAGAGTTAATGTAAAAAGAGATATCCACGAGCTCAGGCTGGATTTCGACGAATATATTACCTTAAAGGATATCAATAAAAACCTGATCATTTCTCCGCCTATTAAAAATATAAAGCGGATTCTTCCTTCCAATATTGCCAATAAGTACGTGATGATCCAGTGGGAAGACACTCTTCAGGCCAATACGACTTACAATTTCAACTTCGGGAATTCAATTGCTGATAATAATGAGTCTAATATTCTTCGTTATTTCAATTTTGCTTTTTCTACGGGAGATAAGCTGGATGACCTTTATATTAGCGGTGAAATTTCAGATGCGGTGGCTATCAAAAAGAAAGAGGGCGAAAATAAGCTTGTAGTAGGGCTTTACCAGGTGAAAGATACCATGAATTACAGACAGAAGCCTTATTACATTACAAAAGTGGATGAAGACGGCTATTATGAGCTTAATTATCTTACGCCGGGAAAATATAGAATCATAGCCTTTGAGGATGAAAACAGTAATTCTATTTATGATCCGGGGAAAGAAAAAATA
This sequence comes from Chryseobacterium sp. NFX27, assembly GCF_049887855.1. NCBI lineage: Bacteria > Pseudomonadati > Bacteroidota > Flavobacteriia > Flavobacteriales > Weeksellaceae > Chryseobacterium > Chryseobacterium sp. NFX27. The sequence continues at coordinate 82,331 of NZ_JAGEKK010000007.1, read as the reverse complement.
GGGTTTCAGAAAGAAGCTGTAGATGTTGAAAAGTCTGTTTCAGGATTAAATTTAAAAGTATACCCTTCGAAAAAGCCTTTGAAATATGTTGAAATGAAAGAAAGCCCGGGAGGAGTTATCATGACTTTTGAAGGAAACCCGGATAACGTGAAAGTAGCTTCTGTAAACGAAAAACTTCAGGACATTAAAGTGACTCACCGTCCAAAATCAGATACCGTAAAAATCTGGTTTGATCCTGTAAAGAGTGATGTAGGGCAGACGGTTACTGAAAACCTTAAATTCAGCTACGATATCGGCACCAAACAGGATACTGTTTCCGTATTCTATAAATACAACAAGAAAAATGCAATGGATCTTGAAAACGACAGCGGAGGCCCTCTATTGGCCCCGAATTCTGACTTTAATATAAGATCCGGCTATATCATTGATAAGATCAGTCCTGAAAAATGGACTCTGAAAAGTGACAGTTTAACCACTCAGGAATTTACTGCTAAAATCTCTGAAACAGATCCTTACCAGATTCAGATTCATTCAGACTTTGTAAATGGTAAAAAGTATCAGCTTACGGTTCCAAAAGAAACGGTATCATCTTATTATGCTAAAAATACACAGTCAAAACGTTTTGATTTTGAAGTAGAAAAAGTAGATCAGTTCGGAAGTCTTGCCTTTACCCTTCAGAATGCTCCGGAGGCCAGTTATTGGATCCAGCTACTGGATGGTTCGGATAAAGTGATTTATTCAAGATATACCAAAGGTAACAGCGTAAAATTTGATATCCTGAAACCTAATGAATATATTGTAAGGATATTGGTGGATAACAACGGAAATAAATTCTGGGACGAAGCAGATTTTGAAAAAGAAACCTTTGCCGAAGATTCCTATGTCTTCTACAAAAAAGCCATTGTACGGCCATTGTGGGAAACCAAGGAAGACTGGGATTTAAAAGATACCAGAACGCTGGATAATCCTAAAGGAAATATTCCTAAACCTGTAGACGTTCCTGCAGAAGAAACTACGGATGCGGCTGTACCGAAGGAAGTAACCAAAGAAGTGAAGTCAGATTCCGGAAATGCAGTCCTGACGCCGGTAAAATAAAAGTATGGGTACAGTAAAAAAAGTATTATTCTGGACACTTGTTGCTTTTGCATTAATCCAGTTTATTCCCATTGATAGAGTAAATAAACCTGTAAATTCAGCAGCTAACTTCGTTGATACAAAAAAGGCACCGGAAAAAATCAGGAGCCTGATAAAAGGAGCCTGTTACGACTGCCACTCCAATGAAACAGTATATCCCAAATATGCTTATGTTGCCCCTGTTTCATGGTCTGTAAAAAGCCACATTAATGAAGGGAGAGAACATCTCAATTTTTCTGTTTGGGGCACTTATAATAAGGAACTGAAAGAAAGTATGCTCAGCAAATCTATCCAGACGATCCAAAGCAAAGCGATGCCAATGGCGGGGTACATCGTCTATCACAAGGAAGCTAATCTTACAGATGCTGAAAGAACATTGCTGGTTCAGTATTTTGAAGACATGCTGAAATCAAAATCTTACTGAAATCAAATAAAAATAACTCCCACACATTGTCATCTGCGGGAGTCAGTTTCTTTTATAATAACTTACCGGTTATTCTTCAGGTATTCCTTAAAAAATCTCTGCTGAGACTCAAAAGCAATCTCTTCAAGATCCAGAGCATTCAGAGGAATCCAGATCGCCTCCGATATCTCGGAAAGTTCAAGATTGACCTCAAACTTTTCCTGAACACGATACTCATAAAAAAGATCGATCGTATGGTAATCAATTTCTTTATACTGATAGATATTGGGAAGACTGGTAAGATACTTTAGGTTTGAAATATCTACATCAAGCTGAAGCTCTTCAAAAAGCTCTCTTTTGCATGTTTCCTCTGCGCTTTCCTTTGGATCTACGAAACCTCCGGCCAGATCGAGTTTTCCCTTTTTAGGGTCCCTGTTTCTTCTGGTAAGGTAGATTTCATCACCACATCGGATAACAACAGCTACCGCGCCGGCAACATTATTGTAGAGGGTAAAACCGCATTCGGGACAGCTCCATTTCTTTTCACCGTCCCAATGCAGGGTTTCTTTGCCACAGCTTGGGCAGTATTTCAATAATTTCATCTGTTAACAATATTTTTTCAAAAGTCAGATGAACTTCGTTTTATTGAGCAATATTAATATTCCTCGGGTGATAAGTTAAAATCACGTCACGAAGCTCTTCCGTTTTCAGATGAGTGTAGATCTCCGTAGTAGTAATACTGGAATGTCCCAGCATTTCCTGGATATAACGAAGGTCTGCCCCATTCTGTAAAAGGTGCGTTGCAAAAGAATGTCTGAAAGTGTGTGGAGATATTTTTTTGCTTACTCCAGCTTTATCTGTAAGTTCTTTAATGATCAGAAATACGATCACTCTGGACATAGATGTTCCACGGCTGTTAAGAAACAGCGTATCCTCATATTTTTTATTGATCTTGCTTTTCGAACGTACTTCTTTAATGTAAGTTTCCAAAAGCTCAGCAGTATAATCGGCCAAAGGAACGAAACGTGTTTTGTTGCCCTTTCCGTTTACTTTAATGTACTGTTCTTTGAAATTGATGTTCGAAATTTTAAGGTCAATAAGTTCCGAGACACGTAATCCGCATCCGTAAAGAACTTCAATGATACAATGGTTTCTCTTTCCGAGGTCAGAATTCGACTCAATGGCTGCAATGATTCTATTGATATCAGGCAGGCTTAAGGTGTCAGGAAGATACAATCCCAGTTTTGGACCTTCAAGCAGTGACGCAGGATTGTCTTCTCTGAACTCATCCTCAAGCAGAAACTTGAAGAAAGCTTTTATAGAAGAAATCCATCTTGCCTGTGATCTTTCGCTGAACTTCTGTTTGGAAAGATTGAAGATATATTCCTGTAAGTTTTCGTAACCGATAGAGTCTGGACCGACGTTTTCCAGATCCACTTCGGCATAATCTTTTAATTTTTTGATGTCTCGAATATAGGCATCGAGAGTGTTTTCTGAAAAATTTCTTTCGAAGCGAAGAAAGATTTCAAAATCTTTGATTTTTTCATCCCAGGTCATTTGTGCTTATTTTTTTAGTTCACAGTCCGATATTTGTTCTATTTCAATGTTATGGTTTCTCAAGAACGCTATCCCGTCGTCGTCTGAATACTCATTAATATACACAAGTCTTGTAATTCCAGCCTGCAGAATCAGTTTACTGCATTCTTTGCATGGCGACAGCGTTAAATATAACGTTGCCCCTTTTGCAGACTGTGTGGAAGCGGCCAGCTTTAATATAGCATTGGCTTCCGCATGAAGTACATACCAGTGTGTTTTCCCCTCTCCATCTTCACAGCAGTTTTCAAATCCCGAAGGAGTTCCGTTGTAACCGTCTGAAATAATCATCCTATCTTTTACGATAAGAGCTCCTACCTGTTTTCTCTTACAGTAGGATAGTTTTGCCCACTCTTGGGCCATTTTTAGATAAGCTTTATCAAACTTATTCATACCGCAGCATTAGTTTTTTTCGAAATAATTTGGATTAAAAATCTTAGAAGTTAGGCTTTCTTTTCTCTAAAAAAGCGGTAACCCCTTCTTTCTTGTCGTTCATTTCAAAAAGTTCCCCGAAATATTTAATTTCAGATTCAAAACCTTTATCCGTGTCAGACAAGTTTACGGCTTGGATGGCCTTTGATATAGCCATTGGTGAGTTGCTGGCTATAATACTCGCTAATTCTTTTGTTTTGGTTAATAATTCTTCAATAGGGTATACTTCATTCACCAAACCTATTTCCTTTGCTTTTTGAGCGGGAATCATTTTGGCAGAGAAGATCATTTCGTTGGCGATGCCCTTTCCTACCAGTTTAGGTAGTCTTTGAGTCCCTCCGTACCCGGGAATTAATCCCAGTGTAACTTCCGGAAGCCCCAGTCTTGCATTCTCTGATGCATATCTGATGTGGCACGCCATAGCTAACTCTAAACCTCCTCCCAATGCAAAACCGTTCACGGCTGCAATAACAGGCTTAGATGTATTTTCAATTTTGTTGAACAGGGTATTATGCCCGTTTCTGGCCAGTTCTTCGGCTTTTTCCTGTCCAAAATCACTGAATTCTTTTATATCAGCTCCTGCTACAAATGATTTTTCGCCACTTCCTGTAATAATAATCACCCTACAGGACTCATCAGCGTTAAGTTCATCCATGGCTGAGCTTATCTCTTGAATCGTTTTTGCATTTAAAGCATTTAAGCTTTGTGGTCTGTTTATGGTAACAACAGCTAATTTCCCTTCCTTTTCTAATAATATATTTTCGTAACTCATTTTTCCACTATAAAATATTATTTTTTGCAAATTATGAATTTTTTATAAAAAAAAGGAAAAAATATTAGTTTTTTTTCCTTTTACTTAATGAATCCTTCAAAATCCTATTTCGAGTGATTCATCATATTTGCATCAATATTGATATTAAGCTGAGATGCCACTTTCATGCCAAGTTCAATATTAGTCCTGAAAAAGTGACATAATTGGCGGTTAATAATCTCGTCTTTTTTCGGTCCGGAAATTCCTCTCATACTTCCTACGATGTTGCTGATTAAGTGTTCTCTATCCTCAGCCGTCATAGATTTTGTATACAATAATCCGGGCTGGGTATAATGATCATCGTCATTTTCATTCCTGTTATAGTTGGCAACATGGGCACTGTCCAGCTCATATTCATAATTCTTATAAGCGGAATCCGGCTTAATGTCGTCAAAGCTGTTTGGGAAATAATTCGGTTTGTCCTGATACTGGCTGGAATCTGCCATAAAACCGTCTCTCTGGTAGTTGTTGACGGCAAAAGGGCATCGGTTCACTTCCAGTTGGTGAGCATTTACTCCAACCCTGTATCTGTGGGCATCCGGATAAGAAAATAGTCTTCCCTGCAGCATTTTGTCCGGAGAAAAACTGATTCCGTTAATAAGACTGCTCGGTGAAAATGCTGACTGTTCTACATGAGCAAAATAGTTGACCGGAACTTCGTTCAGTTCCATTTCACCTACTTCGATCATCGGAAAATCATCGTGAAACCATACTTTGGTTACATCAAAAGGATTCCATCTGAAATCTTTTGCCTGCTCTTCCGTCATCACCTGGATATACATGGTCCACTTCGGAAAATCTCCGTTTTCAATGGCATTGCAAAGATCTTCCTGTGCGAAATCAGGATTTTCTCCGGCCATCTTTACCGCTTCAGCATCCGTGAAGTTTTTGATTCCCTGCTTTGTTATAAAATGGAATTTTACCCATACTCTTTCATTCTGAGCGTTGATCATCGAAAAAGTATGTGATCCGAATCCGTGCATATGTCTGTAGCCATACGGCGTTCCTCTGTCTGACATTAAAATAAGAACCTGGTGAAGCGATTCCGGATTATGGCTCCAGAAATCCCACATCATCGTGGCACTTTTTAAATTGGTTTTCGGAACTCTTTTCTGAGTGTGGATAAAGTCCGGGAATTTTTTAGCATCCTTAATAAAGAATACCGGTGTATTATTTCCTACCAGATCCCAGTTTCCGTCTTCCGTATAAAATTTTAAAGCAAAACCTCTCGGATCTCTTGCCGTATCTGCACTTCCTTTTTCTCCACCTACGGTAGAAAACCGGGCAAACATTCTGCAGGAGTTTCCGATTTTTGAAAATAATTTGGCTTTTGTATACTGGCTGATGTCATGCGTTACGGTAAATGTTCCGTAGGCTCCACTTCCTTTAGCATGCACAATTCTCTCCGGGATTCTTTCCCTTACAAAGTGCGCAAGGTTTTCCTGAAGAATGAAATCCTGCAGCAGCACAGGCCCTCGGGGACCTACGGTCTGTGAGTCCTGATGTTCAAAATAAGGTGCGCCGTTGCTTAGCGTTAATTTTTTAGAATCCATATAGTTATGATTTGTATGGTTGATTTCCCTTGTAAACTGTCTTATGCAGACGTATTAAATATCAAATTTACTTGAATTTTTGATTACAAATAGCAAAAACATTTTATCTTTGTAATAGATAATATTAATCAGATGAACATTCAGCAACTGGAGTATCTTATCGCTGTTGATAAGTACAAACATTTTGGTAAAGCAGCTCAGGCATGCTTTATTACACAGCCTACATTAAGTGCGATGATACAAAAATTTGAGGATGAACTGGATGTGAAGGTGTTCGACAGAACAACACACCCGATCCGTACTACAGATGTTGGGCTTCAAATCATTGATCAGGCAAAGGTAATTATAGAATCTGTCAATGAGCTGAAAAATAAAGCGAATCTTTTGAATAATATTTTGGGAGGGACGATCAATTTAGGAATCATTCCTACCGTTTCTTCTTTCATTCTGCCGACGGAAATCTTCAAATTTTTGGAGGATAACCCGAAAATCCAGATGAATGTGAAAGAAATGACAACGGATAATATTGTCAAGGCTTTAAAAGCAGGTGAGCTGGATGCCGGAATTATTTCTACCCCTTATGATTCTGCCGATGAATTTTATCAGGACTTCCTTTTCAATGAAGAATTGATGATCTACAGCTCCAATACGGAAGCGAATAAAAAGAATTCTTACATCATACCTGAAGAGCTGAATGTTGAAAAAGTCTGGCTTTTAGAGGAAGGAAACTGTCTGAGAAACCAGTTTGAGAATATCTGCCATTTAAAAGAAAATACCTTGAAGCCTAAGAATTTAGATTTCTTAGCGTCTAATATTCAGACTTTGGTTCATATGGTGGATAAAGTAGGAGGCATCAGCATTCTGCCGGAATTAGCATTGAGCCAGCTTTCAGAAGAGCAGAAGGAGAATGTTTTCAGATTTAAAAAGCCTTTTCCTTACAGAGAGATCAGCATTATTTATTATAAGCCGACCTTTAAGCAGAAAATCATTGATGAACTTTCACTCTCTATCAAAAATTCTCTTGAACTTAAACTGAATTATCATATCAACCCGAAGGAATTTGTGAGCATCAAGCCGCAATGAACTAAGAAGGCCGCAAAATGATATAAATCATTAATTTTAAGAAAATTATAATTAATAAGCAAAATCCTTTAGTATTAAAAAAATAGTACTTAAATTTGCGGACGTTTATAAACGAGGAAAAATTTGACCTGATTGCAACCTCTCTAAAAATATGCTAAAACAGTATTCTTTCTAGGCAATTTATTCTTATTTTTCTTCATATATTTTTAATCTAAAAAACAAAGAATAATATGTCTTATCTATTTACATCTGAATCAGTTTCAGAAGGACATCCGGATAAAATTGCCGATCAGATCTCCGATGCATTAATCGATCACTTTTTAGCATATGATAAAAGCTCTAAGGTAGCATGCGAAACCCTTGTAACGACAGGGCAGGTTGTGCTGGCCGGAGAAGTGAAGTCCGATGCATATCTTGATGTTCAAACTATTGCAAGAGATGTTATTAACGGAATTGGATACACTAAAGGGGAATATATGTTCAATGGGGATTCGTGCGGCGTTATTTCTGCAATTCACGAACAGTCTCCGGATATTAACCAGGGAGTTGACAGAGCAGTAAACGACGAATCTTTTGAAGCTAAAGCCAATGCACAGGGTGCTGGTGACCAAGGGATGATGTTCGGTTATGCAACCAACGAAACGGCTAATTATATGCCGCTTGCTCTGGACCTTGCCCACACTATTCTTAAAGAACTTTCTGTATTGAGAAGAGAAGGAAACGAAATCGCTTACCTTCGTCCGGATGCAAAAAGCCAGGTAACTATTGAATATTCTGACGATCACAAGCCGGTAAGAATAGATTCTATCGTAGTTTCTACACAGCATGATGACTTTGGAGCTGAAGAAGAAATGCTGAGCAAGATCCGTGAAGATATCAAAAACATCCTGGTTCCAAGAGTAGTGGCTCAGCAGACTGAAGAGATCAAGGCATTATTCAATGATCAGATCAAATATCACATCAACCCTACAGGGAAGTTTGTAATCGGAGGTCCTCACGGAGATACAGGTCTTACGGGAAGAAAGATTATTGTAGATACTTACGGAGGAAAAGGAGCTCACGGTGGTGGTGCTTTCTCTGGAAAAGACCCGTCAAAAGTAGACAGAAGTGCCGCTTATGCTACAAGACACATTGCTAAAAACTTAGTGGCTGCAGGAGTGGCTGACGAAGTTCTGGTACAGGTTTCTTATGCAATTGGTGTTGCTGAACCTTGTGGTTTATATATCAATACGTATGGAACTGCGAAAGTAGATCTTCATGATGGTGATATTGCTAAGAAAGTGACTTCAATCTTTGATTTGAGACCTTATGCGATTGAGCAGAACTTAAAATTAAGAAATCCTATCTATCAGGAAACGGCTTCTTACGGACATATGGGGAAAGAGCATTATATAGCTGACAAAACATTCAATAAAGGTCAGAAAAATGAAATTACTCTTACAGGTCTTGAGTTCTTTACCTGGGAAAAACTTGACAAAGTAGATGAAATTAAAGCCGCTTTTGGTATTTAATTCTTCTCCAAAAATAATAAAACAGACTGCTTTATCTTTAGGTAAGGCAGTTTTTTTTAATTTTACATCTTAAATAATTAGTGATGATGAATTTTAAATCAGCAGTTACCGTACTTTTTATATTTTGTCTGGGTATAGCTACAAAGGCACAGTATACCATGCATAAAATGGTTACCGTGGGATATACCTACCAGAACCAGAGCTTTGGAGAATTGGGAGGGAAGCTGCTATTTCTGAAGAATGATGATGTGATATACCGACTGGGCGGATCTGCTCTGATGGGTTCTGCGGGTTCTAAATTTGCGATCATGCCGAAACTGCAGGCCGATGTGCTTCTTAATTTTGAGAAAAATGTAGATTTTTATCATTCCTACTATCTGCTGATAGGGGCGGAGGGAACCAATAAATATATTGCACCGAAAATAGGAGTTACTCTTTTTGGGATTTTAGATCTTGCCGGAGGCTATGCTTTTCCGATTGGAGATGCGCGCTTGAACGGAAAAGAGTTGAAAGGTTTAAATGTTAATTTAACATTAAATATTCCTACAGTCTTTATTCATGACATGTTTAATTGATTTTTTTTAAATTTTCTCGTAAAAATTTAATAATAGGTTAACGGTTATTAAAAAATTATTATATTTACACCATATAATAATTGTACTGCCTATTGATTTTACTTTACTCTAAAAAACTGTTTTGTATTTACAGCTAGGGCCAGATAAAATATCTGGAGAATTGCTGGTCTGCAAATTTTTTATTATTGAGAAGAGTTATGAAATCAAAAACGGACAGCCTACTAATTTCCCTTTACCAGAAAGGAGACGAAGAAGCCCTATCAGCCCTTATTCATCGTCATCAGAGAGAACTGTTTACATTCATTTTTTACAAAATTAATGATGAAGACCTGGCCAATGATGTTTTTCAGGATACATTCATGAAAATCATCCTGATGCTGAAAGAAGGACGTTATAACGAAGAAGGCAAATTTATTCTTTGGGCAAAAAGAATTGCACACAACCTTATTATTGATCACTTCAGACTGAAAGCGAAAAACGTTAAAGTTTCAGAAACCACTTTTGAAACAGACGAATATTCTATTTTTGATCTGATCCGGGAGCCTTCGGAAAATATTGAAGATCAGCTTGTAACCCTGCAGATCCAGGAGGATCTTTTGAGGATGCTTCAATTCCTGCCACAGAACCAGCAGGAAGTCATTAAATTAAGATTTTTCGATGGTTTGAGCTTTAAAGAAATTGCAGACCATACCAATATGAGTATCAATACCACATTGGGGAGAGTACGTTATGCACTCATTAACCTGAGAAAAATCATGGACGAAAATAATATTGTATTGACACGTTAGGATAATAATTTCGAAAAATTCACGTTTAAAGGAAAACATACTTTCGCCTATGAAAAAAAATGATTCCTTAAAAGTGAAAACTTTGAAACCTAAGAAACAAACAATTGATTTTTTATTGAGTTACTCAAAAAGTCTTGAACTGGTACAAACCAAAAGCAAGAATTTCCCGATTTCCAAAAATTAAAATGAGTAATTTTGTGCTGTATGAAAATTCAGCACATTTTTTTTGACCTGGACAATACGCTCTGGGATCACCGTAAGAACGCTTACCTTACCATCAAAGATCTTTTTGAAAAACAGGAAATTACCTTACACTATAATATCGAATTTGAGGCATTTCATTCTGCCTACCATGAAATTAATGAGAGCCTCTGGGAAAAAATCAGAGACGGTATCATTGGTAAAGAATACCTGCGAAAGCACCGTTTCTATGATACTTTTAACCGTTTCGGAGTGGATGATGAAGAGCTTTCGCAATATTTTGAAGAACATTTTCTGGATAAGATTCTCAATCATAACGAGCTGGTAGAAGGTGCAGAGTACATTTTGGAGTATCTGAAATCCAAAAACTATACACTGCATGTCATTTCCAACGGCTTCCAGGAAGTGACAGAGCGGAAATGCATCCTTTCAGGAATTGATAAATACTTTAAAACCATTACCAGCGCTGATTCTGTAGGCGTGAGAAAACCCAATCCGAAGATATTTGAATATTCATTGAGCCTTGCAGAAGCCAGTAAAGAAGAGAGTATCCTGATCGGTGACGACTGGATTGCTGATGTTGTAGGGTCCCAAAATTATGGTCTAGACGTCATCTTCTTTGATGTTTATAAAGAAAATAAGCAGGAGGAAGGGCTGAAAGCTATAACCCATCTTTTACAGATCAAGGAATACTTATAAAATACAGTTTTCGGCAGCAGGAAGCCGGATTTTTAAACTACCCAGAAGCAAGTTGCAGAAATTATCCTTGTCAAGATTTCAAATCTTGACAAGGATATGGTAGTGTCCGGAAGTCAGGTTAATTAAGAAAAGTCAAAATGCTTCATATTAATTCCTTGCACTCTTATCTGATCTTAATGGTTAAAATATTTTCCACTATTCATTCTCTACTTTTCATTTTTCCTAATTCTTTCCTAAATTGATTCTGAACTTTGCTTCATAATAAAACAGAAAAAATTTAACATTATGAAAAATTTTAGAAAAATCACCGGAGCATTCGTTTTAATTTTCTTATTGGCAGGAGGGTTTATTTTTGCACAGGATAAGGCAATCAATGCCAATCAATTGCCTAAAACGGCTAAAAACTTCCTTGCATCCCATTTTAAAGGGATCACAGTAGGATCGGCTATTGAAGACCGGGAAATCTATGGTGTTGACGAATACCAGGTTTATCTGACCAACGGGATGAAAGTAGAATTTGACAGCAACGGAAACTGGAAAGAAGTGGACGGGAAACATCAGAAGCTGCCTTATGCATTTATTCCGGCATCGATCAGGAATTATGCTGCTAAAAATTTTCCAAACACCTATATCGTTAAGATAGAAAAAGAAAGATGGTCTTATAAAGCAGAGCTTTCAAATGGGCTGGATCTTGAATTTGACAGAAAAGGAAACTTCAAGAGGATTGATGATTAATTCATTGAAAAATAACTGAGGGAAGAAGGAAGCCTGAGGATGAAAGTTTTTAAGCAACAGTATTAAGTGGAGAATATTCAATTACTATTGTAAAAATGACAGTCAGATGTCTGCCCTTAAAAACAGCTTCGAGCTTCTATCTTCCTTTCTATTTCATATATTTGATAAGCCAATACTGCAGAATGAAGATATTGATCATAGAAGATGAACCGGAACTGAAAGACACTGTACAGACTTTTCTGGAAGCAGAGCATTTTATTGTAGAATTTGCTCTTACGTACAATGCAGGGTTGGAAAAGATCATTTCATATGAGTATGACTGCATTCTTCTGGATATTATGCTGCCGGACGGAAATGGCATTGATCTGCTGAGAGAGATCAGGAAACTGCATAAAAAAGATCCTGTGATCATTCTATCGGCTAAAGATTCTGTTGATGACAAGGTCGCGGGGTTGGAAATAGGTGCCGATGATTATCTGGCCAAGCCTTTTCACCTTGCCGAATTGATGGCAAGAATCCGGTCTGTGATCAGAAGAAAGAATCAGGATGGGGAAAATACAATTGCCTATAAAAATATAAGCATTGATCCGGAAAACAGGACTGTTAAAGTAGGAAATGAAGATCTGGTTCTTAACCGTAAGGAATATGATCTTCTGTATTATTTTGTGATCCATCCGGAAAAAACGCTGCAGAAGACAACTTTGGCTGAAGCCATCTGGGGAGATTATATTGATCAGGCAGACAGTCTGGATTTTATTTACTCTCAAATTAAAAATCTCCGTAAAAAACTGAAAAGTCTCAATGCAGAAGCTGATTTCCAGGCCGTTTACGGAATAGGTTATAAATTCGTCTAAATGAAAGTTTCGTTAAAATACTACACCATCAAATACATGATCGGTATTCTGCTGTTGATCATTGCGATCTGGGCGGCATTATTTTATGCCTATATTCTGGACGAAGTTTATGATAATGTAGATGACGGGCTGAAAGACAGAAAGATACAGATCATTAAAGCGGTGTATCATGAGCCTAAACTGTTGAACAGTAAAGACTTCGGATTCAATGAATTTAAGATCAAGCCGATTTCAGAATCTGAATACAAGGATAAAAACAGGCTCTATAACAAGATGTTTTATATGGAATACGATGATAAGGACCAACCTTACCGTGTGCTTGAGACAGATTTTATAGATCAGTTTGGAAAACGTCAGAGACTTGAGATACGGACCTCTACTGTAGAGCAGGATGAATTGGTATATGACCTGACTACAGCTTTAATTGTGCTGTATATTTTACTTGTGATCAGTATTGTTGCTGTCAACGGTTATATGCTGAATAAGGCCATGCGTCCGTTCTATACCATTTTAGACAGACTGAAAAGATATCAGTTCGGAGCTTCTTCGCCACAGGAAACTCAGAATTATTCTATCAAAGAATTTGAAGAGCTTAATGTGGAAATAGAGGAAATGATTAAACGGAACGAACTTGTTTTCCATCAGCAGAAGCAATTCATTGAAAATGCATCCCATGAACTTCAGACGCCGCTGGCTATTGTGACCAATAAAATTGATCTGGCGATCCAGAATGGCGATCTTGACAGGAAAAACATGAACTTCCTCACTGAAGTAAAGGGTGACCTCAGAAGAATGGCCGGACTGAACAAATCCCTGCTCATGCTTTCGAAAATAGAGAACAGCCAGTTCAGTAGGACATCAAAAGTAAATTTCAATGAAATGATTGCTGAGCTGGTCAAAAGCTATGAGGATTTTATCGAGTTTAAAAAAGTAGAAGTCAGCATTATTGAGAAAGGATTTTTTGGAGGTGATTTTAATCCTGATCTGGCGGATATCCTGCTTTCCAATCTGCTTAAAAATGCAATTAAGTATAGTAATCAGGAGGGAATTGTCAATGTCATTATAGAAGATAACAGACTTATCTTCCAGAATAGCGGAAACGGCACTCCGCTTGATAAAGCCCAGATCTTCAACCGTTTCTACAAGCAGGGTTCAGACCACAGTTCTACCGGTTTGGGGCTGTCTATCATCAGGACTATAACAAAACAATATCCCGGATGGGATATTGTCTATGAGTTTGAAGATGGATTGCATTGCTTTATTCTTTCTAAAAACAATGCTTTAGTATCTAATGCTTAAATTCCTAAGCTTGCTCTTACTTTTCTGATGGTTTCTGTTGCAACCACTCTTGTTTTTGCGGCACCTTCCTGAAGTTTTGCTTCCAGTTCATCCAGGTTGTTCATATAATAAGCGAACATTTCCCTTTCTTTTGCAAAACGGGTTAAGATCAGATTCAGCAGTTCTAATTTAGCATGTCCGTAACCGAAGTTTCCGGCTAAGTACTTAGCTCTTAATTCTTCCGTCTGCTCAGGAGTAGCGATCAGCTCATAAATAGCAAAAACCTTATCTGTTTCAGGATCTTTTGGTTCTTCCAGAGCTTTAGAATCGGTTTCTATGCTCATTACCTGTTTTTTCAGTTCTTTTTCAGGTAAGAAAATATTAATGATATTTCCCATGGATTTAGACATTTTACGGCCATCTGTTCCGGGAACATATTTGGTGTCTTCCTGAAGCTCAGCTTGAGGTAAAACCAAAACTTCACCCATCTGATTGTTGAACCTTGATGCTACATCACGGGCAATCTCAAGATGCTGAAGCTGATCTTTTCCTACGGGAACGATCTCTGCATCATACAGTAAAATATCTGCAGCCATCAGAATAGGATAGGTGAACAGCCCGGCGTTAACATCCTGAAGTCTGTCTGCTTTATCCTTAAATGAATGTGCAAGAGTTAATCTCTGGTAAGGAAAAAAACATGATAAATGCCAAGAAAGTTCGCAGGTTTCAGGGATATCACTCTGCCTGTAAAAATATGTTTTTTCTGTATCCAGCCCACAAGCAAGCCAAGCCGCAGCAATCTCGTAGGTATTCTGTTTTAAAACCTGTGCATCTTTAATCTGGGTAAGAGAATGAAGATTCGCAATGAATAAAAATGATTCATTTCCTTCCTGCTTGGAAAGTTCAATAGCAGGAATAATTGCCCCAAGGAGATTTCCAAGATGGGGGGTGCCGGTGGCTTGAATGCCGGTAAGAATTCTTGACATTTGTTTAAATTATTTATAAAAATTAATGAATTGCAAATTTAATTAATTCTCCCACTGATTGCACGGATTTTCACAGATGATTGTGTTTTATCTTTATTTAAAAATTAATTTAAACGCAAAGATTTATTTTCAAAGCTATTATTTAAGAAAAACAAAGGCAAATAAATTTGCTGCGCTAAGCTTGAAAACAGAGCTCCATCAAATCAACTTGTTGATTCTTCTTTGCTCACTTGAAATTAATTATTATTAGATTTAAACTTTGCGTGAAAAAAATCAGTAAGAGCAAAAATTAAGGAATGATAATCTTTTCTCCTCCGAATTTAGGCTGAACTCCGAAAAGCAGATCCCAGTAAACTTTTGTTTTCGCAAGATATTCTCTCAGATTTGTTTTTAAACCGGCGTATTTATTTACATCATTGGCATTATACCCGAAAGCTTCCATTCCATTCTTTCTTGCCAGAAAAACGGCTCTCTCATTGTGGAATTTCTGCGAAATGATCACCAGTTTATGCTGTCCGAAAATATCTTTGGCCCTGACTACAGAATCCAGGGTTCTGAATCCGGCGTGGTCCATAATGATCCTGTCTTTTGGAATACCATACTGCATTAGACTAAGCTGCATATCTTCCGGTTCATTATAATCTTTGGTGCTGTTGTCTCCGCTTACGATGATGTAGTTTATCTTTCCGCTTTTATACAGATCTATGGCAGCCTGGATTCTGTTGTAGAAATAGGCGTTAGGCATTCCGTTGCTTAGTTTTTTGCCGGTTCCCAAAAGCAAGGCCACTTTGGTTTCAGGAACATCAGAAATCTTGTAAGAAACAAAAGGACTGCTTTCTTTTCTGATACTGTAATTAGCCCACGCTATAAAAATAATTCCTGCTACAAGAAGCAGCAGGAAAATCTTAAAAATATTTTTGATTACTTTTTTCATCCGGAATACTGTTTTTAAAACTCAAGTCCGTTAGGAAAAGCTTTTTTTCTGAATATTAATAGTAAAGCAGCTCCTACTGTAATAGCAGAATCGGCTACATTGAAGATATACTTGAAAAATTCAAGGTGTTTACCGCCAATCAATGGGATGTTATCAGGAACATACCAGTCTACCAAAGGAAAGTGAAGCATATCCACTACGCAGCCTTTCATAAAAGCAGAATAACCCTGTCCGAAAGGAACAAACTTGGAAACTCCTCCATATCCTATCCATCGGTCGATGCTTGGGTCGTAAACTGTTCCGCTGTCGAAGATAAGTCCGTAAAACATTCCGTCAATAATATTTCCGATAGCGCCGGCAAAAATAATAGCCATTGGGATCAGAAGATAGTTGGAGGCTCCCTGTTTCAGCCATTTTTTGAACATATAAACCATTCCTCCAATTAAGAAAAGTCTAAGGATGACCAGGAAATATTTCCCGATAATGCCTCCGAAATGAAGGCCGTAAGCCATTCCCGGGTTTTCTACGAAAGTCAGTTTAAAGCCTGGAAAAACAGTAACACTGTCATCCAGATTGAAATGGGTTTTGATGTAAATTTTTGAAGCTTGATCAATTAACAATACTAAAAATGTTATAGCTAAGATCTTTTTCATTACTGTCCTTTTGGTTTAGAAGGTTTCTCAGAATTTTTCTTGTCGAAAATTTTCTTGGCCACCTTTTCTGTATGGAACGTATTTTTGGTCTGAGCACGCTCATATCGGATGTTCATATCTTTTAAAACACTTTTCAGTGCACTCAGTTCCATAGGATTCTTAGGATGTACTATGATAGATTCCATTTTCTTTTCTTTTTTAAATGTTACATTTTGGACAGCTCATCGAGTCTTTTCCGGTCTTTTGCAGACAGGTCATTAATGCCGTTTTTGCCCATCTTACTCAAAATTCTGTCGATTTCTTTTTCCCTTTCACGTTTATCAGAATTAAACTGATCATCGATGGTGTAGTTCTTCTGCCGGTCAGGAAAGAATCTGTTTCTGATCCATTTCCTGTTGAAAAACAGTAAAACTGCAGCAACAATAATTGCTAAAATTAATACTTCGTTCATGGGTCTACATTAAAAATTAGGTTTATAAAGTATCCGTGAATACGATATAAACCCAATATTATTTACAAAACCTTGACGGTTTATTTCTGCATATTTTTGGCTTCAATGCTCAGCGTAGCATGAGGAACGGCTAAAAGTCTTTCCTTAGGAATCAGCTTTCCTGTCACTCTGCATACACCATAGGTCTTATTTTCGATTCGGATCAAAGCATTCTTAAGATCACGCACGAATTTCTCCTGACGTCCTGCCAATATAGAGTTCTGCTCCTTGCTCAGTGTTTCTGCTCCTTCTTCAAAAGCTTTGAATGTAGGAGAAGTATCGTCCGTACCATTATTCTGGTCGTTGATGAAACTTTCTCTGATCAGCTGAAGATCTCTTTCTGCTTTTTCTATTTTTTCTCTTATGATAGCCTTAAATTCCTGTAAATCAGCATCGCTGTATCTTACTCTTTCGTCTGACATATTCTTTTCTCTTTTTTAATAAAATTATGAAATGGAATTTGAAATACAATAACTATATGTTAATTTTTTTCGACATTTATCTTAAAATTAACCTCATCTATTTCGATTTCGTTAAAATTTGAAAGTGAAGATACAATTTCTATTTTATTTGACAAGACCTCGGATGAAATATATTCCTCATTTTTCTTAACATCTTCAATGAAAGGAGAGTTTTCTTCAATGGAGATTTTAATCCTGTCTGTCAGCTCAAAGTCCTTCTCTTTTCGCAGGTTCTGAATTCTGTTGATGAACTCCCTTGCGATACCCTCAGATTTTAATTCTTCTGTTAACGTCAAATCTAATGCCACAGTTGTTTTCCCGTCGGAAGTTACCGTCCATCCCGGGATATCTTTTGTAGAGATTTCCACATCATCAAGAGTGATCTCATACCCTTGAATGTCTATTTTTCCTTCTTTTTCAAGGCTGGCAATCTGCTCTGTGTTAAGATTGGCTATTGCTCCGCCTACTGTTTTCATATCTTTCCCTAATTTAGGACCTAAAGCTTTGAAATTCGGCTTGATTTGCTTTACAATTAAATGCGATGCTTCTTCCGCATTGATCAGCTGTAATTCTTTAACATTTACTTCCTGTTTGATCAGGTCGGCAACAGCTAAAATCTGCGCTTCCGTTTTTGCATCCAGAACCGGAACCAATACTTTCTGTAATGGCTGGCGAACTTTCACATTCTCTTTCTTTCTCAGGGAGAAAACCATACTCGTGATGTTCTGAGCCAGGTGTGTTTTTTCTACCAGATCCTGATCGATCAGACTTTCGTCAGCTACAGGGAAATCTGTTAAATGTACAGATTCACAGTTTTCTTTTCCGGTTACCTTATTTAAATCCTGATACAGCTGATCCATAAAGAACGGAGCAATAGGTGCGGATAATTTCGCCACTGTTTCAAGACATGTATATAAAGTCTGGTAAGCCGATATTTTATCATCAGAATAATCTCCTTTCCAGAAACGTCTTCTGCACAGTCTTACGTACCAGTTGCTCAGGTTATCATTCACAAATGTGCTGATGGCTCTGGCTACTCTTGTCGGTTCGTAATCTTCGTAGAATGCTTTTACTTCTTTAATTAAAAGATTAAGCTCAGAAAGGATCCAGCGGTCTATTTCCGGACGGTTTTCCACTTCTTTCTCCGTATAATTGAAGCCATCCACATTCGCATACAATGCAAAGAATGAATAGGTATTGTAAAGTGTTCCGAAGAACTTTCTTCTCACTTCGTCAATTCCTTCGATGTCAAACTTCAGGTTTTCCCAAGGATTTGCATTCGAGATCATATACCATCTCGTAGCATCCGGACCGTATACAGAAAGTGTTTCGAACGGATCTACAGCATTTCCTAGACGTTTTGACATTTTTTGTCCGTTTTTATCCAGAACAAGCCCGTTACTCATTACATTTTTATAAGCAACAGAATCAAAAACAGCAGTACCGATGGCATGAAGCGTATAGAACCAGCCTCTTGTCTGGTCAACACCTTCTGCGATAAAATCAGCAGGGAATGCTTTATTGTTATCGATCATCTCTTTGTTCTCAAACGGATAATGCAGCTGTGCATAAGGCATAGATCCTGAATCGAACCAAACGTCGATAAGATCACTTTCGCGGTTCATTGCTTTTCCGGAATCTGAAACAAGAACTACTTTGTCCACCACATTTTTGTGAAGATCAACCAATTCATAGTTCTGCTCAGACATATTTCCGATCACAAAACCTTTGAATGGATTCTCTTTCATGAATCCTGCCTCAACAGACTTCTCTATTTCATTATATAATTCTTCTACAGATCCCATGATCTTTTCTTCTTTAAGATCTTCAGTTCTCCAGATCGGCAATGGGATACCCCAATATCTTGAACGGGATAAATTCCAGTCGTTCACATTTTCAAGCCAGTTCGCAAAACGTCCTTCTCCGGTAGCTTTCGGCTTCCAGTTGATTTCCTTGTTTAAATTAACCAGTCTGTCTTTTACAGCGGTCATTTTCACAAACCATGAATCAAGCGGATAATACAACACCGGCTTATCAGTTCTCCAGCAGTGTGGATAACTGTGGACGTATTTCTCTACTTTAAAGGCTTTGTTTTCAGTCTTCAGAACAATAGCCAGCTCTACATCCCATGATTTTTCAGGGGCAGTTCCGTCATCGTAATATTCGTTCTTGATATATTTTCCTGAAAATACTTCAGGTACATTTTCACCTTTGATAAATCTACCCTGAAGGTCAACTAATGGAACCAGATTGTCATTTCCGTCTTTTACCAACATGGGAGGAATGCCTGCCTCCTTGGCTACTCTGGCATCATCTGCACCAAATGTAGGCGCAATATGAACGATACCTGTACCGTCCTCAGTGGTTACAAAATCTCCGATGATCACTCTGAAAGCTTTTTCAGGTGATTCATCCGGTGTAAACCATGGGATCAGCTGCTCATATTGAGTTCCGGCCAATTTTTCTCCGGTGAATTCTTTAACTACTTGGAAAGGAATCACTTTGCTTTCTGCAGTATACCCGGCAAAATCTTCATCTGTACCTTCTGCATATTTCTTACCGAATACTTTAGGTAAAAGAACTCTTGATAAAACAATCGTTATCGGCTCAAATGTATATTGGTTGAATGTTTTAACCAAAACATATTCAATATCTCTTCCTACCGCAAGCGCGGTATTGGACGGTAAGGTCCATGGAGTAGTCGTCCATGCTAATACATGTACGTCTCCATTCACATCATTGAACAGTTCAGAAGTTTCTTTCTTCGCTTTAAACTGAGCCACAACCGTTGTGTCCGAAACATCACGGTACGTTCCCGGCTGATTCAGCTCATGGGAAGAAAGTCCTGTTCCTGCTTTCGGAGAGTAAGGCTGGATTGTGTAGCCTTTGTACAATAATTCTTTATCATACAACTGCTTCAGCAACCACCAAACCGTCTCCATATATTTTGATTTATATGTGATATACGGATCCTCAAGGTCTACCCAGTATCCTATTTTTTCCGTAAGGCTGTTCCATACGTCTGTATATCGCATTACCGCTTCACGGCAGGCTTTGTTGTAATCTTCAATAGAGATTTTTTTGCCAATATCCTCTTTCGTGATTCCTAATTCTTTTTCTACGCCCAGTTCCACAGGAAGTCCGTGTGTATCCCAGCCCGCTTTACGGAAAACCTGTTTCCCGTTCTGAGTCTGGAAACGACAGAAAATATCCTTTAATGCTCTGGCCATAACGTGGTGAATTCCGGGCATACCGTTTGCTGAAGGCGGACCTTCATAAAAAACAAACTCGGCATTACCCTCGCGAATCTCAACACTTTTACTGAACGTTTTATTCTGTTTCCAAAATTCCGCTACATTCTCGGCTACGTCAATAAGGTTGAGGTTTTTGTATTCTTTAAATTGGCTCATTGTAAATATCTCAATATCGTTGATTAATTAAGTCTGCAAATTTAGTGATTTTTGTCGGTTTATAAGATATGTTTTATTTAGCTTATATCTATTAAAAACTTCAATTTCAGAAATATAAATGCAGGAGGTGGTAAAATGTGAATGGTGAATGATGAATAGGTTAATTTTCCCTGTGTTTTTTATAAATATTTTACAGCTGTTTTTATCAATAGGAGCGGGCTAAAGCCCGCTTAAAAATGTAAACCCACATATTGGCTTTAGCCAAAAATTACTAAAAATATTACCACCATTATTATTTAAAATTTCGTAATTTTAAATAAACCTCAAACCAAATGCTGTATGAAAAACTTATGTAAAATTCTATTCGTCATCTGTTTCATCAACATAATAACAATAGGTGCTCAGACTAATTATCCACAAAATTATTTTAGAAATCCTTTAAACATCCCCATGCAGCTGGCTGCCAACTTTGGAGTGGTCCGGGCCAATCATTTTCATATGGGTTTGGATTTACGCACCAATAGCCAGGAAAACCTGTCAGTTGTCGCCGCAGCAGATGGTTACGTGAGCAGGATAAAAGTGGAGCGGTACGGTTTTGGAAATGCTGTTTATATTACCCACCCGAATGGTTATACCACAGTATATGCCCATTTAAATAAATACTTTGCCCAGCTGGACGAATATGTAAAAGAAAGACAGTATAAAGATGAAAAATGGGAACAGGATATCACGTTCTCTCCCGGACAGTTTCCTGTAACAAAAGGGCAGCTCATTGCTTTGAGTGGAAATACAGGAGGTTCAGCCGGACCACATTTACATTTTGAAATCAGAGATACAAAAACAGAAGAATGTATCAACCCTTTGCTTTTCGGCTTTAAGATTCCGGATGGTATTTCACCTGTTATTAGCGGATTTTATTGGTATGACAGGCGGTTCAGTACTTATGAGCCCGGTGCGAACGGAATTGCTGTGAAAAAAAATGGAGGTAATTACACAACCGATATCATTCAGGTCAGTTCACCGGAAATAAGCTTTGCTATTAAAGCGGTGGACAAAGCCAATCAGGGGTTTAATCTTGGAATTTATCATGCAGAACTACGGATGGATGATCAGATAATCTACAGCTTTTCCATTGATCAAGTAAGCTATGATGATACAAGATATATCAATGGCTGTATTGATTATACCAAATTTGTAAAAGATAAAATGAGCATTCAGCATTTATCTGAATTGCGGGGAATGAAACTGAAAAATTATAATTCATCCGGTAAAACAGGAATTATTCACCTTAAGGATGACAGTGTTCACAATATTGAAATTGTTTTAAAAGACGTCACCGGAAATACAAGTAAGCTGATCACAAAAGTTCGTTATACTGGAAATTCGCAACAGGTGATCCCTTCGGATAAATTGGTGAAGCCGGATGAAGCAAAAACAGTAAGCACGGAAAATGCCGACATCAGTCTCAGCAAAAATGCAGTTTATGATGCTGTGAATTTTAATATGTATGAAAAACCAGGTGCCAATGCCGATGCTGTTTCCAACTCGGTTATTCTGCATACTCCATACATTCCGGTTCATGACGATTATACGTTGAAAATAAAGCCCAACAGAAAATTAACGAATGAAGAAAAAGAAAAAGCAGTTGTTCTGTTCGATTATGGAAATGATACGAAAGTTGTTAAAGGAAAGTGGGGCGGTGACAGATTAGAAGCCAGTTTTAATAGACTGGGCACGGCAATACTCTTGTTAGATCAGAGTTTACCGTCTGTTTCTCCAGGCTGGAAGGTCGGAGAACTTATAAAAAGCAGTACTCTGCGATTGAGTGGAAGAACTAAAATTGGTGACATCATATCGTTCCGTGCAGAACTGGACGGGAAATGGCTCCGTTTTGCCCGGGTAAAAGATGACTTTGTTTATATTTTTGATGAAAAATGTCCTAAAGGCTCAGGTTCACATACTTTAAAAGTAACTACAACCAATACGGCGGGAAATACCAATACACAGACTTTTACCTTTCAAAGGTAAATTATTAAGGTTCCCATTTTTTTAATTATTCAATCTTTTAATTTTAATTAAATAAATTTGTTCCTTAAAATTAAATCATTGGAATTCTATCCGGACATCGAAAGATCAGACCTTAAAGACATTAAAAAATTTCAGGAGCATAAGCTTCAGGAACTTTTAACGTATCTTCAAACCCATTCGCCTTTCTATCAGAAACTGTTTAAAGAGAACAATATCAATATCTCACATATCCGGACATTAGAAGATCTGCAAAAAATTCCTACGACCACAAAGAACGATCTGCAGGAAAGCAATCATGATTTTTTCTGTATTTCACCGGATAGAATTGTTGACTACAGCACCACTTCAGGAACCTTAGGTGATCCGGTAACTTTCGGACTCTCCGACAGCGATCTTGAAAGATTGGCCTATAACGAAGCCATTTCTTTTGCCTGTGCAGGAATCCAGAAAGGAGATGTAGTACAGATGATTACCACGATCGACAAGAGATTTATGGCAGGGCTGGCCTATTTCCTGGGATTGAGAAAAATGGGCGCCAGCGTGGTAAGAATGGGGCCTGGTATTCCCGAACTGCAGTGGGATTCTATTTTCAGATATAAACCCAAATACCTGATCACAGTTCCGTCTTTTCTTTTAAAGATGATTGATTATGCTGAAAAGCACGGATTGGACTATAAGAATTCCAGTGTTTACGGAGCGGTATGTATCGGTGAAAGCATCAAGAATCAGGATTTTACAGATAATATTCTTTCGCAGAAGATTAAAGAAAAGTGGGATATTAAATTATTCTCAACCTACGCTTCCACAGAAATGAGTACAGCCTTTACGGAATGCGAGTTCCAGATCGGAGGTCATCATCATCCGGAATTGATTATCACAGAAATTCTTGATGATAACGGAAATCCTGTGCAGGAAGGTGATAACGGCGAGCTGACCATCACCACTTTAGGGGTTGAAGCTGTTCCTTTGCTGCGTTTCAAAACAGGAGACATTGTAAAGGCGCATTACGAGCCCTGCAGCTGTGGAAGAAATACCATGAGGCTTGGTCCTGTTGTCGGACGAAAACAGCAGATGATCAAGTACAAAGGAACAACACTGTATCCGCCTGCCATGAATGATATTCTGAACGATTTCAATACTATTTTATGCTATCAGATTGTGATTCAGTCTAATGACATAGGGTTGGATGAGATTATCATCAAACTAAGCACAGACCAGGACCAGGAAACCTTCGTGAATGAAGTTCGTGATCATTTCCGGGCAAAACTGAGGGTAAGTCCAAAAATTGAAATCGTAGATTTTGAGATTCTGTCCAAAACCGTTTTTAATCCGAACAGCAGAAAACCCATCACATTTATAGATTTAAGATAATAAGACCAAAGGATGAAAAAAATATTATTTCTTTTGTTAATTACTCTTTCTGCCGGTGTTATGGCTCAAAGGGTAAGAGTTGTTTCCGGGGATTACAAGTTCCTGAAAGATCAGAAATTCATCAAAGTAATTTTCAAATTTGATGGCGTTACGTTTGCGAAAAAGAAGATCAGTGAGGAGCAGTATATTAAAGACAGAATGGAAGATATTGAGCAGACCAGCGGTAAAGAAGAATCTGAAAAATGGAGAAAAGACTGGGAATATTCAAAAGAAAAAAGCTTTCAGGATAAATTTTTGGCTTCGTGGAATAAAAATATCGATATAAAGGCTGCCACAAACATTGAGCAGACAAAATATACCCTTATTGTAGAACCTACATGGATTTCCCAGGGATGGTTTGGCGGGGTTATCAATGAACCTGCAAAATTGGATTCCAGAATGACCTTTGTAGAAACGAATAATCCCGATCATGTTTTACTGGTTGTTGAAGGAGTAGGAGCAACAGGTGATAATGTGATAGGAATTCCAAACCATAATGACCGGATCGCAGAATGCTATGCAAAGACTTCTAAAATGTTGGCTCTGAAAGCAAGACACTACAAAGAAAAAAAGTAATAATTGATTGCTTTTTTATAATATATTTGAAACTTCAATTTTTAAAGAAAATATAATGATGAAAAAACTATTATTTCTATTGTTGGTAACCATTACAACAACAGCTTTTGCTCAGAATCAAATTAACGTCGAATCAGGAAACTTTGATTTTTTAAAAGACCAGACTGAAGTTAATGTTCAGTTAAAGTTCGATAATGCAGTTTATCAGGAGAAAAATTTCACGGAAGCACAATATATTGAAAACAGAAAAACAGATATTACTGCTAAAAAAAATGAAGCGGTTTGGAAAAACTGGGAATTTCAATGGGGAAAATTTAAAGCTTCAGAATATTTGGATTATTTCTTTAAAGGAATTAATAACAAATCAAAAAAAGTAACTTTTAAAAATGATACCAAAGCCAAGTATACTTTAATCATTGATGCAAAATGGGTATACGCAGGCTGGTACGGTGGAATGATCGGATCACAGGAAGCAAAATTAACTTCAGATCTGACATTCGTGGAGACTGACAACCCTTCAAAAGTGGTTATGAAACTACACGCTGACAAAATTCAAGGAAAAAAGATGAATAAAGATTTTTCCTGGGAGTACGGAAGAATTGCAGCAGCATACGAAGTTACAGGAAAGAAGCTAGGTACAGAAATTAAAAAAGCAATTAAATAAAACAAAAAGCGGGCTGAAAATTTTCAGACCGCTTTTTTTATGGCTGTTCCTGCTGTTTCTCTGTTTTGATGAGGTTGGCAAGATTTTTAACAACGGTATCGTGCTTTTTTACAAAAGGATTGTCTTTATTCCAGACATAACCTGCTAAGACCGCACATATTTTCCTTTTTACATCTTCATTTTCAGGTCTGTGGAAAAATAATTCCTGAAGATTTCCTGTATACCACTCCTTTACGTAAGTCGTGAAAACATCTACTCCATAAAGAATATAATCTGTGTATTCTTTCTGCCAGTCAATTCGCTCTCCGTTAAGCTGTCGCAAAGCCAATTTTGCAGCAAGCATTCCCGATTCCGTGGCAAATGCCATTCCCGATGAGAAAACAGGATCAAGGAATTCAGAGGCGTTTCCGGTAAGGGCATATCCGTCACCAAACAGTTGCTTTACCGAGCAAGAATAATCTTTCAGGTGTCTGGGTTCAAAGATAAATTCTACATTGCCAAAACGTTTTACATAATAATCAGAAAGAGAAATAGCTTTCCTTAATGCTTCTGTTGTATCCTCGTTTTCAGACAGTTTTTCAATATATTCTGTAGGGCCTACAATGCCTACACTCGTGTTTCCGTTAGAAAAAGGTATTACCCAAAGCCAGACTTCAGTTTCAATGATGTCAAAAGAAATTAAAGTTCCTTCCTCACCTGCTTCTCTGTTGATATCTTCTACATGAGAGAAAATAGCAGAATGCGGAGAAAGTTTTGAAGGCTTTTCAAGATCAAGGAGTCTTGGCAGTACTCTTCCATAGCCGCTTGAATCGATCACAAATTTAGAATGGATCTCCTTCGTTTCACCGTCTTTATTTCTTACGGTAGTTATAGAATCTGTGCCGTTGAACTGAATATCAATAACTTCCGTTTCAAATTCCAGATCAATGCCTTTATTGATAACTTCCTGAGCCAGAGTATGATCAAAATCAGCTCTCGGAACCTGCCAGGTCCAATCCCAGCCTTCCCCGAACTTATCACTAAAATCAAAAATGCATACTTCATTGCCTCGTAAAAAACGTGCTCCCAGCTTTTTTTCAAAGCCCATTTTATCCAAAGCCGGGAAAAGTCCGGCTTCATCAAAATGATCCATTACCCTGGGAATTAAGCTTTCACCAACGACCAGTCTGGGGAACTTTGTCTTCTCGACAACTTTCACGTTGACATTGTTCTTCTTTAAGTATGAAGAAGATACGCATCCGGAAGGTCCAGCACCGATTACGAGAACGTCAACAAATTCTTTACTCATCTTGATTTTTTATTTTAATAATAACTTCTATCTTTGCCGCAAAATTAGTGACAATTAATTAATATTTTACAAAATTAGCAACTATTACTTTTAATTGATGAAAATAAATAACTTTTTAGAACTGAAGGATTTTCAAAAAATTATCATTGAAAACGAAAAAATTGAACTGAATGACTCACTTTTGGACAGAGTGGAAGAAAGTTTTCAGTTTTTAAAGGAATTTTCGAAAAATAAAGTAATATATGGTGTCAATACCGGTTTCGGACCGATGGCCCAGTTTAAGATCAGCGATGAAGATACTCATCAGCTTCAGTATAACCTGATCAGAAGCCACTCTTCAGGAATCGGAAACCCATTGCCTGCCCGGGAAGTAAAAGCCTGTATGTTGGCAAGACTCAATACGCTTTCTCTTGGGAATTCAGGGGTTCATCAGTCTGTTATTCATTTGCTTAAAGAATTGATCAACAGAGATATTACACCGTTGATTTTCGAACATGGAGGAGTAGGTGCTAGTGGTGATTTGGTACAGCTTGCCCACCTTGCCTTGGTTTTGATCGGGGAAGGTGAAGTTTTTTATAAAGGAGAAAGAAAAGCAACAAAAGAAGTTTTTGAAACCGAAGGATTAGAGCCGATCACGGTGGAAATCCGTGAAGGACTTGCTTTGATGAACGGAACTTCCGTGATGTCCGGAATAGGAATTGTTAATGCCTATAAAGCCAATCAGTTAACGGATATTTCAATCAGACTTTCCTGTGCGATTAATGAGATTGTTCAGGCATATGATGATCATTTATCAGAAGCTTTGAATGGTACAAAAAAACATATCGGTCAGCAGAAAGTGGCCGAAAGAATGCGTGCCCATCTGGCAGACAGTAAACTGATCAGAAAAAGAGAGGACCATCTTTATACTCACTTTGAAGAGCAGGAAAAAGTATTTAAGGAAAAAGTTCAGGAATATTATTCATTAAGATGTGTTCCCCAGATCTTAGGTCCGGTTTTGGATACCTTGGAATATACTGAGAATGTTCTTGAAAACGAGATCAATTCAGCCAATGACAACCCGATCATTAATGTAAAAGACAGGCATGTATACCACGGCGGAAATTTCCACGGAGATTATATTTCATTGGAAATGGATAAGCTGAAAATTGTTGTTACGAAGCTTACAATGTTAGCAGAAAGGCAGTTGAACTACCTTTTAAATGCAAAGATTAACGAAATTTTGCCTCCTTTTGTAAATTTAGGTAAATTAGGTTTTAATTTCGGAATGCAGGGCGTTCAGTTTACCGCAACATCTACAACCGCGGAAAGTCAGATGCTTTCAAATTCCATGTATGTACACAGTATCCCTAACAATAATGATAATCAGGATATTGTAAGTATGGGAACCAATGCAGCGGTAATCTGCAGAAAAGTGATCGAGAATGCATTTGAAGTATTGGCCATTGAAGCGATTACCATCATCCAGGCTGTTGAATACCTTGGATTTCAGGATAAAGTTTCGTCTTCTACCAAAGAGCTGTATGACGAGATAAGAAAGATCATTCCTGCATTCTCTGATGATATGGTGATGTATCCGTACTTGGAAGAAGTGAAAAAATATTTGAAGACCATGTAATTATCATTGATAATGAATTGTCATACACTAGGGGATTGAAATTAAAAAAAAAGCTAAAACTAAATAAACACTAACACATGAAATGTGCAATTGTCACAGGCGGCTCCAGGGGAATTGGAAGAGCGGTCTGTATAAAACTGGCGGAAGAAAAAAACTATCATATACTCATTAACTACGCTTCAAACGAGGCGGCGGCTAAAGAAACTTTGGCTAAAGTAGAAGAATTGGGAGCTACAGGAGAGATCCTTAAATTTGATGTAGCCAATGCTGAAGAAAGTCAAAATGTCTTAACGCAATGGCAGGACAGAAACCCCGATGCTATTGTTGAGGTGATCGTAAACAACGCCGGTATTACAAGAGACGGATTGTTCATGTGGATGCAGAGTGAAGACTGGAACAGTGTCATCAACACAAGTCTTAACGGCTTTTTTAATGTAACCAACTTCTTTATTCAAAAACTTCTCCGCAATAAATACGGAAGAATCATCAATATGGTGTCTGTTTCCGGAGTAAAGGGAACAGCGGGGCAAACCAATTATTCTGCAGCAAAAGGAGCTTTGGTTGGTGCTACAAAAGCTTTGGCTCAGGAAGTCGCTAAAAGAAATATTACAGTAAATGCAGTAGCTCCGGGATTCATCAGAACAGATATGACCCAGGATTTTAATGAAGACGAACTTAAAGCGATGATTCCGGCCAACAGGTTTGGGGAAGCAGAAGAAGTCGCAGATCTGGTCGCATTTTTAGCTTCTAAAAAAGCTTCGTACATTACCGGAGAAATAGTCAATATAAACGGAGGAATTTACTCTTAACAATATAACAATATAGCAATGTATCAGTGTAGCAATGTGGCTTTGTCCTCAATATGATGGTTACATTGTTAAATTAATAGAACTCATGGAAAATAGGGTTGTAATTACCGGAATGGGAATTTATTCTTGCATCGGGACCTCTTTGGAAGAAGTCAGAGAATCCCTATATCAAGGAAAATCCGGTATTGCTTTAGTACAGGAAAGAAAAGAATTCGGTTTCAGGTCAGGCCTTACAGGGGTGGTGCCCAAGCCGGATCTTAAAAATCTACTCAACAGACGCCAGCGTGTAAGCATGGGCGAAGAAAGCGAATATGCATACCTTGCAACCAGTGACGCACTGAGGCAGGCAGGTATAGACCAGGATTTCCTGGACAGCCATGAAGTAGGTATTCTATATGGAAATGACAGTGTTTCTCAGGCAGTGGTAGAATCTATCGACATTGCCAGAGAAAAGAAAGATACCACACTGATGGGGTCGGGAGCCATCTTCAAATCGATGAACTCTACCGTAACGATGAACCTTTCAACCATCTTTAAGCTGAAAGGCATCAATCTTACCATCAGTGCAGCCTGTGCCAGCGGTTCGCATTCCCTGGGACTGGCCTATATGATGATCAGGAATGGTTTTCAGGATATGATCATCTGCGGAGGAGCCCAGGAAACCAACAAATACTCAATGGCGAGCTTTGACGGGCTCGGTGTTTTCTCTGTGAGAGAAGACGAACCTACAAAAGCATCAAGGCCTTTTGATACCGGAAGAGACGGGCTTATCCCGAGCGGAGGTGCGGCAAGCCTTATTGTGGAAAGCTTAGAATCTGCTCAGAAAAGAGGAGCCACCATCCTTGCAGAGATTGTGGGTTATGGTTTCTCTTCAAACGGAGGACATATCTCAACCCCTAATGTGGACGGTCCGGCCTTGGCCATGGACAGAGCTTTGAAGCAATCTGGATTAAAAGCAGAAGATATCGACTATATTAATGCCCATGCGACTTCCACACCCATTGGCGATGCCAATGAAGCCAAAGCGATACACGAGATCTTCGGAAGTGATGTTCCTGTAAGTTCTACCAAGTCGATGACCGGCCATGAGTGCTGGATGGCAGGAGCAAGTGAAGTTGTTTACTCAATTCTGATGATGCAGAATGATTTCGTTGCCCCGAACATTAATCTGGAAAACCCTGACGATGAGGCAAAAAAGATAAATTTGGTCTCAAAAACGAAAAATCAAAAAATTGACGTATTTTTGTCAAATTCTTTCGGATTTGGGGGAACCAACTCCGCATTAATAGTTAAAAAATTTGATTAAAAACATGGAAAGGGAAAAAATTGTTGACATCGTTAATGATTTCTTAGTAAACGAATTCGAGGTGGATGGTGATGAGATCAGCAATGATGCTAACCTGAAAAAGACGCTTGGACTTGACAGTCTGGACTATATCGATATGGTCGTGGTTATCGAATCTAATTTTGGAGTGAAATTAGGAGAGGCAGATTTCAAAAAAATGGTCACATTTGATGATTTCTATACTACTATTGAACAAAAAATCGCTGAAAAAAACGCATAACTATCGATTGAACTTTATTTTTTAATAATGTAACAATAAACAATGTACCAGTGTAGCAATTAATTCAACCGAATATTGTTACACTGGTACATTGATAAATGGTAAATTGTATATATGAACAAGTGGAAAGGTAAATCTAAAGGAACCATATTAGGATATAAAATATTCGTTTGGTGTATTAGAAATATCGGGATCCGGAGTTCATATGTTGTGCTGTATTTTGTAGCTTCCTATTATTTTTTATTTCTGAAAAAGAGCAACCGTTACATCTTTTACTATTTTCATAAAAGACTGGATTATGGATACTGGAAATCAAAAGCTTCCGTATTTAAAAGCTATTTTACCTTCGGAAAAGTACTGATTGATAAAACTGCCATTTCTGCAGGACTAAGAGAAAAATATACCTACGAATTTGATGGTGTTGAAAATCTTACCAGCCTTCTGGCTGAAAAAAAAGGCGGTGTCCTTATCAGTGCCCATATCGGAAATTTTGAAATAGCAGAACATTTCTTTGCCGACATTGATTTCGACTGCCAGATCAATCTTGTCACTACAGACCAGGAAGTAACGGTCATTAAAGAGTACCTGGAAAGTGTTTCCGTAAAACAGAGTAATATCAAGTTCATCTATGTCAAAGAAGATATGTCGCATATTTTTGAGATCAATCAGGCTTTGTCGAATAATGAACTGATCTGCTTTACAGGAGACCGATATTTCGAGGGTTCAAAATATCTCGAAGCCGATCTGCTGGGTAAAAGTGCAAAATTTCCTGCCGGTCCGTTCCTTATTGCTTCACGTCTCGGTGTTCCCGTGGTGTATGTGTATGTGATGAAAGAAAAGAATCTTCATTACCACTTATACGCAAGGGTGGCAAAAAACATTAAAAACCGTGATTCTCAGGGACTTCTCAATTCTTATGTTCAAAACCTTGAGACCATGATTGAAAAATATCCGCTTCAATGGTTCAATTATTTCGATTTTTGGGATGATATTGATTAATTTTTCTAATTTTAACCCTGAAAACTAATTAATAAACTCAAATCGTTAAATAAATTCAGGAATTGGATAGATGAACCTTTCATTCGGGTTCAGGTATTATTTTCCAATCCGGGATTTCTTAATTTTTGAAATAAAAACACAGCTTTTCTCCTTTTGAAAAAAGAATACGACATACTTGTGATCGGCAGCGGATTGGGAGGTCTTGTTTCGGCTCTAATTTTGGCGAAACAAGGTCTGAAAGTCTGTGTTCTGGAGAAAAATAATCAGTATGGCGGAAACCTGCAGACTTTTTCAAGGGAAAAGCTCATCTTTGATACCGGAGTTCATTATCTGGGTGGCCTTTCAAAAGGACAGAACCTCCATCAGTTCTTTTCCTATCTTGAGATTATGGATGATCTGGAGCTTCAGCAAATGAATGAAGACGGTTATGATAAAATCTCTTTTGGTGATGAAAACATCGAATATCCTCATGCACAGGGCTATGAGAATTTTATTGAACAGCTCACAGCCTATTTTCCCAATGAAAAACAAAACCTGGAAAGCTACTGCGAAGAAATCCAGTATGTCTGTGCACAGTTTCCGAGGTATCAGGTGGTTGGGAAAGACAGCTATAATGAGGAAATTCTCCATCTCAATACCAAAAGATTTATAGAATCTGTTACCCAGGATAAAAAGCTGCAGGCTGTATTGCTCGGCTCTAATTTTTTATATGGTGGAGATTCAGAAAACATACCGTTTTACGTTCATGCACTTACAGTGAATTCCTATATTCAGAGTGCTTACAAATGCGTAAATGGAGGAAGTCAGATCACAAAACTCCTGATCAAAAAGCTTCGCCAATACGGTGCAGAAGTGCACAAGCACTCGGAGGTTTCCGGATTTATTTTTAATGAAGCCGGAGTGCTGTCTTCCGTAAAAACAAAGTCTGGAAAAGAATATGCAGCGAAGAAATTTATTTCAAACATAGAAATCCGTTCCTTCATCAAGCTAATTGGAGAAGAAAAGCTGAGGAAATCTTTCCTGAACAGAGTGATGAGCTGGGAGCCTGTTTCTTCGTGTTTCAGTGTTTATCTGGTTTTAAAACCACAGTCACTGCCAAACTTTAATTATAATATTTACCATTATTCATCAGAAGAAATGATCTGGAATGCATTCCGGTACAGTAAAGACAGCTGGCCTGAGACCTACATGCTTTCTTCCACTCCCTCAAAGCATCATCCTGATTATGCAGAAAGCCTTACCGCGATCTCCTATATGGATTTTGATGAGGTTAAAGCCTGGGAAAAAACGGTAAATACAGTTGCTGAAGAACACGAAAGAGGGTTGAAATACGAACAGTTCAAGCTGGAAAAAGCAGAAAAAATGATCGGTGCTTTAGAAAAGAAAATCCCAAACCTCAGGCATTCTATAAAAAGTATTTATACTTCATCTCCGCTGTCTTACAGAGACTATATCGGAAGCTTTGAAGGAAATATGTACGGATACATGAAAAGTTCAGATAATCCGCTTAAAACAATGGTCTCGCCCCGTACCAAGACCGAAAATCTGTTCCTGACAGGGCAGTCTGTCAACATGCACGGAATTCTGGGAGTAACGATCGGGGCTTTCAATACCTGTGCAGAAATTCTGGGAAAAGAAATTATAGATGAACGCCTGAAACAAATGATCAATACCCATGAAAAGAAATAACAGGCTTGCTGCAGCATTTAAAGGATTCCAGTTTATCCTGATTCTTTCCCTTATCTCATGTGGTGTCTCAAAATCGGTTCACCATACTCCGGAGGTCAGTACCTATGCGCTGGAAACACCAAAGGTCAATAAGATCAATGACTCTACATTTAGCTTTAACCGGAATTATTTAACCAAAAATAAGCAGCAGCTTTGGGAGCTTTATATTCAGGGAAATCCATTGCAGCTCGGATATAATAACGGAGCCTTAACCCAAAACCTGATGCAGCGGCAGGAAGAGATCTTCTTCTCTAAAGTAGAAGGTTTTGTGCCGTCAAAATTTAAACAGAAACTCCTGAGAGGATTCCTGAAATGGTACAACAGAAAAATGTACCTGAATGTAAGAGAAGACTATCAGGCAGAATTGTACGGGCTGTCTCAGTATTCTTCGGATAAATATAATTTTATTGCGCCAAAATATCTCCGGAGCCTCTATCTTCACGGAGCTCACGACATTGGCCATGCCATGCAGGATTTAGCTATGGTAGGCTGTACTTCGCTGGCCGTCTGGAATGAAAATACAGAAGATGGGCAGTTACTTATCGGCAGGAACTTTGATTTTTATGTAGGAGATGAGTTTGCTAAAAATAAGCTGGTCGAATTTGTAGAACCGGAAGCCGGAATTCCATACATGTCCGTTAGCTGGCCGGGAATGATAGGTGTAGTTTCCGGAATGAATAAAGAAGGAATAACAGTAACAATTAATGCCGGAAAATCTAAAATTCCTTTAACAGCCAAGACGCCGATCTCCCTTGTGACACGGGAAATTCTGCAGTATGCTAAAAATATTGAGGAGGCCATTGCTATTGCAAAAAAAAGAAAGGTTTTCGTTTCCGAATCTATTCTGGTTGGAAGTGCTCATGATAAAAATGCAGTAATCATTGAAGTATCCCCTGAAAATTTCGGAGTTTACAGGGTGGAAAATACCAGCAGAGTGTTTTGTACCAATCATTTTCAGTCCGAGGCCTATAAAGATGACAGAAGAAACCAGAAACATATTATAGAAAGTCACTCCGAATACCGGTATGAAAAACTTCAGGAACTTCTTGAGGAAAAGAAAAAGCTCAACCCTGAAAAAATGGCAGCCATTTTACGGGACAAATCCGGTTTAAAAGATCAAAAGATAGGCTACGGGAATGAAAAAGCAATCAACCAGTTGCTGGCTCACCATGCGGTCATTTTCTCACCTGAAAAAAGGCTGGTGTGGGTTTCGTCAAACCCTTATCAGTTGGGAGAATTTGTCTGTTATGACCTGAATGAGATCTTTTCCGGAACAGATTTGAAAGAAAGCCTACAGGCAAAAACAACACTGAATATCGCCAGAGATCCCTTTTTAGATTCGGAAGAATTCAATAATTATGAAATTTCTAAGATGTTAGAAACAGAAGTTAGTGCCGCCATAAATAAAAAAGAGGATATAGCATTAACTGATGATTTTATTCCTTATTATCAATCTATGAATCCGGATTATTGGCTGGTCTATTTTCAGGCCGGGAAATACTATTTTGGTATCAATGAATTTTCAAAAGCAAAAACTGAGTTTGAAAAAGCGCTAGCCAAAGAAATTACCACAGTTCCGGACAGAGAAAATGTAGAAAAATACCTGAAAAGAACTTTAAAAAAGCTAAAATGATCCCCAAACATATAAAATTACTGTTCTGTATTCCTTTTATCATTATTATGGGTTACACCGTTTACCTGCTTACAAAGTACAGCTCTATTCCGGATATTATACCTATTCATGGATACGGAGGCAAGAATGACGGGTTCGGAAGCAAACTGTTTCTTTTTGCACCCATCGTCTTGAACCTTATTATTTTGGTATTTATCTGGCTGATCATCAGGAAACCGGATAAAATTAGATTTACTTTTGAAGTAAAAGAAGAGGATAAAGCAAAAACCTATGCTCAGTATCAGTTGGTTCTGATTATACTTGCTATATTTGTCACCCTGATTATGAGCCCGTTATCATTTTCGGATGTTGTCTTTAAATGATTTTATATGAAAAGGCTTACAGCTGATTAATTATTTTCTGGATTCAGTTTATTCAGAAAAATAAACGCTACAATCCCGCAAAGAGCAGACATTGAAGTAGCCAGAATAGCACTCCCGATCACATATTGAAGAAGATTATTCTTGATCAGCTCAAAATTGAGTTCACTGCTCAAAATATTACTGTCCCCATGCACAAAAGGAGATCCTAAAAATAGAGAAACTGCGATAATAAAAGGAATAAATGGTGGAAGGCTGACATTGGAGGCTATAAAAGCCAGAACCTTGTTCAGCTTAAAAAGAACGGATAGAGAGATGACAAGCAGAGTGTGGAATCCCCAAAAAGGAGAAAGCCCTATAAAAACGCCGAGAGCGATTGAAAATGCCTTTGTGCGGTTGCTGCCGTCACTTTCCAGAACATCTTCCTTTAAGAACTTTTTAAAGCTTTTTTTTTTGAAATTATTCACGAAATTTCTCGGAATAATGTAAAGCAGTGTTATAGCCACTAAAATAGTATTCAGAATGCTGATCCTTGTGAAATCTTGAAATGGCCTGAAATGTGAAACCCGTTCTGCCGGATCATACAGCACTTTTATCGGAACATTTTTTACAGGAACATGCCTCCAGGCCGTTCTTACAATAATCTCGATCTCAAATTCAAATTTTGGGGTAAAATACTTCTTCGGAATTTTCAGTAATGGATATAATCTATAGCCGGATTGGGTGTCCTCCAGTTTTATTCCGGTCTCAAACCAGAACCAGAAGTTGGAGAACCTGTTTCCGAAACTGCTTTTTTTAGGAATTCCGTCCTGTGACATGTTGCGGTTTCCAATCAGAAGTACATCTTCTTTTTCTTTGGCTAGGGCTTCCACGAATACAGGAATGTCATCGGGATAATGCTGCCCGTCAGAATCAATGGTGATGGCGTAATGATAGCCCAGTGCTTTTGCCTTTCTGAAGCCTGTTTTAAGTCCGTTTCCCTTTCCTTTGTTCTCCGGTAGAGAGATCACCGCTATCTGAGGATATTGTGCTAATATTTTTGAAGTAGAATCTGTAGAACCGTCATTAACTGCAATAATACTGTCGGTATATTCCATAACACCGTCTATCACTCTCTTCAGAGTTTTCTCATTATTGTAGGTAGGTATTAAAATGCAGATCTTCTTTTCAGAAATCGCATTTTGTACTTCAGGAAGGGTCATTGGTTTATTTTATAGTAGCTCTTTCAGTATCTGTAAAGGATTTAGACTGCATGGCAAATTTTTTCACATAACTTTTCAGTGTGGTGTTCTGCTTGCTGTAATTATTGATAAGAAAAGCTTTATCGTCTTTAATACTGCCTCTGTACCCAACTATTTTCGGAATATTTTCCTGAACGCTCAGCCTGATCAGGCGCAGTTCTATATTGTTGGGATTACTTTTGATAATACTTTCAAGGCTGGTAGCACCGGTCTTTACAAGCGCTTTTCTATTATTTTTAGCAATCCTTGCTTCCATGATCTTTGCCGCTGCTTTATAGGCGCTGGTTACGGCATCTGAACCGGATTGTTTTTCTGCAAGGTTAATGAAGGCTTCCGTATTGGCGTTAGACAGATTGGCTTTTGCATAGCTGCTTCTTAAAGATTCCAGATCACTCTGGAAGAAAAAAATAAAAGCCGTTATGAGAGATAAAAAAAGTTTCATAATCTTATTTTTTATAGCTTACTGACATTTTCAATGCAATAGTCTCGCCAAAAGAGGTTGTATTTTTTACTTTAACATCTTCTTCATTCTCAGTGATATCCAGCTGCAGTTTCAGATCCGGGGTTTCAAAAGGATTGATAATAGCCATAAATTTCACATTAGAAGCTGTTTTCAGAAATAGCTTAGAGCCTGTGAACTCTTCCGTCAGCTCTTTTACGATCTGCATCATACAAACCCCTGGTGTAACCGGATTCCCCGGAAAATGGCCTTTAAAAATATCATGATCTTTATTCAGATGAATATAAGCGGTAAAACTTCCGTTTTCTGCCTTTTCATAAGATTCCAAAGTATAAAAGTCTGTAAGAATGGTCTGCATGATCTTATTTTTTCAGATTAAATGTATAATAAAGTCCTGTCTGGAAAACAACATTAGAGTGATTTCTATTGTAGCTGTCCACAGGAATAAAACCTTTTTTTACTCTGGCTTCGATGCCAAAGTTTTTAGTAATGTCGTACCCTAAACCTGCTGTAATTCCCAGGTCGATCTCATTTTCAGGATCAAAATTCTTTTTATCAACTACGAATTCTAAAGTTGGCCCAACATGTACATTGAACTGGTTGAAATAGAATTTGTTGATCAGCTGTAATCCCAGATAAGATACGGAAAGTGCTTTCCCGTCCCAGTTGTTTACATTCGTGCTTATTTTAGCTCCCTGTCTGGAATAATTGATCTCCGGCTGCAAAGCATAAAATTTCGCAAGACGGATATTCCCTATAAAGCCGATGTAAAAATCTGTTTTCGTTTTATAGTCCAGATAAGGTTCAGCAGCGTTGGGGAATTCTTCCAGATAATAATAATTAAATTCTTCACTGTTCGAAAAATGAGAGAAATTGGCTCCCGCTCTGATTCCCGGGGTAAAAGTTACCTGTGAGAAAGACAGACCTGAAATAAAGGCTGTGACTAAAAATAGAAGTTTTTTCATGTTAATTCTGTTCAGTTTCGGTTATTTGAAATAGTTTTATATTGATCTTAAAATCCTTATGCTGCAGGTTTAAGCTATCCGCGAAGATATGTTTTTTTGCCTCAAAAGTAAAATCGATTTTTTCCTTATTGTTTTTTGTGTACACAATTTCTTTTAACAGGCCGTTTTCTTTATTGAAGAACAGATAATAGGCCTTATGATCAGCCTTTGACAGATAAATTTTAGAATCATTATTTTCAAATGATTCACTCACCGGGTATTGTTTTTTCAACAGCTCCCGGAAGTCATTTCTTAAAAAATTGATAACGATCTTTTTATCCAGATCCGGGAGAACATAATTCAGCTTAAAATCATTCTCAGAGATCTCGAAATCGATTAGTTTATTTCCAAAATCAGAGGTCATAGCCACACGATGGGTTGTTTCATTAAGCTTCTTAATGATCAGTATACCGCTTACATGATTTTTATAAATATCCATTTGGCATTTATAAACATAGTCTTCACCGGATGAAAAATATAAATTTTCAACAGTTTTTTCAGAACTCTGAACCGGTTTTGCCTCTGGAAGTTTATAGCTTTTGCAGGAAACAAACAGCAAAACAAGGAAACTATAAACTAAACTCTGAAGCTGCGATCGTTGCATTGATCTTGGTGTTTTTGAAAACAATATTAGTAGTATCTCCCGAGGCTTCCGTCATATTCACCTGAGAAACAGCAGATTGATTCTTAGGAAAATGCAGTTCGATCTGTTTGATGTATTTCAACAGTTGGGAAGATTTCGGAGTGAATTTCGCCACGTTGAAGTTTCCGTTTTTGTAATAAGAAACAGTAAATTCAGGATCGCTGAACATTTTTCCGTTCGAGCTTCCTACAATCAGCTTATTGATTTTTTCAAATGTCTTACTCTTGGCATCTACCGATGATTTTTTCCCCTGGTCGTTGATGAAAATTTTATTATCCTTAAAAACAATGCTGTACTGATAAGGTTTGGTGTATTTCCAGCTCAGCATATTCGGGGTTTTTAAAGACATTTTCCCGTAAGTGACAATATTTTTATCCAGAAAATCCATTTTCTTGGTCTGGGTAAAGTCGCTTTGCATGGTTTTGATTTGTTGGGCCTCAGAAGAAACTTTGGTGACAAATGCTTTTGCTTCCGCTCCTGACATTGCTGTCATCTGTGCAGAAATGAAGCCGGAAACTAATAAAAATGCTCCAAAAGCAATATTTTTAATCATTTTTCTTTGATTTTTGTAATTGAATCGACCGTAAATGTCGAATATTTTTTATCCTTCAAAAATAACAATAAATCGGCCAATACGTGATAAGTCTTTTCGGAAGTGTCGTGCAGAAGAATGATACTTCCTTTCTTCAGACCTTTTGTTATTCTTTTATAAATCTTCTTTTCATCGTCTATCACCGTATCCAGTGAACGGACATTCCAGCCGATGCTTTTTTTATGAGTTCTTTTTATAGCTTTGGCAATATTTGGATTGGTAACACCGAAAGGAGGCCGGTATAAATCAGTTTGTACAGGGCCGGCTTTTGCCATTATATCATCACATTTCTCAATCTCCTCTGTCATTTTTGAAGCTGATAGGAAGCCTGTATTGTTGGAATGGGAAAAGGTGTGATTTCCGACGGTATGCCCTTCGGCAATAATCCTTTGAAATGTTTCAGGAAATTTTTCGATCTGTTTTCCGATGCAGAAAAAGGTAGCCTTTACCTGATGTTCTTTAAGCAAATCTAAAAACTGCGGGGTAAATTCAGTCGGCCCGTCGTCAAAAGTCAGGGCAACTTCATTGGTTTTCGTTCTTTTATGAGTAATGCTGTTGACAAAATACCCGAGCTGTATATCAAAAGATCCCCAGACTATAACTGCAGAAAATGCCAGAAAACAAGCTATATAAACCCAAAAGCTTCCATGAAACGCATAAATAAATGCATTGCAGACAAGATAAAATAGAATGAATGGGTAATGCTTCATCTTCTGTTATTTTGAATTTGGCAATAACAAATTTACAAATTCATTATTTACCCTTTCATTTTAAGCTCTCTCCAGCAGCATAAGACTATGATCGCTTCCTGCCAGATGATTATAAAGAAGAATATTTTTAACTTCTGTCTTTTTCTCTGAATTGATCATCATTATTTCCGGGATCTGCTGATCCTTCAGAATATGACACGCCATAAATGTTGAAAAGCCACTGGCTGTATTGAATTCTCCGCTCAGATGTTTGTAGTACAGCAAAGCTGAATTTTGAAATGCATCCATCGCTTTTGTATAGTACGCATCAGATGCAGAATCGCTGCTGAAACCTAAGATCACCACGTCAATGTCTTCATGTTTCAAATTATTTTTGGCTAAAAAGTCGGTTATAAAAGTCGGTGTTTCTTCCAGATCCAATCTGTTGATCATCTGAATATCTCTGAGTTTAGCATAAGAATTTTCAGTTTTTTCTTCTCCTAAAACAAAGAAAGCCGCACCTTCACCCCAGATCACGCCATTTGTTTCAGAATGTAAATAATCAGCAGGAAGATCCTCTTCTTTTTTAATAGTGTTATTCAAACAATACAGCTCCATAGTTCTGTTAGTCTGCTCATCCGCAGCACCTACGAGAACATTTTCAGCTTCGCCGTCATTGATCTGAAGTTTGGCATCCAGGAATGAAAACTCCAGAGATGAAGAGGTATTAACATACGTGAAATTGTACGCATGGCATTGAAGTCCAAGCGCAATTTGTCCTGCAACGGTATTATGAGTAGACTGAATAAAGAATGTTGGAGTTAAAAACTCTTCCTTGTTATCAATCACATTTTTCAAAAATTTTTCAGAATCCTGTGAACATCCCATTCCTGTTCCCACAATAATGGCATCCGGCTGTTCAATTCCAGCTTCTTTTAAAGCATAATGGGAAGCTACGGAGCTCATTTTTACGGTCTTAGACATTCTTCTGCTCATCGCAGGCGGAATGAATTCTTTATAATTAGGCTCTACCGCTTTTAAAATCTGAATAGATTGGTCAGCCTTAAGATCCTGGAGGAAATTTTCTTTTAAAGTGTCCTGTACTGAAATGCAGGATGCACTGTTGATGTATACGGCACTCATGATTTTGAGAAAATTAAAGTAGAACAGTTACCACCAAATCCGAATGAATTGGAAAGAACATGGTTGATATTTTTCTCTTTCAGCTCAGTAACCGGGGTTAAATTAAACTCCTGCATTTTCGTTTTGAAATTCAGATTCGGGAAAATGACACTGTGCTGCATCGCCAAAATAGAGAATACCGCTTCAATTCCCGCTGCTGCTGCCAGAGTATGCCCGGTAAAAGCTTTGGTAGAGCTGAATTCAGGAACATTATTTTCTCCAAAAATCCTGATCATGGCAATTCCTTCCGAAAGATCATTATTGGGAGTAGCCGTTCCGTGAACATTGATATAATGGATGTCTGTTTTGGCCAGCCCGGATACTTTAAGTGCCTGCTGCATGGCCAGAAAAGCACCCTGCCCGTTTTCAGACGATGCGGTCTGATGATGGGCATCATTTGCATTACCATAGCCGGAAAGGTAAGCCAGTACTTTTTTATTTTCTTTTTTTACAATCTCATCAGATTCGAGAACGATAAAAGCGGCTGCCTCACCAAGATTCAGACCTTTCCGGTCGTTGTCAAAAGGAGTATTGTAAGAATCTGTAAGGATCATCAGGGTATTGAATCCGTTCAAAGTAAATTTTGAAAGGGAATCTGTTCCTCCAACGATGACACGGTCTAAAACTCCGTTTTTAATCAGTTTTGCTCCCATCATAATAGCATTGGCAGCCGAAGAGCATGCTGTACTGATGGTGGAAACCATACCTTTCAACCCCAGATAATCCGCAATGGCTAAAGAGGAATTACCTGCATCATGAGCATCGATATATTTTTGCTTTTCAGGAAAATGTTCGTAAGAGTAAAAATATCTTTCAGTGATATCCATTCCGGCTACACTGGTGGAAGAGATGAGCCCGGTTTTGTATTCATTGATCTTTGAAATCCCGGCAGATTTTACAGCTTCTCTTGCGGCAATCATACCTAATAAAGAGGTTCTCGTCACATTATTGTCTTCAGGCAGCTGAAGCTGTTGTACGAGCTCTTCATTAGACCATTTTATCTCGCCTGTTTTTATAGATCCGGCATGCCGGGTTTCAAACATCTCAATGTCTGAAATTCCGTGTTTTCCGGATTTTAACGAAATAAAATTTTCCTCCACATTGTTTCCGATGGAGGAAATAATGCCCATTCCTGTTATGGCAATTTTTCGACTCATTTTATTGTATAATGTAACAATATATCAATCTATCAGTGTAACAATAATTGGTAAACTGTTAGATTGATATATTGCTAGATTGAATAAATTATTTCGTTCTGTTCTCTTCAATGAATGCAGCCATTGTATCAATAGACTGGAAGATTTCCTTTCCTTTTTTAGGATCGGCTAATTTTATTCCGTAATCTTTATCAAGCAGAACAATCAGTTCCAGAGCATCAATAGAATCAAGGCCCAAACCGCCTCCGAATAATGGATCCGTATCTTTAATCTCTTCTACAGAAACATCTTCAAGGTTAAGGACTTCAATAATTTTGTGTTTCAATTCTGTTTTTAAGTTTTCCATAATTTTATTAATTAATGTAGCAATTTATCAATTTACCAGTGTAACAATGAAGGGATTGTTACATTGCCGGAATGCTATATTGTTACATTTATGTTATTACATTTTTTATAAGGTTAGCAAATATACAAAAGCTTTGTAATTTTCCTGAAAAAGTTCTGTCCAACCACAAAGAACTTTTTCCGCTTTTCCGGACAGCAGGATCTGTTCTGCATAATCGGTTAAAAATTTTTCATCAAATTCATCTAAAACGAAAAAAGCATTCTCCGTCTGCATTGTATGTCTGATACTGATCTCACCTACACAGATGTTAGGTAAGGTATAGACAAATACAGCAGGACTTGGGAAGTAATTTTCCTGCGAATTGATGCTTTCCTGATATTTAAAATCAGTATCCAGACTTGATGACCTGTTGGCAAGAACCACTGCTGTTCTGCTGTGGTCTTCATCTTTTAAAACCATTTCAGCAGCGAGAAATGCAAGTTTACTCAGATTATCCATTTTATGAAACTTTGGGTAATTGAGTTCTAAGCTTTTATAGGCACCTTTTGCAAAGTCATGAAATGTTTCGCTCTGGCTTTCAAAAACAGGATCTCCGTTAACGGTTATTTTTGAATGTTCTATGATACAGCTGTCAGTTTTTTTCATCACTTTCATTTTAACATTTTTCGAAAACAATAGCCGCATTGCATCCGCCAAAGCCTGAAGCTGTTTTTAAAATATACTGAATGGCTGCAAACTGGTTTTCTTTAATGATATTTAAAGGCTGGGAAACTCCTGTTTCTTCAAAATTCTTTGAAGGAATCAGAATCCCGTGGCGGGCACTTTCCATAGATATAATGCTTTCAAGAAGTCCGGATGCGCCGAGACAGTGTCCGTAATACCCCTTCATGCTGTTTAATGGAATATTTTGAAGCTCCATTCTGTTGAAAGCAATGGCTTCCATTTCATCATTATAAATAGTAGCAGTTCCGTGGGCGGAAACAAAATCAATCTGTTCCGATGTGACATTTGCTTCTGTCATTGCACTTTTGATGCTGGCATAGAGTCCGTCTCCTGTTCTGGAAGGGCCGGAAATATGATTGGCATCATTCACTGCAGAATCTCCGGATATTTTAAACCTAAAGTTTTCGTTTTTATTCGGGGCAGAAGTAATATACGTGGCGGCAGCTGCTTCACCAATATTGATGCCGTTCCTGTTTTTATCATATGGTTTACAGGGTTCTGTTCCGATGGCCTGGAAAGAATTGAATCCGGAGATCACAAACTCAGAAACCTCATCGCCGGCAATCACAAAAGCATCTTTATATTTTCCTGCCTGGATCATATTTTTGGCAACAGCAATAGCCATTACTCCTGAAACACAGGCATTGGAAACGACAACTGGTTTTGTTTTAAATCCAAAGTAATCAGCAATTTTCTGCGCTAAATTTGAAAGATAAACGCCTTCCGGTAACTCCGCCTGATTTTTTAATAAGCTGATATTTCCTTTGGTCGTTGATAATATAAAAGCCGTTTCTTCCGTAATTTCATGCTTTTCAACCAGAGGTTTAAGACTCAGAAGAAACATTTTTTCCAGCCTTGTAAAATCCGGGTTGTCGAAATTGGTTTTAAATTCTTCTTCCAGCTTTTCAGTATCAATAATGGAAGCATAAAAAGCTTCGTGGTTTTCGATAACTTTATGTAATGCGACTCCTGATTTTCCTTCCACCAGATGGTTCCAGTTGGAAGCAACATCGAATCCTAAAGGAGTGACGCAGTTGTAGTCTGTAATATAAGTTTCTTTCTTCATTATAATCCCATTTTAACTTTCCAGGCCTGAAAAAAGTCCGGATTATAAAGGCATAAGCTTCCATTGCTGTCTAAGAATACCTGAATGGTTTCTCCACTGCATACCAATTGATCTTCCTGGTTGAAAAGCTCATAAGTGTAGATCAGTTTTGCGGATACCGAATTCACAAAAGTGGTGACAATCCTGAATGTTTCACCATACTTTAACGGCAAAAAATGCTCACAGGTACTTTTTACGATAGGTGTCACATAGCCTTCCCTCTGAATATCAAGATAAGTGAGGCCGTGTTCTCTTCCGAAAGCCTCCCTTCCGTCTTCAAAATACACGATATAATGTCCGTGCCAGACAATGCCCAGCGGATCTGTTTCGTTGAACCTTACTCT
This sequence comes from Chryseobacterium sp. NFX27, assembly GCF_049887855.1. Classification (NCBI taxonomy): domain Bacteria; kingdom Pseudomonadati; phylum Bacteroidota; class Flavobacteriia; order Flavobacteriales; family Weeksellaceae; genus Chryseobacterium; species Chryseobacterium sp. NFX27. Next base: position 37,584 of record NZ_JAGEKK010000007.1, on the reverse strand, counting down.
TACTTCTTCGGTACAGGTCAATATGTTTTCTTTAGACTGCATTTTGTTTTCGCTCGTAAAAAATAGAAATAGTTACCATGGCAATATAGAATGCAAAAAGGAATGCGAGCTCTTTGGCAATTCCTCCGATACTGCTGTTCCTTAAAATAATATCGTAATAGGCATTCAGTCCCCAGTTCATTGGAGAAAATTTTGCTACGGTCTGCATAAATTCAGGCATTAAGAATACGGGAACCCATATTCCTCCGATCGCGGCCAGAACAACCACCGAAGTAGCTCCAAAAGGAGCAGACTGTTCCTGGGTGTCGGCAATGGTTCCCAGTAAAACGCCAAATCCGATCGCCGCCAGCCCTGAAAACAGGGTAACAACAAGGAGATGGAACATTTTTCCAGAAACATCGAAAGCCGGAAGATCCATATAGGGAAAAAGATAGATACCCACGGCTACCATCAGTAAAAACTGAATGATACAGATGATGAGGTAAGTGAATGTTTTTCCTAAAATATGAACAAAATAAGGGGTCGGACTGATCCTTGCTCTTACGCTTGTACCCTGGCTTTTTTCTTTCACTAAATTAATAGAAAGAGGAACTACAATGAAAAAAATGGCAAAAAGTGTCCATGCCGGGACATTATGCTGAACAGAATTCGGCATTACGTCCATGGTGCCCTTTTTCGGGGTGATTTCTTTGAAACTGATCAGGTTTTTATTTTCCTCAAGGTTTTCCTCAGTTCCCAGCTGATCCTGAAATGCTTTGTAGATCTTTTTGTTTTCGATCTCAAAAACCATTTTATTCACGGAATTCATCACTGAGTTTTTGAATCCTGCATTGGTAGCCGGATCAAAATACAGGTGAATTTCTTTTGCTTTCGGAGCTGTTTTTTTAACAGCTGCAGAATCTCCTTCCAAGCCAAACGAGCTTACAATCGTCTGAACTTTGGAATCTATATTTGAATTTAAATCTTTCGTTAAATTTTCAGGAATAACGATGGCCATCTGGTAATCTCCGGAAAACACGGCTTCCTGCGCTGACTTTTCATTATAGTTGGTCAGCAGCTGGAATGTTTTACTGGTTTCCAGTTCCTGTTTTATATTTTTTGAGACTTCAGACTTGTCATTATCAATGAAAATGATCGGGATCTTTGAGCCTTCCAGATTTTTGAAGGTAGAATCCTGAATTAAAGTGATCGTTACAATTAACAGCAACGGCATGACGAAAATAATGACTATTCCCCCGATATCTCTCTTCAGAAGAAGGATTTCCTTCACGAAGCTTCTCCAAAGTTTATACAACAACATCTCTTAGTTCTTTTCCTGTTAATGATATGAAAACGTCTTCCAGGTTTTCAGCGTTTGCGATCTGTGATACCAATTCTTCCGGTGTTCCTATGGCGTGGATTCTTCCCCGGTCGATAATGGCGATCTTGGTACAGAACTCCTCCGCTTCGGAAAGGTGGTGAGACGTATAAATAATACAGGTTCCGTTTTTATTCAGCTCCTGCAGGAAGTCGATGATCACTTTTTTAGACTGAACATCAACGCCTACGGTCGGCTCATCCAGAAACAGTACTTTCGGATTGTGAAGCGTTCCTGCGATGAGGTTGCAGCGGCGCTTCATTCCTCCGGAAAACTGTTCTACCTGTTTATCTGCAAACTTCGAGAGCCCCATGATCTCTAAGGATTCATCGATGACTCTTTTAAGTTCTTTATGCTTTAAACCGTACAGGCTTCCATAAAACATTAAGTTTTCTTTAGCAGTAAGAGTTGGATAAAGAGCATATTCCTGAGGAACGATGCCAATAATCTGTTTGATTTTAAAGCTGTCTTTATGAGGAGACAGACCGTTGATGGTAAACTGTCCCGAGGTCGGTTTGATCAAGCCTGAAAGCATAGAGATCAAAGTGGTTTTTCCTGCTCCGTTCGGCCCAAGAATTCCATAGATCTCGTTTTTTTCTATAGTCAGCGAAATGTCGTTGACAGAAAAGTCATCGGAGTTTTTATATTTTTTATAGAGATTTTTAATCTCAATCATATTCTCTGCCATATCAGATCGCTTTTCTCAGTTTTTTATAAAAAGCTTCTTCCAGATCAGCAATATGAAGCATGGATTTTGAAAGGTTGTTGTAAATATCGCTTTTCGAGTTTCTGTTTTTGTAAACACGGGCAATATCCACGGCAAAGTCTCTCCATAAATCGCCGATGGCTGTAATTTCTTTTGAAAGCTCTTTTAACTCTTCATTTTTAAGAATTACCGAAGCTTCCTGAAGAAATGCTCCATATATAAACCGGAAACCGCCTCCTCCGGTGCCTATCTCTTCCTGCATTCTTATCAGTTGTCCGAGATAGTGATTGGTGACTTTTGTCCCTTTCTTTTCTGCCCATTTCGGAATGCTTCTGGCCACCCATCTCATAGCTTTTACACCGATAAGAGGAACCGGAGCCAGCATATTTTTGCAGGTATCTTTGATCCCTTTTCTGATGGCTTCTTCAATATTCACATTTTCCGGAATGTAGGTCGGGTAGTACATGTGTCCTTTTGGAGGCAGTGCACCTTTGGCATATCTTACCTTTTCCAGTTCAGCTTCTGATAGGGTAGTGGTATAATCCATCACCGGATCGCTGATCAGGAATTTTCCGTCCTCTTTACCGTATACCACAAGATTGTGGGCATTGAAGTGAAATTTATATTCTTCGGGGAAATAAGTAAGATTAAAGACACCTACCTGAAGTCCTGTAGGAATATTCTGATTTAAGTTTCTTTCTAAAGCGGACTGTGCCTCTTTAGGGTTGGAAAATTTTTCTCTTTTGATTTTAATCCCCAGTCGTTTTGCTGCTTTGCTGAAAATAGCGCCCGGCATCGGTCTATAGCTGAAGCCTGGAGCGAAATTCACTTTCAAAAACGGCAGATAGACAAAAAACAGTCCGGAGCCGATCCCGAAGATCATAGGTTCACTGAGTTTTAAGCCTTTATTAAGTAACAGATTGGAGGCGACACCGTTTTCGCAATGCGCGGTTTGATGGTGTTCGAAGTTAAGTTTCATTTGCTGCTTTTATTCTTTTTCATTGGCGAAATGAAATTCTGCATATTTTTTATGCTTCATTTCTTTATTATTTTCCGTCAAAGTTTTTTAATTCATCCACTGAAATCCCAAATGCATCTGCATATTTTTTCAGTACGGATTGGTTTAGTGTTTTAAATACTTTTGGTTTTGCATGTCTTTTCACTCTCCACTGCCACATACCGACATAAGACGCGAGAACACTTAAGTCCATTTTATTCAGTTCCATGAAGTAAATAATAGGACTTACCAAATTATGGGCAACATTTTGCCTGGCTTCTTCAATCCTTTCATGAATAAGCTCCATAGACTCTTCAAGGGCTGCTTTTTTAGCTTCCCAGCCAATGCTGTTTGCCGTTGTATAATTGTCATTTTCGTCCGTCACATACAAGACTTCGGTCATGTTTGCTGACTTCAGATTGCTTTCGTCCTGAGGCAGGTCTTGTTTTTTCATGTAAACCGTATTATTCTTTTTAATCAGTTGGCTAAAATAGTGAAAATACATTATATGTAAATCATATTACATTAATGCCAGAACAGGCTTTATTAAAAGATAATTCAAATTTTAACATAAAAAGTCATAATGCGCAGTTTACTGTAACAAGTGCATGATGAATGTAGACTTATTGAATTCTATGAAATTTGATTTAAATAAATAAAACTTATGAAGAAATTTTTTATTTCTGTTTCACTTTTCTGCATGCTGCATGCCATGGCGCAGAAATTTGATACTCAAAAGGTGACGGACAGCCAGGGATATACTTACGAAACGGTTAAGAATGACCAATCCGGTGTCAGGGTATATACCTTGAAAAACGGACTAAAGGTTTATCTGGCAAAAAATGATGACGCCCCAAGAATCCAGACTTATATTCCTGTAAGAACGGGGTCTAATAATGATCCAAGTGACAATACAGGTCTGGCACATTATCTTGAACACATGGTTTTCAAGGGAACTTCTCATTTGGGAACTCAGGACTGGACAAAGGAAAAAGCATTGCTTCAACAGATCTCTGACCTTTATGAGCAGCACAAAGCAGAAAAGGATCCTGAAAAGAAAAAACTGCTTTATAAAAAAATAGATGAGGTTTCTCAGGAAGCTTCCAAGTATGCAATTGCCAATGAATATGATAAAGCGATCTCTTCATTGGGAGCAACGGGAACGAATGCACACACATGGCTTGATGAAACGGTTTATAAAAATAATATTCCATCCACTGAGCTTGAAAAATGGCTGAAAGTGGAAAAAGAACGCTTTTCTGAACTGGTATTGCGTCTTTTCCATACAGAACTGGAAGCTGTGTATGAAGAATATAACAGAGCTCAGGATAATGACGGCCGTCTGGTAAACTATGCAATGATGGAAGCGCTTTTTCCAAAGCATCCTAATGGACAGCAGACGACGATTGGAACTTCAGAACACCTGAAAAGCCCTTCAATGATTGCTATTCATAAATATTTTGACACGTATTATGTGCCTAATAATATGGCTGTTGTTCTGGTAGGGGATCTGGATTTTGATAAAACCATTAAAATGGTAGATCAGTATTTTGGAGCTTTCAAGTACAAAGAGCTGCCAATGAAAAAGATGGTGTCGGAACAGCCGATGGAAAGCATTGTGACAAGAACGGTAAAAAGCCCGAGCACACCAAGAATGACTATGGCCTGGAGATCTGATTCCAATGGGACCCAGAATGCGAGATTGGCAGATGTGGTTGCGGAAATTTTAAGCAACAGAGGAGATGCAGGTCTGATAGACCTTAATATGAATCAAACGCAAAAGGTATTAGGTGCAGGAGCTTATGAATCTGCTTTTAAAACTTATGGTGCTTTTACCATGTCCGTAACTCCGAAAGAGGGACAAAGCTTTGACGATGCTAAAAAACTATTGCTGGATCAGTTGGATTTAGTGAAAAAAGGTCAGTTTCCGGATTGGATGCTGAAAGCAATCGTTAATGACAAGAAAGTGCAGCGTATGAAGGCATGGGAAACTGCGGACGGACTGGCAACAACCCTGTATGGTACTTATATTAATGAAAGAACATGGCAGGAGGAATTAGATGATATCAATCAATATGAGAAAATCACAAAGGCGGATGTTGTGAAGTTTGCTAATGAATTTTTCAAAGACAACTATGTGGTTGTTTACAAAGAAAAAGGAGTGAATGATAAACTGGTTCGTGTACAGAATCCGGGAATTACGCCGATTAAGCTGAACAGAGAAGCGCAGTCTCCTTTCCTTAAAGATATTTTAAGCAGTAAAGTAGCTGAGACCAAGCCGGAATTTATTGATTATAAAGCAGCGATCCAGACTTCTCAGATTAAAGATAAGAAGGTAAGTTTTGTAAAGAATAAATATAATGATGTGGCACAGATCAGCTATATTTTCCCTTTCGGAACGGATAATGACAAAGAGCTTTCGGTTGCGGTGACTCTGTTTGAATATCTTGGAACGGATAAATATACTCCTGAGCAGCTGAAAGGGGAATTCTATAAACTGGGAATCTCTTACAGCTTCAGAACGTCCAACGATCAGGTGATCATTACACTGAGCGGCCTTGAAGCCAATATGAAGAAAGGTGCTGAACTGATGAATCACTGGCTTACTAATGTAAAAGCGGATAAAGAAACCTATGCGAAGACTGTGAAAACCATATTGGAGGCAAGGGCCGCCGGTAAAAAGGATAAAACAAGAATTATGGCTGCTCTTACCAACTATGCTAAGTATGGAAAGAATTCAAGAATGACGGATATTGTTTCCAAAGAACGTCTTGAGAGCATTGATGCAACCGAACTGACTAAGAAAATCAAAGTATTAAACCAGTCTCCATATGAAATATTCCTTTACGGACAGGAGCAGTCAGGTTTAGAGAAAGCAGTTAAGCCATATATTACAGAAACCAGTGTGCAGCCAGCAAAAGCTAAGGAATATCCGGAGCCTGCTGCAGAGGGGAAAGTATATTTCACAAACTATGACATGGTACAGATGGAAATGTCTAAAGTAGCGAAAGGAGGTAATGTAAACTTAAGTAACTTCGGAAAAGCGAATGTTTTCAATGAGTATTTCGGAAGAGGTCTGTCTTCTATTGTATTCCAGGAAATCAGAGAAAGTAAGTCACTGGCTTATTCGGCTTATGTTTCTTATGCGAATGCAACGGAGAAAGGACATGCGAACTATATCACGAATTATATAGGAACTCAGGCTAATAAACTTCCGTTAGCGGTAAACGCAATGAATGATCTTATGGCATCCCTGCCACAGATTCCGGCACAGTTTGAGAATTCAAAAGGTTCTGCACTGAAGCAGATTGCATCCAACAGAATCAACAGAACAAATATTTTCTTTAATCAGATGGCGCTGAAAAAGCTTGGTGTTGATTATGATATCAGAAAAGATATTTATTCTGAAATTCAGGGGCTGACGCTGCCGCAGCTTACAAGTTTCTATGATACTGATATAAAGCCTGTAAAATACAATACAGCAATCATCGGTAAAAAAGAAAACCTGAATATGGAATCCATCAATAAGATGGGGACATTCCAGGAGGTATCTCTTGAAGAGATCTTTGGGTACTAACTTTTTATGTTATAAATTTTAAGCGGGGCAGTGATGTCCCGCTTTTTTGTTTGAATTCATCTGAAAGCTGCTTTATTTTCTCTTGGTGTAATTCAGCTTCACAAGCAAATAGATTTCTGTTTTTTCAAGATCATTACACCATGTCCGTTCTGATACTACAGCATTTTCATAGAGATAAAGATCTTCCATATTATTAACATATTCCAGCCTTTCTGAAGTCCGGTACTTAAAGAACGATATGAGGTTCACTTCATCACCGAGTTGTGGCGCAACCGGAAATTCAACAGAAGTTTCAAAATCGAATTCAATGTCATACGAATAGAATCTTACCTTTACGCTCATTATATATTTTATTTAGTCAAATATATTGAAAAATAAAAGGGATCAACTATCAATTATTTTACTTAATAAGTGTATATAAAGAAAAAACCAACCCGATAAAGGTTGGCTTGATATTTTAAGTAAATGATTTTTAAGATTTCACTTCCTGTATAAACAGATTGATTTCTGCCCTGATCAGCAACTCATCATTACTGAAGGTCTCGCAAAAGATATTACAGATATTTTCATACTGGGAGATCAGTGAAGCTTTAGAAATAATCTTATCTCCTGTTTTTGGAAGGGCAAATACTTCAATTTTTTTGATGTTGGTGATAAATCCGATTACTTTCGTGTCTGCGTCTATATTTTCAAAGAAGCTCTGCCCCAGAATGGATGAGCAGGTCTGGGCTAGATTTTCAATCAGGCCGGCTTCTGCCAATTCATTGTTGTGAACAAAGATATTATCTTCTTTTATTTCAAAGGAAGTCACAACCTTTTCTTTGGTCAATTCCAGAATATAATCTGCCATCAGCATCGGTTCGCGGTGCGGCAGAAAGTTATGCATATTGATGAGGTGCTCTTCCTTGATTTCCATTACATTTATTTTACAGCAGTTTTCATTTGGGATTTTGCAATGATCAAACCATTCAGCTTCGTGACAATATCGACCAGCGTTACTCCCATCACTTCATTAAGAATTGTTACTTCCGAGATCAGTCGGTCTCCTGTTTTGGGCAGGGTTTCGGCTTCAAAAGATTTAATGGCCCCGATATATCCTGTAGGAGCCTCTTTTCCTAAAAGATAGTATTTGTAGCCTGTGTGTAAAGCAACGCTTTGTGCCTGATGCTCAATAAGACCGGAAGCCTGAAAAGCTCCATCCTGAATAAAAAGGTTATCTTCTTTTATTTCAAATCCTGAAACAAGACGATCATCAGAGTATTCCGTAAGCTCATGAACCATGACGAATGGAAAACGCTGTGGGATAAGGCTTTCTACGAATTTCTGATCAGATGTCGGCAGTTGGTGTTTCATTAGCAAACCGTTAATAATGCACAAGAGTAGGCGAATCTTCCACTTTCAGGAACACATAACAATACTTTCTCACCTTTTTTCAATGTTCCGGAGTTCATTAATTCTTCCAGTGCAATAAAAATAGAGCCAGCCCCGATGTTTCCTACTTCAGAAAGGTTATAGAACCACTTTTCTGCAGGGAAATCCATGCCTTTTTTAGCAAATTCGTCCTTTAAGCCATCTTTAAAATAGCCTGAAGAGATATGTGCCAGAACATGATCTATTTTTTCAGGATCCAGATTGTGCTTGTCGAAAGAAGATCTTAAGCTTTCTGCTCCTTTTACAAGAATATATTTGTCCAGGATCTTGGTGTCCTGCTTAATGGCAAAGATGGATTCTTTCAGCCATTCATCAGACGGATAATCTGCCCAAGATTTAAGGCTTCCGTCTTCCTGCTTATCGCATCCTGCATACATACAGGCTTCAATTTCGTGGGCGTAAGAATAAAAATCAATAAATTCTATTTTTAAATTGATTCCGTTTTCTCTGGGCTTATTTTCAAGAAGGAATGCCCCGGCACCATCAGAAAGCATCCATCTCAGGAATTCTCTCTTGAAGGCGACGATAGGTCTTTCTTCCAGAAGTTTTAAGTTTTCTGCTTCGTGATTGAATTTATCTGCGGTCATCCATGCAGACATTCTTTCTGAACCTGCACAGACCGCATTTTCCTGTACGCCGGCCTTTACAGAAAGGAATCCGTAGTTCAGGGCATTCATTCCCGAGTTACAGAGTCCTGTAGCGGTATTAATTTCAATAGATTTTCCAATATTCAGCTCGCCATGAACCATAGAAGCATGTGAAGGCTGCATTTGGTCCGGAGAAGTAGTTCCAACAGACAGCAGTTTCATGTCTTTCTTTTGGAAATTTCCATCGAATAGTCCTTCAACAGCTTTTGCTGTAATCTGTGCATTGGTATGGGTAGGATTCCCTTCTTTGTCCAAAGCATAGTATCTGGTTGTGATCTTGTTATTTCTTAAAATCAATGATTTTGCTTTAGAGGGAGCGCCGTTTATCAGACCAAGATAAGTCTCCATTTCATCATTTGATACCGGGTTATTAGGTAAGTATGTTGATGCTTTTGTTATAAATACGTCGTACATTCTATTTTAAATTAATTCCTTGTAAATATGTTTTTTGTTTTTGTCTTTTAGACCAAAATATAGGGGTTGTCAGTAGGTGCAAAACTAAGACGACAGGCGAAATAATCCATATCGCCGCCATCAAATATACCTTAAAGAATTTTATCAGCAATGGACGTTTCTCTTTTTTCTTAATAATAAGGTTGGACCATATGGTGAAGATCTTGTTGCCTACTTTTTCTACTCTTACCAAAAAAGGACGGATCTCTACAGCACCGTTCTGTACCAGATCAGGCTGAAGACCGGACAAGTTTCCATTGCTGAAATGCTTTTCTATAATGTTTCCGTACTTTACAGAGCCCGAAATTTCCTCATTCGAGATCCCTGCAGCAGGAAGGATTCCCGATTTTTCTTTCTGTCCTGTAGTCAGCCAGCGTAAGATCGTCAGTACACTCGTATAATTGTCATGCCTGTCTACCAAAGCAATATTTCCTACCAGTCTTGCTCCAAGGTCTCTTAAATATACTTTAAGCTTTTCCTGGGAAAGCATCCACATATTTCTGGTTCCTGAAATCGTAACCACATCTGTGTCTTTCAGGATCTTCTCTGCAAAACCACTCTTTAAGAATGAAATGACAGGGATAGATGGCGTAAGATACCATACCTGATATCCGAATAAAATAAGGTCGTACTTCTTATTCAGGATTTCCTCAGAAGGCGGGAAGATCTCTTTGGGGATCTGAAGATATGACTCCGGAAAAGTATTGAAGAAAACGTCACCCGGCCAAGGGAAAGGGAAATCTTCCTTCAGCTGAATATTATAATAGGTAACGTCATATTCCTCCTTTTTGGCTTCAAAAGGTTGGGCCATATTCTTCACAATATCCTCCAGCTGGCCGGTTTGCGAATAATAAATGATGAGTATGTTTTTTTTCATTAATATTCTTTAGCGGTTACAAAAATATGCTTTTCATATTTATTTAGTGTTTTTTGAATATTTTAATTGCCTGTGAATTAAATTCCTGTAAATAATCTGGATGGCTTAGCTCTTTAGATACGGTGTTCAGGAATATAACAGTTCCGGGAAGCTCCTTCAGTGTACTGATATCAAAATTGTTATCTGAAATCAGAAGGACATCAATATTTTTATTGATTTCCGAAAAATCATTAATATAATTCAACTTTCTTCTTTTAACCAAATACGTCTGTGCTGCTATTTGTCTTCTTTCCTCATTGTCAATGAACGAGAAAATTCTTCTTTCTGCCTGATAAAGGGTAAGCAGGATATCTTTTTGTCCGAAATCATCTGCAATATGCAGGATAGATGCATCTTTCGGGATGTGTTTGTTCAGTTCAAGATAAACAGATTTGTTGGCGTTAAAATCATCTTTTACTTCTTTTACCACTTCACTGTCTTTGTAGAGATAGCTTAAGAATAACTTTTTCCTGAAATAATTTTCGTCTTCCAGCTCATCTCGCAGTTTTGCAAATTCCTGTCTGAAGTACGCATTGATTTTTTTCGTTCTTTCAGAATAGTTTTTCCCGAAATTCAGATCGTCTTTGCTGATTCTCTCTCCGACTTTTACGGTAATGCTTCCGTCGTAGATAATGAAGTCTCCTTTCGGCAGGACCTCGGAATTTCCGTGAATATATAACGGGAGAATATCCAGCCCGAACTGTTCTGCAAGATAAAACGCTCCTTTATGGAATCTTTTTACATCGTTCGTATAAGATCGTTCTGCTTCAGGAAAGACAACCAGCGAATACCCCTGGTCAATTTTTTCTTTCAGTTTTTCCATTCCGTTCTCTATTCCCTGGGAAACCGGATAAAAGCCGAGAGCTCTTACTAACCTTCCGAAAACAGGAGAGTCATATACCCAGTCATTGACCAGATAGATGATTTTATGGGTTGCCATGGCAATGGCCAGCGTATCCAGGAAAGAAGTATGGTTGGCAATGATAACGGCCGGTCTGCTGAAATCTTCCGCCGGATTTTTTATTACTCTTTTCTTTACAAACGGACTGATGTGCAGTACAGATGTTAAAAATTTAGCTAAAATTAATTTAATGAGATCTAAAGTTCTTCCTTTTGATCTTTTGATAAATACACTTCCGATCAGTGAAAAAACAAATCCTCCCAAACCGTAATAAAAGAATGATATGATGCATCTTAAAAACAGTCTGAAAGTAATAGGGGAAAGTCCTTTTTTTGCTCTGTTTGTGATCACTAATCTGAACCAGAAAGGAAACAGTATTGAGGTAATGATGATCACGGAGAACATCCCGATAAGAGCGACCAAAGCCAAGGAGTGTAATGCAGGATGCTTTGCAAAGATCAAAGAACCGATTGACAGAATGGTTGTGAAAACGGCTAGCATAATAGAAGTTCTGTAAGTCGGAAGCTCATTTTTTCCTGTAGTGTGCTCTTTCTGCATGGCTTTCGTCAGAAAAATACTGAAGTCATCCCCTACACCAAAAACCAATGTACAGACTACCGTACTGAAAATATTTAATTCCAATCCTAAGAAATACAGGATTCCCGCTGTTACGATTCCGGTCAATACAATAGGAAACATAGTGAGAACAGTAAGCTCAAAGTTTCTGAAGAAAACAACAATGGTAAGGATAATAGCCAGAAGAGAATAATTGATCAGTGTACTGAAGTCTCTTTTCAGCAGTCCCAAAAAGTTCTCGTTCATTTGCTGGCGGTCAATGGCAAGAGCATCATGGTTCTTTTCAACATCTTTTATGAAGGCGTCTCTTTTCTTTTCATCTACCTTTACCACATTGGAGACGGTGTAAAATCCGTTTTCATTGCTCAGGAATTCCGAGATCTGCAGTGCTTTTACTTTCTCATAATCCTTTAGGCTTAATACGGAATAATTTTTATTTAAAATTTCATTGAAATTGTCAAAAGCATTGCTGTTGAATCCAAATTGATTCCCACTGTTCACCAGTTCAGCAACAGTGCGGTTCTTTTTGTCTCCATTCCAGAATGTATTCCATACTTCTATCCTTTGTTTCTGATCTTTTTCAGAAAGCACAACATTTCCAAGTGAGTTGTAACTCAGGATCTTTCCTTCCTTTTTTTCCTTCTCAAGAAAGTGGCTCAGCCTTGAGTTTCTTGCCAGTGCCTCTTGCTCCGAGTCCCCATAAGAAATGGTGTAAATGGATTTTGAAGTAATATCAGAAAGTTTCTGAAGTTTGGCCTCACTTATTTTTAATTCTTTCGGAATATAATTCAGGTCACCAATATCCTCATTGAATTGTACATGTCTGAAACCGAACAGGCAGGCAATAATAATGATAGAACAGCCTATGATCAGAGGTTTGTTTTTTTCATAAGGATAAGAGCCGATCCTGTCGATAAAATTAGCGTTGTGTTTACCTTTCTGTTTAGGCTTGTAAAGCTGAGGGACGATGATCAGTGCGGTAACGGAAGAGAAAACAACCGTAATCGCTGCAAAGAGGCCGAGATCTTTCAGAGCTTCAGAACGTACAAATACCAGGCATAAAAAAGAAACAGCAGTCGTGGCGCTGCTCAGTATAATCGGTTGAGTGATCTCTTTGTACAGCTCTTCTATATTATTGTTGTGCTTGTAATGGGTAAGAATATGGAGGGCATAATCTATGGTGATTCCGATAAGAATGGCTCCCACACTCAGGGAAATGGCTGAGATCCTGTCTTTTATAAAATAAAGAATCAGCAGGGCTAGCAATACCGAAAATACAGTCGGTAGAAATACAATGATAGGGGTGAAAAAATTCCTGAAATAATAGATCAGCAGAACCAGAAGCACGGTCATAGAAATCATGACTGTATTCTGAATGTCTTTTTTGATCTGCTGGGCATTCGCTACTGCAATTACCGGAGAACCGAAATAGCTGAGCTCTGTTTTTCCTTTAAACTGTTTATTAACGCTGTCTTTTATCGTATTGAGCTGGTTGATGAAAGCTTCGTTGCTTTTGGTATCATTGCTTTTATTTTTAGGATCAATAAAAAGCAAAAGGTTTTTCCCGTCTTTCGTGACTACATAATTGTCTTCAAGTTTAAAATCCTTGCTGATGTTTAAAGCATTCAGTTTTTTGATTCCTAAATAGGTGATTCCCAAAGGATCTTTTTTTATGAATTCCTTTGTCACAAGACTTGTCGGGGAAACCAAAGAGACATAATTATTCTCTACCTGTTTTGAAATACTGTCTTTTTGAAGTTTCCGCTCAATTTCCCTGTAATCATTTTCATCAAGGAAAAGAGGCAGGTTCTGATTGACAAAATCAAATGTTTCCGAGATTTCGCTGTCGTTCACCTTTCCCTGCACAGAGCCTATATATTTTTTCAAAGGTTCAATCTTTTGCAGAAAACTATCGGCCGTTTCAGAAAGCTGAAAGTTGTCTTCCCTGGATTTGTTCTCTATGATTACAATGATCTTGTCTGAAAAATTAAGTTGTTTAAGAACTTTGGCTGTAAGATCCGACTTTTCATTTTTAGGAATTATCTGGTTGATATCTTCTTCAAAATTAATTTTTGAAGCAAAAAAACCGCATAATACAGCGATTCCTAAAGCGAGAATTGCTGAAAGAAGCCTGTTTTTAGATATCAGATAATATAAAAATATAAAGAAACGATGCATTACATTATGAAATCAAGTCTGCAAATTTAATTTTTTCAATATTAGTTCAAAACATTTCGGCTATAAGTTTGTCTGAAAATCAACAAAATATTCTAGGCAGAATAAAAAAATATTCTACTTTTGCAGAAGTTCCCTCTTAAAATATATTTTAAACCAATATTATTACTAAAGAAATAAGAATCTGTTTTAGATATGTTGAAAAAAAATGATGAAAAAATAAACGGATTGCTATTGACGAGCATTCCCTTTTCTGCCGTCTGCATTATCTTGTTACAGGTTTGCATCTTCTTTGTGTGTACTGCACTGGTTACAAAAAACATTAGATTAGCATGAGTTTATTACATCCATATTTCATTGTTGCGATTGCATACATGCTTTTCTTTAGTGTACAGGAAGTTTTCGGAAAAAGAGTAGAAAAAAAGTGGTTTTGGTTTTTGGGGATCTATCTTATTTTACTGGCAGGTTTCAGGAATAATGTAGGCCCGGATTACGGAAGTTATAAAGCAATTTATATCTATTCTGATGTAAAGAGCTATTACAGTATTTTTATGAAAATGCTCCATATGGAAGGTTCTGAGCATCTGGAAGTGGAGTGGCTGTATACGCTCATTAATAAGATATTGCTGAATGTCTTTAATGCACCCTTTTATATGCTTACCCTCGTTATCGCTATCTGTGCTGTTTTTTTCAAAATAGAATATACGGAGGATAATACTTTTTACCCCTTTACATTTACCCTGTTCATGTTTATTCCTTACTTTTTTGTTGGGGAAAGCGGACAGATCAGGCAGAATCTGGGGACGTTCATTGTTTATTTTGCCGTACGGTATATTAAAGAACGGAAGTTATGGCATTACCTCTTTTTTATATTTCTGGGTTCAGGTATACATACTGTTTGTTACCTGTTTCTTCCGATGTACTGGCTCGCCCGTATCCCATTAAGTAAAACTGTCATGCTGGTTCTGATCATCATTTCCATATTTCTTTCGCCATTTGAGATATATAGGGTATTTGGGAGTTTTTTAGACAGTATGGCCTCAGATAATATTCTGGTGAATGGATTAAATGGATATATGGATGAATATTCAGAAAGGCTGAATGGAGGTTTTGGAATTCCCGAAGCTATGATGATGATTCTCACATTCTTTCTTTTTGCATTTGACACCAAGATGAAAGAGCTGTATCCATATTATGAATACCATAGAAGCTATGCCGTTGTGGGAATATGTTTTTATTTTATTTTCAGAAACAATCCCGTATTCTCATCCAGACTTGTAGGGGCGTTTATTGGATTTTCTTATGTGTTGATCCCCAATACCATGTATGTGGTCTCAAGTGGTGTGAAAAAAATGATTTACGCTTTTATCATTGCACTTGTTATTTTTAACTTTGTTGTTTTCTCCTCCTTCTTAAATATTAAAGTGGGCAGATTTACTATTGAGCTTTATAAGAACCACATTCTTCCTTAGATTTATTGTATTGATTATATTTTATAAAGACAGCTGTGAGGCTGTCTTTTTTTTCATATTCCCTCTCTTCTCAAAAACGATGATTACCCTCATAAAATTTATTATTGGGAAAAAATTACTTTTGTATTCTAAAGTGCTGTTTTCGTATTTATAATCTCTTATTGGTGATTTATTATCAATTTAATTGATGTATAGGTTTGTTATTTATATTATTAATTGTTTATTGTTGATAAAGGCTTAAAAGTTGTATCTCCTCTAATAGCACACAAGTCTAAGGATATGAAAAATTTAGTTAAAAATTTTGCGGCAATTTTTTGCTTAGTGTCGATTTGTACCTATTCCAAGAATAGTAGAGGATTAAAAGAAAGTCCTCCGTATGAATTAAAAGAAAGATCAGTATCTGCAAAAGATACTTTGACGAAGCCTGCTGACAGGAGGGCAGTAATTCCGGACTGGACAAAAGCTCCCAATAGTTATATTTTTGAACCCAGCCAAAACAGCGAAGGCCTGCTGATTCCGGTAAGAAAAGCTTATGCAATGTGGCAGGGGGATGGATACATTAAAGGTGAAGGAATCCCTTCCGGTAACCTGACAGCGGAAGTATTGTGGGAAGATACCCATGGACTGATAAAATCAGGGGAGAGATACGCACTGGAAATTTTAGGTTCCGATGAAAACGCCAAAATAAAAGTTCCCGTCAACAAAGCAAAAAAAGGAAATGCTGTCGTTGCCTTCAAGGTAAATGGCGAAATCTACTGGAGCTGGCATATTTGGGTAACCGATGATCCTACAAACGGATCAAATTACAAAAGCTTTGATAATATTACAAGAGCCAGACAGGATGGAACGGTTGAGCCAATTCCCGATTCCGATTGGGGATGGATGGACCGTAATCTCGGAGCTTTAAGCAGCTCTATTACTTCATCAGACTGGAACAGAAGCATGGGACTGCTCTACCAGTGGGGAAGGAAAGATCCCATCCCGCCTTTGGTAACAAGAGGGAACGACTTTTATGAAGTGTCAGGCTCCATAGGAAGGATAAGGCACAGGGGCGCGAAAAACTTTACCGGTGCTTTAAATATTGATAACCTCACGAAATATGTTCCGCTTGCCAATGCAGAGGTGACCAATAATATCAGGCTTTCTGTGAAAAATCCATTAAGTCTCATCTATGTCAACAAAGACGACAACAGCGGGCAGGCTTATTATAATAACAACCCCAGTCTTCCGGTTAACTGGTTTGGACGTGCTGCCGGAATTCCGGATAGCAGGCTTTCAGAGCTTAATCTTTGGTCTGATAACTCCCGTGGTTTGATCGGCACAGGATATAACAGCAATACCAGTGCAAAGCCATACTGGGATAAATCTCCTTATGATCCATGCCCCAACGGATGGAGAATGCCCTCAATGCTGGTAGCAAATTTAGGGTCACAATCTTATATAGATGATATCAGACTGGATTTTTCCCCTTTCGGAGTCAGGACCAATATGGCTAAAAATGTTTTCGAAACAAATAAGCACCAGATCATCAAGCCTACAGATACTGGAGTTCCGTCATTCATGACAGGTTTTAAGGTCTATCCTAATTTAGGCTTTGACCTCTCCAATGCAGGTGGAAATAATATGGGGATCTTCCCCGGAACAGGACAGCTGATCAGGAATGCCCACCTCGGGCAGTATACCGACCAGCATCATGTTGCCTTATGGACCGCAACAATGGCCAGACACTTTGATACTTCACCGGCTGTCATTACCAGAGGGCTTTTTATGATTCCTGATAAAGATCAGCCTGATATACCAGATCCCAATTATCCCAATATTAAAGGAAGATATTTTTATATGCCTATGTCAGGAATGTATACTTCTGAAGCCAATGGATGCCGATGCATCAAAGATCCTCTCTATATCGTAGATGATTATAATTTTCCTTCTGAATATCTGGCGCCGAAAACAGAATACACAGAGGGACTCAATAATCCAAATACATATCAGGCTGTTAAAAGCTCAAATTCTTTTACTGTAGAAATTCCGGTGAGTAAAGCCTTTTCAGTGCAAAGCCAGCTTCTGAATAATCAGGAAATATTGGATTCTCCTAATTTTAATAATTTAAAAGTAAATGTGCTTTGGACGACTAACACAGCTCTGATTAATAAGGTGTCGGTCGTTAATCCTTTCCCAACTTCACTTCAAAGTCTCAGTGACTCAAAGATTTCGGTGGTGATTAACCCGAACCAAAGTGGAAATGCTGTAGTAACACTGCATAACGGAAGTATTTCTTCCCCGGTATATTGGAGCTGGCATATCTGGATAACAGATTCTGCTCTGGGATCTTATAATTACAGGACAGAACTTCCTATGGCTGAGGCTGTCAATTATGTTAATTATGTAAATAAAGCGGACGTTGTGCTCCGGACAGAATTTATGGACAGGAACCTGGGGGCAATAGATGCATTTCCGATAGTTGCTAACGCCATGACACCAACTGCCGCGGAGCTTGCAAAAATAAGAGTTTCTACAGGACTACATTATCAGTGGGGAAGAAAAGATCCGATTCCTACTTTTCAGTATGCAGATAACAGAGCTTCTTTCAATGTGTTTTTAGGAACAGCATCAGGTAGCGGAACAGTGGCTTATACTACACTGACTTATGCTGCATATAATAATATGTCAGGAAACTATATAGTTCCTTATAATACCTATGCCGCTTCAAGTGTTCAGAGTACGGATAAACCGGCAGAGAAAATTGCAAAAGTACTGTCTTACTCTGTAAGGAATCCTTTGGTATACATGATTCCAAGCTCTTTTGCACCTTACAACAGTGCAATGCCTAATTATACCAATGGAACAGACTGGCTTTCCAATGAGCCGAATCTTGCTGCTGACAGATGGGGCAGAGGAGGCAAAAAATCACCTTTCGACCCTTGCCCGGAAGGTTGGAGAATCCCAGACCTTACCAATGTTGCATTGATTTCTAATCAGGATTTCGGACAGTCGCCATGGTATAAAAAAGATAAAAAAGTAGCCACTTTTTATAGTGTCAGTACAGACTATGCCGGATATAGAGTAAGAAATCCTTCCACAACTTCTACCATAGGGTATATGTTTATCGGTCCATCCTATATACTTGGTAATTTCCCGGATTCAGGTTCACGCGGATACAGAAGTGTTCTGGCTAATCAGTCTCCGCAAGGGACATTTAATACAGTCAATTTTCAGTATCCAGGCGTATGGACAGGAGCTTTGGCTGCCAACTATCTGGGAAGAGCAGTCAATGTTTTATTTGATGCAGCTTCTACTGCCAACCGGTTTATTGCATTTAATGATAATAACGACCCGTATTTAGGGACAAGCTGCCGGTGTGTTAGAATAAAGTATGATGCTCAGGGAAATGAGGCCGGCCCTATTCCGGGATTACAGGTTACAGCTCTCGCTTCAGCAAAAGAAGCAGCTGTCTTAAGCATTGCCGAGGTAAAAGAAAAAGTAAGTCAAAAAAAGATATCGTTATTTCCTAATCCGGTAAAAGATGTTCTGTATATTAATGCTTCGGAAAAAACAGGTTACTACTACCAGATCTATAATATTTCAGGACAGCTGGTAAAATCCGGCAAGTTTGAAAACGGGAAAACAGATTTGTCAACCCTCAGTTCGGGAGTATATTTGGTAAGAATTAACAATGCTGAAGAAATTGTGAAAATTATTAAACAGTAAAACTAAAAAAGCAGTAACAGAGCAGAACAGCATTTCCTGTTCTGCTTTTTTATGACATGCATGTGCTTGCATCTATCATAACTGATGAAAAATTCTATATCATCTATTTTAAAGGTGCTGAATTTTAAGCTAAACAGTACACCTTAAAGGACTTGATGTCTTTAAAAATGCCCTCAGGAACGCATGTTAAACACATCTAAATATTAAATTAAACTGTTTTAACAAAATGTATATAATAAAAAAGCTTTACTTTTGCAAAAAAATTTTTTAGAATGTCGAAAAATTTAGTAATCGTAGAGTCACCGGCAAAAGCAAAAACTATTCAGAAATATTTGGGGAAGGATTTTGAGGTAAAATCAAGTTTCGGACACATCCGTGACCTTCCAAAAAAAGGAATGGGAATAGACCTTGCCACCTTCAGTCCTGATTATGAAGTTTCGGCTGACAAAAAGAAACTGGTAACAGAATTAAAGGCCGCTGTAAAGAAAGCCGAAATGGTATGGCTGGCTTCCGATGAAGACCGTGAGGGAGAAGCTATTGCATGGCACCTGGCAGACGAACTGAAACTGAAACCCGAAAACAGAAAAAGAATTGTTTTCCACGAGATTACTAAAAATGCCATTCTAAAAGCTATTGAAAATCCAAGAGATATTGACCAGAATCTTGTCAATGCTCAGCAGGCAAGAAGAGTTTTAGACAGGATCGTAGGTTTTGAAATGTCTCCGGTTCTCTGGAAAAAAGTAAAACCGGGTCTTTCTGCAGGAAGAGTGCAGTCTGTGGCCGTAAGATTAATTGTAGAAAGAGAAAAAGAAATCCGTGAATTTGTTCCGAAAGCAAGCTTCAAGCTGGACGGGATCTTCTTAAATAAAGCTGAACAGGAAATTGCTGCCAAGCTTAAAAAAGACTTCGAAAAAGAAGAAGACGCAGAGAAATTCCTTGAAAAAGCAAAAACGACAGAATTTAAAGTCCTGAATGTTGAAACAAAGCCGGGAACACGTACTGCATCTGCACCATTTACGACTTCCACCCTGCAGCAGGAAGCCTCTTCAAGATTAGGATATAACGTAACCAATACCATGCGTCTTGCACAGAGACTGTATGAAGAAGGATACATTACCTATATGAGAACCGACTCCGTGAATCTTTCCCAGGAAGCGATTGAAGGTGCGAAAAAGCAGATTACTTCAGAATATGGAGCAGAATATTCTTCACCAAGAAATTACACCACAAAATCAGCATCTGCACAGGAAGCTCACGAAGCGATCCGTCCTACCGATTTTGCTGTGAAAAGTATCGGTGATGCCCAGTTAAACAGATTATACCAATTAATATACAGAAGAACACTGGCTTCCCAAATGGCTAACGCTAAAATTGAGAAGACCGTGATTGAAATAGGGAATGCATCACTGCCCCAACATTTTGAAGCCCAGGGTGAAGTGATCATTTTTGATGGTTTCCTAAAAGCTTACGGAATTGTAAAGGCAGAAGAAGATGATGAAGAAAACAATGAAAAACTACTTCCTAAGGTAAGTGTTGGTGAAATCTTAGACTATAAAAAGATCACAGCTTCAGAAAAATTCACAAGACCGAGCGCAAGATATACGGAAGCCGGGCTGGTGAAAAAACTGGAAGAACTGGGAATCGGACGTCCGTCTACTTATGCACCAACGATTCAAACGATTCAGAACAGAGAATATGTAGATAAAAGAGAGATAGATCCTCAGACCCGTGAAGTGATGAGAATGTCTCTTACAAAAGATAAGATTAAAAAAGAAGTTCTTGAAGAAAAATTCGGGGGCGACAAAAATAAATTTATACCTACAGATATCGGTGAGGTGGTTAATGATTTCCTGACCGATAATTTCAAGGAAATTCTGGACTATGGATTTACAGCAAGAGTAGAGGAAAGCTTTGACGAAATTGCCAACGGAGATCAGAAGTGGAAAGAAATGATGACCAATTTCTACTCAAAATTCCACCCGAGAATTGAAGATGTAGAAGAAAATGCAGACAGAGCTAATGGTGACAGGCTTCTTGGAGTAGATCCCAAGACCGGTAAAAATGTTCATGCAAGAATCGGAAGGTTCGGAGCGATGATCCAGATCGGTGAAACGGAGGATGAAGAAAAGCCAATCTTCGCTTCATTGATGACCGGACAGAATATTGCAACCATTTCTTTGGCTGAAGCGCTGGAACTTTTCAAATTACCATTTGAGCTTAATGAATTTGAAGGTCAGGCTGTTTCCGTAGGAGTCGGAAGGTTTGGGCCTTATGTGAAGTGGGGTGAAACATTTATCAGTATTCCGAAAGGAGAAGATCCTCTTTCTGTAAGCCAGGCGCGTGCAGAAGAGATCATCAACGAAAAGAAAAAAGCTGATGCTCCGATTGCTACCTATAAAGGAGATCCGGTAACCAAAGGAACAGGAAGATTTGGTCCGTTTATCAAATACAAAGATATTTTTGTGAATGTTCCGAAGAAATATAATTTCGACAATCTTTCACAAAGTGACATCAACGAACTGATTGATGCCAAGTTGGAAAAAGAAGCCAACCGTTACATCCAGCAGTGGGAAAAAGAAAAAATCTCTATTGAAAACGGAAGATGGGGGCCATTCGTTAAATTCGGAAAAGCGATGTTCAAGATTCCTAAGAAGAAAGACGATACAAAATATGAGGCTGAAGAGCTGAAGGATGTGCCTCTGGATGAGGTTAAAAAATGGATCACAGACCAGGATAAAAACGCTTTTGCAGAGAAAAAGAAACCGGCCGCAAAAAAACCTGCAGCCAAGAAAGCAACTGCAGTAAAAAAGACAGCCGCTAAAAAAAAGTAATATTAAAATAATTATACAAAGCCGTTAACAATATGTGTTGACGGCTTTTTTTATCAATAAAAATGGCCACGGCATATGAACTTGCTCCGGTTTTTTTGTATGTTTGTTCGGTAAAGAAATGAGTCAATTAACCTATTCCCAAGTTTTCAGATTAAAATATGGATTTTGAAGATTTTATTATTTCACCAAGAAATTTCAAAGCAGAAAGCTGGCAGATCGGCAGCAGGATCACAAAAAATATAAAAGAAGACAGCATTGTTCTTCTCTTTCTTTCAGATTACAGAGGAGCGGGCGGTGATGCAGAAGTACAGGATTTTACAGCAGTAAGAAAGGAGTTTTATAAACTTTCACAGCTGGATTTTGAAGTTCCTGTTGTAGATCTTGGAGATCTGGTTTCCGGAAAGTCCGTTCAGGATTCCCATTATATTCTGCAGGAGGTTTTGTCGGCATGCCATTACAAAAGAGCTCTTCCGGTGATTATCGGAGGGTCTAATGATTTTGCTTTCTCACTCTTTTCGACATTGAATTTTCACAAGAAAAACATAAACTATACCCAGATCAGTAATATTATTTCCCTGCAGCAGGGTGAAACAATTAATGAACATACCTTTTTGGGAAAAATTTTAGGTTCCAAGAATTTCTCCATCAAAAATTACCATCATCTGGGGTATCAGAAACATCTGAACGAGGCAGATTCAGTAAGACTCATCAAAGACGTGGAGTTTGATATCATCCGCCTTGCCGAAATGATGAATTCTACCGAAAAAACAGAACCTTTTTTCAGAAAAACAGATCTGGTGACCTTAAACTGCGATGCTGTTGAAAGCTTCAGTGAACCGTTTTCTATGAATCCTCAGGTCAACGGATTGAACCGTAGAGAGATATGCGCCTACATGAAAGAAATAGGTTTGAGTGAGAATTTAAAATCTGTAGGAATTTTCAATTACAACATCTATTCTGAAAGTCAGCTGAACCACCAGCTTCTGGCACAGATGATCTGGTATCTCATTGAAGGGATCAATATTCAGAGGTCCCATCCCAAAGAAAGGCACTATGAACTGTTTTATGTTTTAATTGATGATAACCAATATGCTTTCAAGCGGGATACTTTCAGTAATCTATGGTATTTCGGAGACGATGAAAATATAGAAAACTGTATTCCATGCTCTAAAAAAGACTTTGAAGAAGCAAAAAGAGGAACGCTTAATCCCAGGCTGACTTTTTAATGGCACATTAAAGATGAAAAAAAAATTAGTTTTAAGTATTATTCTCGTAACCGCGCTCGCCAGCTTCATTTATTTCTGGAATAAATATGCTTATGCAGGCGAGGAAAATTATTTTTCTTCCAATACAAAACCTGAAAACGGACTGCAGATCGGTATTATTGGTGACAGCTGGGTAGTAAGGCAGAACCTGGATTCACTTTTACAGAAAAAGCTGTTGGATAAAGGACTGCATTCAGAAATTTACTCATCAGGAAACCCCGGGGCTAAAACCAGAAAGATCTACGAAAACCTTTTTAAAGATGATAACGAAGAATTTTCTTCCAGAAAAGTGATTGAGAAAAAACCGGATTACTGCATCGTAATTGCCGGGGTCAATGATGCGGCAACCTGCATGGGACCTGAGTTTTATACCCATCATATGGTGAGGGTCATTAAAACGCTTCTGCATTATAACATTCAGCCGGTTGTTGTTTCCCTCCCGGAATTTGGAGTCGAAGAAAATTTTAAAAATAAAAATATAGTGAGCAGTCTCAGTAACAGAAGTGTTGAACTGGTTTTGAATGATGGTGACCAATTTAAGATCCCGGATTATAGGAATGCTCTGCTGAAAGAATTAAAGCGTGACCAACTGGATAAAAAAGTGATTAATTTAAATTTTGATGAAGTAAGTTCTGATTATGATAAAGACAGAAATCTGTATGCAGATCCGCTTCATTTAAATAAGCAGGGTTACCAGAAGTTCAGTGAGTTTTTAGCGAAAGGAATTGTTAATTTAGAAAGCACAAAATGAAGGTTTCAATTATAGTTCCTGTATATAACGTAGAAAATTACCTGGCAAAATGCCTGGATTCTCTCGTTGGCCAGACTCTTCAGGATATTGAGATTTTGGTCATCAATGATGGCAGTAAAGACCGCTCAGAAGTTGTCATTGAAGAATACGCCCGTAATTTTCCGGATAAAATAAAAGCTTTCACCAAAGAAAACGGAGGTTTGAGTGATGCCAGAAACTTTGGTATTGAAAGAGCTTCTGGAGAATTTATAGGTTTTGTAGACAGTGATGATTATGTGATGGAAACCATGTTTGAAGAAATGCTGCAGCTGGCAGAAAAGCATCAGGCTAAAATGGTTATCTGCAACATTCAGAAAGTAGATCAGAATGGAAAAGTAACCCAGAAACTGACGCAGATTCCCAATATGTCTGAAAAAATAAATTTGGGAGATCATTTTTCTGTTTTTTCAGATCTGAGTTATTTTGCCTGCAATAAACTGTTTAAAAAAGAGCTTTTTGACCAAAAAAGATTTAAAAAAGGAATCCACTTTGAGGATATTCAACTGGTACCCCAGCTGCTTCTGGAATGCAAAACTCTGGCTCAGACGCAGAATTTTCATTATCAATATCTGGAGCGTACGGATTCTATTACAAAAACCCATACAGAAAAAGGACTTGATATCCTGAAAGCCGTAAAAGATGTGGAGCAGGTATTTGAGAAATCCGGATATGCCCACAAAAGAAAAGAGCTTAAAAACTTTCAGATTTTCGAAGGGGTATATTCTTTTTTAGCTTATCTCGCTTTTGTAAAAGACAACGAAACATTTTACAAAATGAACGGTGAACTGGCGGTTTTTATGCAAGAAAGGAAAATAAAAATTCGAGATATATTAAACTATAATCGTTTTGGTAAGAATTATCTTTTATCTTTGCCGTTGAAAAAAAAGATATTTTATTTGTTATTTTTTGCAGGGCAAAAGAAACTGATAAGAAAATTGTTATAACACAAATGATAAGTACAATTATTTCATTAATTATATAAAACATTGAAATATACCGCCTTGCGTGGGTGGTTGGGTGAGTTTTATTAGAGATATTGATGATGTGCTTGATAAAAAAAAATGAAGAATTTTGAATTGTTCTTAAGCGAATCAGGAATTTCTATTTTTTACGTGAAAATAGGGTTGGGTTTTCTATTCTCTTTTTTAATTACCTTTTTCTCTATTCCTACCATCATTAAGATCTCCAGGAGAAAGAATCTTATGGATGAGCCGGGTATAAGAAGTTCGCATCTCAGAAAAATCCCCAATCTTGGCGGGATTGCCATTTTTTACTCAATCGGAATCTGCGCATCCATCTTTGCGTATGAGCTTTTCGATCTTTACAAATTTTTATTTGCTTCGTTAATTATCCTTCTGTATATAGGAGTGATGGACGATATTGTCGTAATGAGAGCTTATAAGAAGCTTGTGGCTCAGATTATGGTTTCTGCATTGGCTGTAATAGGATCTGATATTAGAATCAGAAGTCTGTTCGGAATATTTGGAATTTATGAAATGAGCTATTTCATAAGTGTACTGTTCAGTATCATTACTTTTATTATCCTCATCAATGCCTTCAATCTTATTGACGGAATAGACGGACTTGCCGGAGGCTATTCTGTGATCTGCAGCGCTCTTTTCGGAATAAGCTATTACAGGTTGGGAGAATATAATTTCCCTTTGGTTGTCCTATCAGTTGTCATTATAGGTACTGTGCTGGCATTTCTATATTATAATTTATCTAATTACAGGACCAATAAAATATTTATGGGAGATACGGGATCTATGCTTCTCGGTTTCCTTTTGGCATTTACCTCGATCTGTTTTATTGATATTTTCATAGACAGAGAGCTTCCCAACGTGCCGAGATATCACCTGCAGTCTGCACCGGCAGTGGCTGTTGCTATTCTTATTCTGCCGATCGTGGATACCTTAAATGTAATTATTGTAAGACTGTGCAATAAAAAGTCACCTTTTGATGCAGATAAAAACCATATTCATCACAAGCTCCTGAAACTGGACCTTACCCATAGGCGCTCCACATTTTATATCATTGTCTATTATCTGATGATTGTAGCTGTAGCCTATTATTTAAGACATATCAATGTAAATTTCCTTCTTTTGATCATTGTTTTATTAGGCTTTTTTGGAGCTTATTTACCAGATCTTATCTATCATTTACGAAATAATAAGAAAATAAGAATTTAATTTTTACTTTTGCAAATAACATCCCAATATGATGAAGAACTTGAAATATTTATTTTTATTATTGCCCTTTTTTATTACATCCTGCATCACGAAAAAAGATGTAAGGTATATGCAGCCAAGCGAAAGCCTGGTGATTAATGAAGAAGGACTTATTCCCTACAATATTCCTACTTACAGAATTACCAAGAACGACATTCTTACCCTCAATATTGTAACCACTCCCAAGGGAGATGCCGCACAATTTTATTCATCTCTGAATTCTTCCGGAGGAGCAGGAGGCAATAACTCTACAGTAGGAGGTTTTGGTACCGGAGGTTCCGGTTCTGGAGTTGGTGGAAATATAAACTTTTATTTTAACGGACTGAAGGTAGATTCCAAAGGTGATATTAATGTATTCGGAATAGGATTCGTTAAAGCCGAAGGAAGAACATTGGAAGATATTACTCAGGAGCTTCAGGAAAAAGTGAATGAAAACTTTCAGGAAGGAAAAGCTGAAGTAAGGCTGAATACAAACGGAATCACCTATTATATTCTGGGAGATGTAGAAACTACAGGTCTTTCCGGAGAAAAAGTAGCGCACAAAAACACGCTTACTATTACAGAAGCATTGGCTATTAACGGAGGTTTGAACAGAACTGTTGACCGTACCAATATCGTTATCCACAGAAAATTGCCTGAAGGAATAAAAAAAGCGAAAATAGACCTTACCCGCGAAGATATCATGAATTCTCCGTACTATTACGTACAAAATGGTGACGAGATCTATCTGAATACCAGAGGAAAAAGTTTAAACGGATTCGGAAAAGATCCTGTACAGACTTTAACAACTGGGGTATCGGTGATTACTACAGCATTATCAATTTATCTGCTTCTTAAAAACCTTTAACCATGATTCCAGACAAAGACACCCAAATAGGGAAGAGCGAGCCCCAGAAGGAAAAGTACGGATCGTTTGCATTATTTGACATTGAGCATTTTCTGAGAAGAATACTCAAAAACTGGTATTGGTTTGTGTTTATGCTGTTTATCGGCTACATTATTTCATGGGTATACAGCAAATATTATGCGCAGAATATTTATGCATCAGATCTTTCTCTGAGCATATCCAATAATACCTCCAGCTATTTTACCCCAAGCCAGTCCATCAACTTTATCTGGGGACAGAATGGGAATCAGGACGGAGTTTATCTGAAAAAAATGCTATTATCAAGATCTCACAACGAGTTTCTGGTAAAAGAGCTTGATCTTTTTGTGAATTATTCCACCAAAGGATTGATCAAGTCTACCTATATTGATAAAACAGACTCTCCCGTGTTTCTGCAGGTTGATAAAAAGCATCTTCAGCAGATTGATTATCCTATTACCCTTATTCCAAAAGGTGGAGACTCTTATGAAGTAATTCTTCCGGAAGAAGGGCAGTCTACCAATTTATATAGTTATGAATCTGAAGGATTTCAATCCGTAAATGGGTATAACAGACCAGCCAACAAGATCATAAAAATCAACGAATGGTATAATTCCCCAAATCTTAGATTTAGACTGCTTAAAAACACAGTCAAGCCTAAAATAAAATTTGAAAATATTATTGTAAAGCTTGGTTCTGTGAATCAAAGTGTTAATGATATCGTATCGACAATTGGAGTAGAATTTGATAAGGAAATTGGTACTATAATGATTATCACCAAAAAAGGGTTTAATCTTAACAGTACTGTGAATTTCTTAAACAAATCTGTAACCGAACTTCAGAAGAAAAGGCTGGCAGACAAAAATATTGTTAATAAGAATACAGACCTTTATCTTCAGAACAATATAGATGGTATCCGTAAAAAACTGGATTCAAGCGCAGCGGTACTGAACTACCTGAAAACTTCTGAAAAGCTCTATAATATCAAAGACAGAGATGAAAAATCTTTAGATAAAATAAAAGATCTTGAAGCCAGAAAAGCAGATATTGTAAGTAAAATCAGCTCACTGAATAATATTAAAAATACACTGCAGGCCAGGGATTTTGATAAAATGATCAGTACCAATGCAGCAGGTTTTGAAGATGGTTTCTTTACTGCTTCTGTAACAGAGCTCAAAGCTTTATATATGAAGAAAAGAGAAATGGCCACCATCTATAAGCCAAACTCTGAGCCTATGAAAGAAATAGACCGGCTTATTAATGAAGCAAGAATGGGCTCATCAGGTACTTTGAGAAATTATTATACGAAATATTATGATGAAATTAATAAGATAGACCGTCAGGTAGCAGAAGCCAATTCTGATCTTACTTCATATCCTGAAAAAGAAAGAAAATATCTGGATGCGGAAAGAGGTTACAATATGATTGAAGCAACCTATAACAGCCTTTTGAACAGACAGAATGATGCACAGATGAAGGTCGCGACTAACCAGTCTGATATTACAGTAATAGATCCTGCAAAGAATTTGGGACAGTCTCCGATTGGACCCAATGTAAAAGCAATAAAATCGGCAATTATGTTTGGTTTACTGATGCTGCCATTACTATTCATTCTGATCGGAGCCGTGCTGGACAACAAGATTCGAAACATCAAAGAACTGTTGAGTGCAACAAGAATTCCGCTCCTTGGCGTTATCGGGAACAACAGCAACGAAAATATGCTTACCGTTTTGGAACAGCCTAAATCATCAGTATCAGAGGCATTCAGAGGAATTAGGGCCAGCATGAGATTCCTGATGGAAAACAATAAAGAAGATGGTAAAGGGAAAACTATTTTGGTGACTTCTTCCATTGGTGGAGAAGGAAAAACATACATTTCCATTAACCTGGCTTCAGTAATAGGGTTAAGTGATAAAAAAACAATCCTGCTTGGGATGGACCTTAGAAAACCTAAGATCTTTGGAGATTTTAAAATTGATAATAAATATGGTATCTCCAATTACCTGACTGGAGAAGTGGAGATAGAACAGATCATCAATAAAACCAGAATTCCGAATCTGGATGTGGCGACTTCCGGACCAATTCCTCCAAACCCTTCAGAGCTTTTGATGAGCGACAGGAATATCAGATTTTTGGAAGAGCTGAAAGAAAAATATGATTTCATTATCATCGATTCGCCGCCGGTAGGTTTAGTAGCAGACTCTTATGAGCTGATGAAACATTCTGATGCCAATATTTATGTAGTCCGTCACGAATATACCGAGAAATATATGCTGAAGATGATCACTGAGAAATACCATAACGGAGAGATTAATCATTTAGGGCTTATATATAATGACTACAATAAGAAACAGGGATATGGATATGGTTACGGTTATGGTTACGGATATGGCTACGGCTATTTTGATGAAGATAAAAATTATAAAGAGCCGTTATTAATAAAAATACGAAATAAGGTCCAAACAATATTTAATAAAAAATAGCGTTTTAAACCCTCAGCAAATGGGGGTTTTTTTATACATTCAGTATTGGTAATCTAAGGAAAAAAGAATATTTTTGGCACTTTGTCGTTTACTTTATAACAAATTATGTTTTTTTGTTTATTTTTAACTATACATTAAGAATATCATTAATATAAAAATGTTTTATATTTGCAAAAATTAAATTTTAAAATAACCATAAATCCATATTCTTTTATGAATAAAAAATTATTGTTTAGCTTTCTTGCCTTCCTTGGAGTGGTAAGTGTTAAAGCACAAAGAAACGAATTGGGAGTTCGTCTGGGAATGAGTAACCTTGTTGGGGACATAGGAAGGACCAATTATATTTTACAAAAGCCGTTGGATTTAGACAGAATGTCAGATTGGGGTTTCCCATTCTATGGTGGTTTATTATACAGATTTAATTTTAACCCGCATCAAACCGTTAGATTGGACTTAGGATACAACCAGATCCAGTTTAGTGATAAAGTTGCGAAAGAAGAATATAGAGTGAATAGAAATTCATACGGAAAAAATAACGTATACGAGGCAAGTTTAATGTTCGAATACAACCTTTTCCCTGTCAATAATGAACAGGTAAGTATGGTGAGCCCTTATATCTTCGGTGGTATTGGTGCTTTGATGTTTGATGCTCCTAAAGCTACCCTTGTAAACGATTTTAGAAGAGATGCGGACGGAGTGGCTCAGGCTCCGCTTAATGAGCTGGATTTTAAATCAACTCCGGAATACTCATTAGGGAAAAAAGTAACAATGCATATCCCTTTTGGGGTAGGTTTAAAGTATAAGTTCAATCATAATTGGGCTATATTTGCAGAAGCTACATTTAGATATACGCTGACGGATCAGCTTGATCACAGCAAAATACTTTCTAAAGACGTAACGTCCAGCTTTAATGCAGATATTTTGGACCCCACAACAGGCGGTTCACTGTTACAGTCAGGAAACTATTATGCGGTCTCTAAAGAAAGAGAGCAGGAACTTATTAACAAAAGAAATATAGGAGATGAAAGGTCTAAGGACTGGATGAATACTTTTAGTTTAGGGCTAACCTATTCATTCGGAAGACCTCCATGCTACTGTGATTAACTAATATGTCGTTGATTAAAGATAAAATAAATTCTCAGAATTTACCGAAACACGTCGCCATCATTATGGATGGCAATGGAAGATGGGCAAAAACACGTGGCGAAGAAAGAACTTTCGGCCACAAGAATGCCATTAATGCAGTAAGAAATGCCATTAATGCCTGTAATGAAATTGATATACCTTATTTAACACTGTATACATTTTCTTCTGAAAACTGGAGCCGTCCCGCAGATGAAGTAAGTACACTGATGAATCTGCTGGTGGAAACCTTATTGCTGGAGGCCGAAGAGATCTTTAGCAAAGGACTCAGAATGCATGTTATAGGAAACCTGGAAAAGCTTCCTTCTCTCGTGAGAGAACAGCTGGAACGTGTGGTAGAACTTACAAAAGAAAACACAAAAGGCAATTTAGTGCTGGCAATAAGCTACGGCTCACAGAATGAAATATTAGATGCCGTAAAAAACATCAGTTCCGATGTGAAAGAAGGAAAAGTTGATATTGAGAATATTGATGAAAAACTATTCGAAAATTACCTTTATACAAAAGACTTTCCTCCTGTAGACCTGCTGATCAGAACCAGCGGGGAAATAAGAATAAGCAACTTCCTTCTTTGGCAGATTGCCTATGCGGAACTACAATTTTTAGATGTCCTGTGGCCGGATTTCACAAAAGATATCTTCTTCAAGTGTATTGTTGATTATCAGAATAAAGAAAGAAGATACGGCTTAACTGGCGAACAGATAAATGCCCAATAAATTTAAAGAAAAGAAAGACTCGATAAAATGAAGTTTAGACTATTACCCATCATAATGTTTGCTGCTTCGGCGCATTTTTATGGACAAGTAACTCCTCAGGACAGCACTAAAGTAAATAATGCTGTACACGCAGAAAATGAAGCAGGAACTTACACTCTTAAAGACATTGTTGTAGATGGGGTAAAAAAATATACGCCGGCACAGATCTTAAGATTTACTGGCTTAACTAAAGGAGAAGCTGTAGATATTCCGGGACAGAAAATCAGCAATGCTGTTAAAAAGCTTTGGGATACCCAGTCTTTTTCAGAAGTTGAAGTTTATGTTCAGAGTATTGAAGGGCAGACCGTAATTTTGAGATTCTACCTTGAAGATCTTAAAGAACTTGGAGAAGTAAAATTCACAGGTAAAGGGATTGGTAAATCTAAAAACGAAAAACTCACAAAGGACAACAATCTAAAGCCTGGAACAAAGATCACCCAAAACCTGATCTCCAGCCTTAAAACTAAAGTCCCTCAGGATTACGTGAAAAAAGGCTTTGCTGATGCCAAAATTACCATCCAGGATAAAGTGAATGCAAATGATCCGTCTATGGTAGACTGGACCATCAATGTAGAGAAGGGCAAAAGAGTAAAAATTGACCATATCGAATTTGAAGGCAACCCAAGCGTTACAGATGCAAAACTTAGGAAAAAAGCTTTTAAAGAAACCAAACAGAGAAGATTAGGTATCGGAGGAATCCTGAAATCTTCAAAATTCATTGAAGAAAAATACCAGGAAGACAAGCAGAGTCTTATCAGCTACTATAACTCTTTAGGATATAGAGATGCCAAGATTGTTTCGGACTCCGTATGGAGAAACAAGAGAAATAATTATGAAATCAATGTAAAACTTAATGAAGGTAAAAAGTATTATATCGGAGATGTTACATTCACCGGAAATACCGTTTATTCTACAGAATACTTACAGAGATTATTAGGATATAAGAAAGGTGATATCTACGATGCCGTAGGTTTCAATAAAAAAGTAGGAGAAGACGGAGGTAAAGAAGATGACTCGGATATCAAATCTGTGTACATGAATAACGGTTACCTTTTCTCTAACGTAACGCCGGTAGAGAAATCCGTATCAGGAGATGCTGTAAATCTGGAAATCAGAATTAATGAAGGAGAGCAGGCTACATGGAATAAAGTAACATGGCAGGGGAATACAACTACCCATGACCATGTGGTACTCAGAGCTCTAAGAACAAAACCGGGAGAGCTTTTCAAGAAAACAGAAATCAAAAGAACTTACTTCGATTTAGCCGGAATGTCTTTCTTTGATCCACAACAGGTAGGACAGGATATTCAGCCAAATCAGCAGGATAATACTGTGGATATCAACTGGAAACTGGTAGAGAAAGGTTCTTCTCAGGTACAGTTACAGGCAGGTTATGGAGGTAACAGCTTTATCGGAACATTAGGACTTACGTTCAATAACTTCTCTTTAAAGAACTTCCTTAAATTCAAAGACTTTAAGCCGGTACCTCAGGGAGACGGGCAGACTTTGTCTATCCAGGCTCAGGCAGGACAGTATTTCCAAAACTATGGTATTTCATTTACAGAGCCATGGCTATTCGGAACAAAACCGACTGCTCTTTCAGTAAGTTTAAACACTTCCAGAGTAAAATATAATGACAGTAACGGGCTTGACCAAAAGCTTAATATATTCTCCGCTTCAGTAGGTCTGAACAGATTACTGAATTGGCCGGATGACTACTTCTCATTATATACAGGAATCCAGTTCCAGAAATATAAATTCAGTAACTATCCGTTCCAGTTTGGAGATACTACAGAATACTACGGTGATGCCAATAACTTAAGTCTTAACTTAGGTTTAAGCAGAAACTCAGCAGGTATTGACCCTATCTTCCCGACAATGGGTTCAAATATTGAAGTTTCCGCAAAAATGACTGCGCCTTACTCATTGTTCAGTAATAAAGATTACTCCACCATGTCACCGGTTGACAAATATAAATGGATGGAATTCTACAAAATAAAGTTCAAGGCTGATGTATATAATGAAGTTGCAGGAAAACTTGTGCTGAGATCTTCCGCTGAAATGGGATTCATGGATGGATATAACAAAAAACTCGGGGCTCCGCCATTCGAAAGATTCTATGTAGGAGGTACTGGTTTATTTGGGGGTAGATATGACGGACGTGAATTGATTCCATTAAGAGGATATGAAAATGCTTCAACATACGGAGGAGAAATAGATGATATTACCCAAAGAGGGGGAGGTACAATCTATAACAGATTTACACTGGAATTAAGATACCCGATCTCAATGAACCAGACAGCCAAAATCTATGCACTTACCTTTGCAGAAGGTGGTAACGTATGGAACTCCTGGAGTACATACAACCCATTCCAGCTGAAAAGATCTGTAGGAGTTGGGGTAAGAGTTTATATGGGAGCTTTTGGTTTGATCGGATTTGACTTTGCTTACGGATTTGACAAAACTGTTTCCGGAACAGAGCCATCTGGATGGAAAACACACTTCCTGATGAACCAATCATTATAATTCATATATATGAAGAACTTTAAAATCATTTTCACATCTGTACTGTTCCTGCTTTTCGGACTTTCAAACGCCCAGAAAATTGGAATAGTGGATACGGGCTATATTTTAGATAAACTGCCTCAATACAAAGAAGCAGAAGCAAGATTGAATGCTCAGATCGATACATGGCAGTCAGAACTTCAAAATCTGCAGTCAGAATACGAAAGAAAAAAATCAGCATTTGAAAGTGAAAAAGTATTGTTGATAGGAGATCAGTTAAAGCTCAGAGAAAAAGAAGTAATGGATCTTGAAAAGAATATCAAAACGACGACCAGCTTACGTTTTGGAGCCAACGGTGAAATTACCAAGCTGAGAACAAATCTGGTTGTTCCGTTTCAGGATCAGATCTGGACTGCTGTTAAAACAATGGCTGAGAAAAATGGATTGGGCACGGTTATTGATAAATCCGATAACAATGTGCTTTTCCTTCTGCCAAGATATGATTACACAGAAAAAGTATTAACTATCTTATTAAAAGGATCTGCTGCATCTGATAAGAAAGAAAAAAATAGCAGCAAGAGTAAAAAGTAAATTTAAAATTAACTTTTACTTAAAATTAAAATCTAAAAACAAATTAAATTATTTATTTTACCAATTATGAAAAAATTAAGTGTATTATTTGCCGCGGTAATAATGGTTGTATCGGTAAGTATGGCAAAAGCTCAGAAATTAGCTACTGTAGATTTAATGGGAGTTCTTAATGCAATGCCTGAAAAGAAAAAAGCAGATACTGACATAAAAGCTTTCTTAGATGCAAAACAAGCTGAGATCAAGAAAAAAACAGATGCTGCTCAAACTAAATTTCAGCAATATCAAACTGAAGCTCCTAAAAAAACTGCTGACGAAAACGCTGCCAGAGAAGCAGAAATGAAAAAATTAGGAGAAGAAATCCAACAAATGCAGGAGAAGGCTCAAAAAGATCTTCAGGCTAAGCAGGATGTTGCTTTCGGACCAATTGAGAAAAAGCTGAACGATGCAATCGAGAAAGTAGCTAAAGCTAGCGGATACGAGTTCATCATGGATGCGAACGCTGGAGCATTAGTGTACAAAGCTGGTGCAGATGCTACAGCTGCTGTTAAGAAAGAATTAGGGATCAACTAATAAATTAACAAAGTTTTAAAAATTAACCGCCTCTTTTAAAGGCGGTTTTTTTATTTTTGCGCTATGGAAAAAGAAGTATCAACGACCGTAAAAGTAAGGTTCAGCGATTGTGATCCGATAGGACATTTGAATAATGTAAAATATCTAGACTATATGTTCAATGCCAGAGAAGATCATGTAGAAACATTTTATGGATTCACATACGAGGAATATACCAAAAAGACCGGATGTACATGGATTGCCATTCAAAATGAAATCGCTTATTTAAAAGAGGTAAGATATAATACCCAGGTCGTGATCAGCAGTAAGACCATAGAAGTGCAGGACAGAACGGCTAAAGTTGAAATACTCATGAAAAGCCTGGATGAAAAAACAGTGCATGCCGTACTATGGGTTACAGTGATCTATTTTAATCTTAAAACAAGAAAATCAGAGATACATCCCCAAGACATAAGAGAAACCTTTGGGAAGTTCTTTGTAGATCTTGAGCAGAAAGATTTCCAGCCTAGACTGAAGTTCCTGAGATCTCAGAACGCAAAAAATTCGTAATCAGGTGATGCCGGAAATAACCGTTGGTAGCCATGTGCTTTTACAGTATATCTTAATAAAATAATAAATTGCAGATGAAAAAAATAGCAGTAATAGGAAGCAATGGACAGTTGGGGAACTGTATCAGAAAAATTGCCCCTGATTTTGAAAATACCTATGAATTCATATTTACAGATTCTCAGGTCCTGGATATTACAGATGAAGATAAAGTCAATGATTTCTTCTATGACAATAAACCAGACTACTGCATCAATGCGTCGGCATATACCGCAGTTGATTTAGCCGAAAAAGAAAAAGATAAGGCATTTGCTGTCAATGCTGATGGAGTAGCCCATCTTGCCCAAGCCTGTATAGATCATAAATGTATCCTGATCCATGTTTCCACCGACTATGTATTTGATGGAGATACCAACCTTTCCTACTCAGAAGATGATTTTACCAATCCAACCGGAGTATATGGTGAGTCAAAAAGAAAAGGTGAAGAACTGGCTCTGGAAATCAATCCAAAAACTATTATTCTGAGAACCTCTTGGCTGTATTCGGAGTTCAATAAGAATTTTGTTAAAACAATGCTGAATCTCTTTTCTCAAAAACAAGAGCTGGGAATTGTAGCCGATCAGTTTGGGCAGCCTACCAATGCTAATGATCTGGCAGAAACAATCATGGCTATTATCGAAACTCAAAACAAAACCTTCGGTATTTTCCATTTTTCAAACTATCCGGAAACCACCTGGTTTGAGTTCGCTAAAAAAATTGCTGAATTTTCAAACTCTTCAGTAAAACTGAATCCTCTTACGACAGAACAGTATCCTACTCCTGCCAAAAGACCGGCCAGAAGTACAATGTCATTAGATAAGATAGAAGAAGTGTATAAAATAGAACTTAAGCATTGGGAAAACAGTCTTGAAGAATCTGTCAAAATACTAACACAACAATAATATGATCAAGAACCTGGCAGTTGCCATTTCCATATTCTGTGTCCATCTGTGCAATGCACAGAATGTATACCTTTCAAAAGTTGAGAAAACCAACGACAATACAGATAAATTCCTGTATAAAAAGACAGAGGCTGCAAGTGATGCCGAATATCTGGGAGAAATTGAAGTCCAGGGATTTTCAAGAGATGATGCAGCTGTTTTTTCCTTAATATATAAAAAAGCAAAAGAAATAGGAGCCAATACCTTTTCATTAAAACCCTTTGAAAATATAGATGGTACCCTTCAGGATTTCAATCCATCTAACTACAGGATTACTTTATATTATACTCCCAAAGAAAAGCTGATTAATCAGAACGGAAAGCTTTACGTTTTTGCTTCATCCGATAAAGATCAGAAGATTAATATTAATAAGAAAGACTATCTGCTTGCGCCTAGATCTTATATTACTCTCGATATTATTCCGGGAGAAGTGTATACCCTGTCAACAAAAAAGCTTTTAGGCTCTACTATTAAGGTTCAGCCTAAAACAAATGATGAAAACCTGTACTTTCAGATTTCCTCGCTAAAGGTAAAATCAGATACCTCCGGAACAGGCGGTTTAAATTTGAAATCCGGCGATATTATCGGATTGGAAAAATCATACGCAGAGTTTTTAAGCCTGATCTACATTCAGAATAAAGATAAATAATCATTATTAACTGATGTGGATGAAAAATTAAACGTAAGTTTAAAATTTTTCATCCTGCATACCAGCTGTTTATGGTTTTATATTACAGAATTGTAAACTTTATGTTAAATAAGTTTGTTTTGCGTTTGAATAAGTTGTTATCTTTGCCCCACTGAAAAACGAGAGTATGACAGTAGCGCAGGAGAGCTTTTAGATAAGCATAACTATTTATAATAGCTTACAGATTCAGGGGAAAAGTAGCTTAACAATTTTTTAGAAATAAAAGTTGCAGGGTTTAATTTTTTTTGTATCTTTGCAGTCCGGTTAAACGGAGCGCAGGAGTAAGTAAAGATTAAGGTGATAGAGGGAGTTAAGGTTACTAAAAAAACTTTAAAATTTTCCTTCGAAACATTTGGTCAGAAAGAAATAAATAATTACTTTTGCAACCGCAAATAGAGAGCAGAACGACAGAAAAGATTCTCTATGAT
>NZ_JAGEKK010000006.1:0-261601 GCF_049887855.1 Chryseobacterium sp. NFX27 | reverse complement strand
TGCCTCGCTGCTCACTTAAAGATACTGCTTGGATCTTAAACTCTAGACTGTAATTTTTTCTGATCTTTTTCATACTCTTAAAGTTAAAGAGTATAAGAATCGTGTCCTAACAAAGTTAGCAACTCCAAAAAAGACTGTCTCACTTTTGAGACAGCCTCTTGGTATTAATTTTTCTTTTGATTTGGAAGAATATCTTTCTTAAACATATTTAGTATCATATTCTCTTTTTCCTCTGACCAGTCAAAATTTTGGTATTCTTCATCGGTAAAATCGTATCTATTCCACCCATCATCTGGAAAAGCAATATATTTTTTAAATTGTCCAGCCTTCTTAAATAATAGAATAATTTTTGGATATTTCAATTGTACACAATCACAACCAATTGTATTTCTTTCAACTATACGATATAAATCATAAGTTTTATGATAATTGAATAGAATATCTGATAATTCTATTTTTTCGTCTTCAGTTAACATCCTGACTGAGTTATGATATTTTCCTTCTATATAATTTCTAGGTTCTTCCAGCTCTTTTATAAATATGGGAGTTGCTATATAAATGGAGTCATATTCATTAAAAGGGTAAATTTTTAGGCGATTTTTTAATGAAATATTAAACATTTTAAGATAGTGTGGCTTTCCTAACATATATGAAGGTGTAGAGGAATTATTGTTTTTCTTATCAATCAGCTCTTCAGAAAATATTTTACATTTTTTTTTACAGTTAATTAGCCTGGCATCGTCTAAGTTGGATTTTATATTCTGTGTGTAAAAGCAAACTGGAAAAATTAAAAAATATATTAAAGATTTCATTTTATTTTTTTTTAGGTGTTAACTCTGGATTTCTTTTAATGATTTGGGTTATTAATAAGTCATATTGAGCTTTTCCTTCGTGCTGTATATAAGCTTTTTCAAATTTTTTAGAATGATATAATTGATTGTCATTAATTTTTTGTACTTGTGAAGGTGTAAAGTTTTTCTTTCTTTCAAAAAGATCATATATCTTGCTTTTATGCATACTATAAAGCCATAGATCTTTTTTTGTAACTATTTGCTTTTTACTTGCTGTATCAAAATAATACCATCCATCATCACTTAACCATGAAGATGGGAGAGTAAGATATTCATTCAAAATTGATCCAAAATCTCTAACAAATGGATTAGTTGGAGGGAAATATCTACTTGTTTCAATTCTAGTGAAATTGGAATTTGCAAAAATTTTCATTTTTTTATTGGTTAACTTTGCCAATTCTGTTAAAAAATCTCTATCATCTGCCTCATCACAAGCAACAGAAAAGAAATTAGCATTATCCAACATCTGGCTAAATAACAAACGAAGACTAATATACGACTTTACTTCTTTTAAAAGTAAACCTCCATTAAAATATTTTTCAGTCTCTTTTCTAAGATCTTCAAAGAATTGATTGTCAATTGAGATCAATTCTTTTTTTGGTAAATTATCGTAAGATTTTGTTAAAATAGATAAAAAATTAGCATTTAAAACTACTCTTGTACTATCGGGATAAGTATGGTCTGAAAAAGCATTACCATGATGCACTATTATAATATTTTTAAAATGAAATCTCTTTGCAAGATCAACAAAACTTTCATAATTAGCAAAACTTGGAATATGTCTGACTTCCCATATTGTATTATAGGTGTCATCAAATTGTGCTTTTCCATCAGCCTCTAAAGCTATTATTAAGTTTACATTCTTCTTTTTCTGTTGCTGATCATCCACAGAATCTTCAAAAAAATCTCTCTTTTTTCTGTCATCTCTTTCTTCATCGGCCATTGTTTTTGCACTGTAAATACCTATTGGTCTATAATTATACATAATTCTTTGATTTAGTAAATGAGGCGGCGTAAATAGCCGCCTCATTTTGTTATTATTTAAATATTGATGTTAATTCTCTTGGTAATGTTGTAGGCTCATCACTATGTGATAACTGTGCCTCTTCATCTAACCTGAAACTTGTTTCAAATTCAAGTTCCGAAGGATTTTCACAATTTTTCGGATCAGTTTCCGGGAAAATAGGCAATGGCTGATCCACCGGAAGTCCTGTAGACTTGTCCTGAAGAATGGTAAGTGTAGTAGGCAGTCTGGTAATCCAGTATTTACCTTGGGCTTCTCCGGTTGGCTGTCTCATTTCATCCACAATACTCATGTACATTGGATCTCCGATTACCGGAACTTCACCGCCATTCCAGATAAGACCTGTTTCCAGGAAGAATTGTACGGCGTTTTCAAAGCCTGGTTTTACGGTAACGATAATTCTTGCCATACCTGCCTGTAGGAAGCTTCTGAACAAAGGATCCATGCTTTCACTCAGGTAGAATTCCTGCCAGCTCTTACGGTTAGCCCAATAGTACGGATAGAAGGTATAATCCATGATTTCCCATTCAAATGCCTGTTCCATAAACTTGGCAAGGGCGGTATATTTATCCAGGTTTTCATTCAGGTATACCTGGAAGTTATCCATGGTTGTTTTATCATCCGCTCCGTTTGTTGTTGCCTGCCCTAATGTAGTAAGGTAATCCTGCAGCAGATATGCAATACAGTTGTGCTTTAATACATCATGCTCCATATAACGGTAGAAATGATCTTGTCTTTCTTTAGCCTGTGCCTCTTTTTCTTTCTGTTCTGCATCTAATCTTGCCTGCTCCTCCTGGAATTTTGCATAAGCTTCTTCATACGCTTTAATAATGGCATTGAAACTTTCGGTTTTCCAGTTGTTGATGTATGCATCACTCAGCTCACAATTTACCGTTACTTTTATGTTGTAATTTTTAACATTATGTCCTCTCACCTGGAAAGATACAGGGCCGGTTACATTGAGACCGGATGATCCTTCGTCAAAATTAATATCACCACGTTCAGATCGGCCAATCATATCTCCTTTTAAATTGGAGCAGAATACCTCGGAATACCGGGACCCATCCCATCCACCACCTCTGTTTCGGGATGATCTGCAGCTGAAACTTGCATTTTTTCCAGCATAATTATCAGGTATGCCAATCTGCCAATTATCTATTCCAAAATCATCATTGGTTTGAGGTACACTTGCAGCATTATATATAACTTGCTTGGTAGCCTCTGGAAAAGCTTCTAAATTTACTCCGTAAATCTGTGCCCAATGCTGGATCTGTACTATCGTTGCAGATTTTGGATCTGGCATATACCATGGTTCAGGAGCTTTTCTAGGATCTACAGGAGCAGTAAGCACCTGAGCTTTAGCAACAGTAAGAGCCAGACGGTGTAATCTTGAAGGCTCAGGGACCATAAATTCAAACATGGTACGTTTACCGTAGTTGTAGATCTGGTTTTTCATCTTTTTATCTACCCATCTGTAAACTCCTGTAATGTGCTGTGGCGGTAGATTGGTTGTAAGAGCTTTTCCTCTATTGTCAAATTCATGAACATTGGTTTCCGTATATTCTTTGATGATTTTTTGCACTCTTTCTTCGGAAATTTTGGTAAGAACTCTTTCCATTGCTCTTTCCGTAATCTCCTGAGACTTCATCATAGCCTGTCTTGTGCTGTCATGCTGCGCTGTATTATTGGCATAGTCAGCTCCGATTTCAAACTTCATGGCATTATCATTTCCATAGCTGAATCTTGTATAGGCAGTAATACTTTGCTGTTTGTCAATTTCTTTGGCAACCTCAGTCTGCATGTCTGTTCTGGAGGTTTTTGAAGTATCGGAAATTTTCTCAGTTTCTTCAGATTTGGATGTGGTATCTGTAATTTCAGAATAATCTCTGGCAATGGAAGACTTATGTCTCAATTCGCTGGCCATAACGTTTTCAATATTCGAAACTTCTCCTGGAACATACGCGTGAAGACTTTGGACTACTTTCTGATAATCTGCAACTCCGAGTCTTTTGATTCCGAAATTTTTACGTTTCTGGATTGTCACTGGTTCTGGTTCACCAGGGTTTTCAACTACAGCACGTTTCAGGGTAAGCATTCCGGTGAGGTTTAGGTCTTCTTTTGGATATTGTACAGGAATGTCTCCGTATGCCTGACTTCCGTTATCAAAAATGATTTCTATTCTGAAGTTAAAGCTGTTTCGGAACTTATCTACTAAAGATGTCGGTAGCGTGATTTTATTATCAATGACCTGAAGATTGCTGTAGTTTTCTTCAAAAGTTCCGGCAGCGTCTGTGGTGGCAATGATTTTGGCATTGGCAACACTCCACGAAACATCTTCAACTTCAAAAGAAAAATTAACAAATCCTCTACTGCCGGACAGCCTGAAAGAGTTGTGTGCATATAAACTATATGCCATAGGCGTTCTGGAAGTATTCTGAATAAGGGGAACTGAAGCTCCACCGATATTTGCATACTGCTGCTCCAGAAGAGGGCTGTTTTGCAGAGCGGTCTCCATTGATGAGGAAATATTGTTTTGTACAACAAGCAAAGCATCAGCATAGCTTTGTATTTCATCATCAAGGATAATGGTCTGGTCACCAATCATTAATGTGTTGTCAGAGAGAAGCTGAACTTTTTCTGTAGCAGGAACATTAGATACTTTTTCTGCATCAAATTCTGAAAAAAGCTCAACAAAAAGATCGAAAGATTCCGGGGAAAGTTTTGCCTGCAAATCTTCTAAATCAATTTCATTTCTGAATAAAAATACAAAAGATGGAACTTCATATTCCTTTAAGCTGTTATACAAACGTTCTTTTTCTTCTTCCGGAGTTTCCAGGGTGATTTTGCTTTCTACTTCGGCCAACTTTCTATCATAGAGATCTATACGTTCCCTGTTTTCATCCATATATTTGGAATAGCCGTCTTGGTATGCCTCATAACGGGCTTTGTGATACTTTTTCTGAAGTTTTTCCAATTCAGTATTCAGCTTGCTCAAACCTTCTTTTCTGTGGATCGCTCTGCTGGCTGTCAATAAGGTTCTTGCTTCAGATTCCAATCTTTGAAGGGTTTTTGCGCCCAAGACCGGAGCGGAAGCTTCAGATGCTGTGGCCGAAGCTGAAAAAGATGTTTCCGAATGATCTTCTGAAAATAAAGATGTTGGTAATATTACTTTTCCATTCATCGCTTTTTCTAATGGTTTTTCGCCATTTACCCTGATGATTTCCGGATCAGTAAGATCTTGGATGTTTGCAAAACCAAGCTGAACTGCCATCAGAACATGGCTGATTGCTTCTTTAATGTAGAAATCTCCCTGAGTAACGATCTGATAAATAAAGTTATTCCAAAGAAGAGTGAAGGTTTTAATTCCTTCAGGATTAAGATTTTTATTGGCGTCAATAAGACTTTTGTAATAATCTGTTACATAAGTCCAGTCATTACTGTCCAGTGTTTCTCTTTTAGAAAGTTTTCTCCCAATA
This sequence comes from Chryseobacterium sp. NFX27, assembly GCF_049887855.1. Taxonomy (NCBI): domain Bacteria; kingdom Pseudomonadati; phylum Bacteroidota; class Flavobacteriia; order Flavobacteriales; family Weeksellaceae; genus Chryseobacterium; species Chryseobacterium sp. NFX27. The sequence continues at coordinate 256,250 of NZ_JAGEKK010000006.1, read as the reverse complement.
GCCAGAAGGTCTTTATATACTCCTTCTTCGATTTTCTTTTCAGTTTCAAATCCCACATTGTTAAATCCACCGGCAGCTCTCTTCATTTCTCCGAATTTGGTAGATTTGGCAGGTCTTCCTGCAACTGCAGTATCAAAAATACCTGTTGCCCCTTTGGGTCTGTGGATAAATCCCAGGTTTTTATCTTTAGTCTCAGTTAATTGAGGGTTTCTCAAACTGACGAATCTGAAAAGCGTTTGTGATGCATTGCTTGCTGTACTCATATTATTTGTTGCTTTATAGTTAATAATGCCTTCGCCTACTAAGGATTCTCCTACAGTAAATGCGGACATTGTTGGTGCATTGTTTGTTGCCATTTTAATATTTTGTTTTAATGATTTATTTTTTTGTGTATTCAAGGGTCAGGGCAAATGAATCAATGACAGAATAATCATAATCAGGCTCATTTATTAACTCAATTTTCGCCATTCGTCTTTCGATTGTGATATAAACTTTTGTTCGCCATTGGTTACCTGCAAAAGAGGCATCTATTGCCTGCCAGTCTGTAAACATCTCATTGGAAATAATGGTTTCAATATCCGGAAATTCGATTTTGAAATCAATTTCGCCGGTTCTCGGAATTTGGTCTACAAACAAGGTTTTTTTGTAAACCGGCTTGCCGTTGATCCATGTTCCGCCTGTTAATTCTTCTTTGGTAGTGTAGGAATGCTGTTTGTCTGCATACTGTTTTTGGATGTAATCATTTTTTTGGGCGTTATCTCCAAAATAAGTTTTAGAACTTAAACCTCTTGGATTTGTTGCTTGATGTTCAACTAAAACAGGTTCGTCAGAATTGCTGCCGACAAGAATTCCTTTTGCTTCAGAACCGGAAAAATTCATTAAAGAAGCTCCTGTGGTACTTAAAGACATCTTTGCACCATAAGCTGCTGCCAAAACGCCATCTTCTTTGCTGACATCTACTTTTGACATCTGAGCATAATCCAAACTGCTTGAAGTAATCAAGACTCCATTTGGGAAAAAGCCTACCTGATTTTGGACTCCGTCTATAACATTTGTTTTATACAAAAGAGTTTCATATTCTGGTCCGTCGCCACTCTCAAATTGTATATGTCCTGAAACAGGCTTATTTATCTCCGTTCCTGAAATAGGAAGGTAATTCTGAAAGTCTGAAAGGTTTTTATAACCAATGGTATTATTGGAGTTCATTACCGCGACCCTTGAGTAAGTGCTGTCGGCGAGAGGTGTCCTTCTAGCTGTAATTACAGCATCAAAATTCAAAGTTCTTGCAGCAAAATCACCATAAATGAAGGGCGTTACCATATCATGCCTTTGAGGTGTTGTATAAGAGTCAATAACCAGCTTATTTGATGTAGAGCCCCCTAATGGAGCATTACAGCCGATAACTACATTATTATCTCCCCACACGCCCATTGCATGGGTAGTTGATGCGGCATTATAGCCTATGACAGTATTACAGTTCCATGCTCCGGAACCCGTTGCTTTACCATAAATATTTCCGGAAAATGCTCCTAAAAATGTGTTTTTAGTTCCATTTGTTAAAGAATAAGCGGCTCCTATACCGAGAGCGGTATTATTGGCTCCTGTTATGTTTTTGGTTCCTGCCTCATCTCCGATATAAGTGTTTCCGGTTCCGGTTGTTGTTTCAGTTCCCGCCTGAGTTCCAAAAAAAGCATTAAAATCTCCTGTTGTAAGCTTGGCTCCGCTTGAAATGCCTGTTGCTGTATTCCACCTTCCTGTGGTTACTTCATTTAAAGCATAAGAACCAAGTGCGATATTATTTGAACCTGTCGTTAATTTTGACAATGTATTATAGCCAATACCTAAACCATAAACTCCTGTATGGGCTTCGTTGATGTTTCCCCAATAATGTGAATAAGTATTCTTGTTAAATCCCAATTCGCCAGCTCTTCCCTGATCGGTATTGAATATAAGCGGTTTTGTCGTTGTATTCCCGCGATCAATAACTTGCTGTAAAGTATCAGCATTATTATTAGCAGGTTTATCTGTCAAATCATTATAGCTGCCTGAAATACCAACTTTGTGTATTTTTACTTTTTCGACACCTTCCTGAGCCAAAGAAACAGTTCCGTCTACATTTGTCGTTGGGACAATACTAAATTCAGAAAGATTGATCGGAAACGAAGATCCGTCACTCTGAGTAATGGTAATGATATTTTGAGAGGCATCATACTCTGCATTCTCAATATGGATATTATTGGTTGCCAAAGTGCTTAAATCTACCGATTTACTTTGCTGCACACCATTCTCTCCGGTGTAAAATACCGTTAAAATATTTCCATTCAGTTCCGGATTCTGAATTGATGTCTGTGTTTCTATTTTTTCTTTCCAGAGCTGGGCATTTTGCGGGCTTATATTGGAAGCGTTGGCATCTGCCTTTTGAGAAAAGTCATAATTAATATTGTCCAAAGGAAGTTTTTCATCCTTGTGCCAGTAAGATTCCTGCCATTCCCAGAATTCTTCCTGTACTGGGATATCTCCGTTTTCGAAATATTGTTTTAGTTCTTGTTTTGTTTTCATTTTGAATTTTTGTTATATATCTACATAGCGTATTATGGTTGCTGTTGCAGGAATTCCAGCCATTACTTCTAATCTGATAGGTCGAATACAGTTTAGAAATAGGATATTGAATGCATTTGTCCTAAAAACAGATATAATATGTATTAATAGATTTTTATAGTTTTATTTTGTTCTGTTATATTCATCCAAATGCTCAGCTAGAAAAATTCTTAGATAGTTCGTAAATGTTTCAAGTCCAAAAGTAATAGCATCACTATCATGGCTTTTAAAAGCAGTATTGAATCGGAAGTTCTGACAAACCTCAAACGTTGAAGCATATAAAGCGCCCAGAGATTTCATTGCAGAACCACTAAAGCCAGGGCCGTTATAATTATTCGATTGTCCAATGTAATAATCATCGGACTGTGGAATTAGTAAAGATTTAGCCTTGTATTTTGCTGACAGTTCCTTTATTAAAACATTTGCGGAACTTTGACCTAATTCGGAGCCAAGATTCACAACCCACGCCATATTATAATTTTTCGGATCTGCCTGAGGTGTGCCGTGAAAATTGTGGAAATCCAAACCCATTATCGTGTTTGATGTGATTTTTTCCTGCATGAATGTATATATTGCCTGGGATTCAATTTCTGATAATGCCGCTTGACCAGGATATGTAGAGTCAGCAGAAGTGCCACCGCCTGCCCAGAATGCCGGAAAATTCCTATTTAGATCAACCAAGTTAAAATTCTTGCGGGTTCCTGCACCGGATCCAGCGTTCCATCCATGCGGGTTTGCGAACGGTATAATCACGAATTCAACGTTAAATCGCAAATACTCTAAAAAAGGATGAGATTTCCAATTCGTGAGAATTTGTTTCATGAATTCGTAAGCAACAAATGAAGGTGTCTTTTCAAAGCCATGAATTGAGCAATTTAAAATAATTCGTGGCAGTGTCTGAGCATTGTTTCCTGTAGGGTCTCCGGCGGTTAACTTGTTAGGTGAAAAAGTATAACCGTAAATTGGTAATTTTCCCTCAGTATTTGTGTCTGTAGGAACATCAGTTGTAAGTGTCTGCTTAATAACTGAATATCCCAGCGGAACATTGGTGACAAGTTCATCCCATTTTAATGCCCATTCTCTACAATCCTGATAGGGCACTTTGGGAATTCCGGACCCATCCGCACCCGCATAACTCTCTAGTATTGGCGCAGAATAATAATCATTGAAACTACGGGACCGTGCAAACTTTACAAACCCTAAAGGATTATTAAAGGCTTCTGATTTTTGATATAATGTCCTGCTTAAATTACTATTATTGATTACGCCTGAATTACTTTCAACCACTCTTTTCTGATTAGGAACTTGAGACCAGTCAATCGTTACTTTTCCATATATTGTTGTATTGGATTCCCTTTTAGTGCCTGATCTGAGATAATACGTTTTTACTCCAGAATGCAATACAGGATCATAAGGCATAGAGAATGCATTATTAAATTCATCTGCGTACAGGAACAGTGCGGGCTTACCTGTTTCTGCATAAATAAAACCTAGGTATGAATTAGTAGTTGTAACATTTTTTCCCAGTCCATATAATGTAACAACCGTATTATCTTTTACATTATAGAATTCAGCATCCAAAATTGCTTTACTAAGCCAAAATTTTTCATCTGAAGTTCTCGATTCTTGCCAGGTTGAAAATATTTTATTATATAAAACATCAGCAACTGCTACAGGCTTTATTGGGTAAGCAGTTGTTCCTGTTGTATTGATTAAAGTGTACCCTTTAGCTCCAAAAACATCCTGCAATGTTGAATTTAGATTTAATACATAAAATAAAACATAATCATTAACCTCCAGGGGTGCTGCAGCATTATTATAAATTGTAACTGCTCTTGCATTTGTACTTAAGGTATTATAGACAATCGCATAATATGCTGGATTAGCCGAAGTATCAACAGACTGCGCTCGAACATTAAATACACCTTGATTTGTAATGATTTTATTTGTTGAAGTACCAATTAAAGTAACTGTGTTAGTAACAACGTTAATCGTCAAAGTAGTTGAATGTGATGTAAAAATACCAGGGGACTTAAGAAATGGGAAATAAACCTCCCAGTTAGCATTATTACCTGGAACTGCACTTGTAATATCTATTTTAGCTTTCCATAAAACACCAAGATATCTGACAACTTCACCAGTTTTGTAGGAACCCAGAACCCAATCCCGAACTCCTCCTGTTTTTATATTTCCTAATAGACCTTCAACGCTTAAGGCATCAATGTTTGCAATCTGGTTTAACGGGATCATTTCGTTTTTATGCCAGTAAGATTCCTGCCATTCCCAGAACTCTTCCTGTACAGGCTTGTCTCCGTTTTCGAATAAGAGCCTTAGTTCTTGTTTTGTTTTCATAAATATTTTATCTATAGGTGATTATGGCTGTTGCAGGAATTCCGGCATTACTCAGATCCAGCCCAGCCGGAGCAGAAACTGTTTTTAGCGAGGGAATGGCAAATGCATTTGGTCCTACAGTTGTTACTGTGCTGGGAATGTGTAAATCTTCAACATAGGCTACTCTGGGGCAGTAAAACGCCTGACTTTCAATGGTTGTTAAACCCTCATTGAGAATGATTTCTTCTAATCCATCTGAGCCGTTAATATTATTTCTTTGATCAAAAAAGGCCTGTCCTTTTATGGTTTTTAATGTCGATGGAGTTCTGATACTTTTAATGTTTTGTCCGGAAAATGCAGATCCTCCTATCTCTTCAAGTCCTTCATTGAAAAGCACTTTTATGATTTGGTATGACATTCCTGTATAGATGAAACCAGCAGGAAGGATTTTTTTTGTATCGGCAGGAATAGTAACTACTACTGCTGAGCCAAGTAATCCGGCTTCGGTGAGAAATGGAACTACTTTTTCAATACTTTCAATAGAATCTTGAATGATTTTCTCGTCCTTATGCCAGTAAGAGTCCAGCAAGGCCCAGAAATCTTCCTGTATAGGCTTGTCTCCGTTCTCGAATAAAAGCCTTAATTCTTCTTTTGTCTTCATAATAAATTGTGTGATTTTGTTAATTAATAGTTATAATTGAAGAGTTTTTTATTAAAATCTCTTCAGGTTTTTAGTCTTATTTTTTTAGTGGTTACTGACTGCATTTCCACCTTACAATTACATTTCCATATTTTTTATAGATTTTTAGACATAGTTCTGGCTGTCCGGCATTTTGTGAATGATAGATTCAAAGGTGTATTTGAATGATTATAGGATACTGTAGGATGTCTTGATTTGGTGTTTCAAAGATAATTCCGGGCAGCGTCAGAACTCGTCGTATTAAATTTATTTAGTATATATTTTCTTCAGGAATAGCGTCTTCAAAGTCTTCCCTGAAAAAGCTTTCAATGTCATTGAGATAGTTTTCATAGTCCATCTCAGCATGTTCAATATCGCTCCATTCAATAGTATAGAGATCTTCATCGAAAAGAATATCTGAATTGTGATCTGGTGTTTGCATATTTTGTGTTTTAAGGTTGAGGTGATGTTGTGAACATATTTCTGGCTGTCCAGCATTGATAAATGTTGAATTCAAAGGCTTTTTAAAATTTTTATGATTGTTTTTTTTGTGTCTTTGTTTATACTCCAAATGTAGCGGGAGAAGACGACAAAACTTGACGTATTTTAAAAACTTTTTACATTTTTAAATATTAGCTATTTAGCTTATATGGGTCCTTTATAAGGCAAATAGCTTATATTTTATTTTTGATCAGCTTCTGTACAATCTGGTTCAGAATTTCCCTGTTATCATCAATATAGCTCAATCCTGCCTGAATCAGGTTTTCAATGTTTGATCTTCTGACATTGTCCATTGCCGGAGATGCATTTTTTAACGAAGGATTCAGACGGTAATAATTTTTCTGGTTTCGCTGGCCTAAAGTCTGAAACATCTGGCAAAGCTGATAATCTACAGTTTCTGCATTGGCAGACATTAATATATCGATGATTGGATTCACCCAGCCTATTTTTCCTGACTTTTGAAGTTTTCTGAAAGAATAAGGCTTCGCCTCAATACCCGTTCCGATAGAAACCATGATCATATCATTTACACCGGGATGATTGGCCTTCTGATGATTCTTCAATACTTCTGCAAAAGGAATTTTTCTGGCTTCTGCATAAGCACAAAGTGCAGGATTATTGGCAAACATACCGCCATCAATCAGGCTGAAGATCTGCCCGTACATCGATTTGATCTGCACCGGACTGAAATAAGTAGGCGCTGCTGCTGTCGCCCTGCAGATATCTTTTACATAAAAGTTATCCGTACTCAGATTAGCCTCCCAGGAATTAAAGAGTTTTGCTCTTCTGTTTTCAATATCATAACTGGTTATTAAACATGGTTTTATAAATTCTTTAAGTTCTAAAGTTCCAAAAAAGTCATTCAAATTTTTTTCAAGTGCATCCTGAGAAATTTTTTCATTAAGCAGGCCAAATGGATTGACCAGCTTTTCCCAAAAAGAAACCTGAAAGATGTCGCCTCCCTTTTCAGCATATAATTCTAGCCCTTTCTGGATAGAATATTTTGCCTTCCGGTGTTCATCGGGACATAGAATAATAGAAGCAATTAGTCCTCCTGTACTGCTTCCTGCAACCAGATCAAAATAATCACCGAGTTTGGCGCCCGGAGTATCATGATACTGAAGCTGCTCTTCTATGTAGCGGAGAATAATGCAGGTGATAATACCTCTTATTCCGCCCCCGTCCAAAGAAAGAATGGTTGTCTTTTTCATGTGATGTTTTGTTGGTTTTTAAAAGAAAAATTAAGGTCCTGAGACAACTAAAACCAACTTTCTGCCTTTAAAAGCGGATGCTGGTTTCAGTATTTGAGGTCTCAGTTAACTAACATTTTCTTACAAAACAAAGGTAGGCCGGGGAAGCGACAGAACTTGTCGTATTATAATTATTTTCAATTAAAAGGGAATTAAAACAGGATGTAATTTTGTTTATCTTTTGGCATCTTGGATAATATTCGCCAGCTTGTTTTCACCAGTCCTTTTTTGGTCTGGATATTCTTTTTTTCAAAGTGGGGAAGGTCCCTGAAGGTTTTCCAGTTACCGCCCCAGTCCCAGCCGTGTCTTGCAAAAATTTTCACACATTCGTACCAGTCGGCTACCCTGTCATTGTCCCAGTCTTTCACCGTATCCCAGCTTGCTATTTTTCCGTCGATCATCAGGCAGATATCAACAGCAAGTCCGTAATTATGGATACTCTGACCGGCTTTGGCGTTTGTTACTTTTTTTCCGGATGTAATCCTTCCGATGGCGTATAGTTTTTCCTGCTCTTCAAAAGATCTCAGGCCTTGAGTGATTCTTACTTTAGCTCTTCCGGTAAGGGCTTCATCGCATTCTTTTATGATCTGCCTTACTTCATCTCTTACAGAAGGGTGAAGCTTATTTATTCTTTCTGACGTTACTTTATCCATGATTCATTATTATTTATTCTATGAAACAAAAGTATAGGTTAAGGGCGACGGAACTTGACGTGTTTAATGAAATTATTAAATAAAAAATATATCTTAAATATAAAAATTTTCATGCAACCTTATACCCAAATAATAGATGGTATTTTAAAATTAATGTGCAAAATCAATGGTCAGCTTTTTTTCAATCCAATAAATTTTAAGTCAAATACAAAATAATTTTTGTTGAAATGCTCAAAAGCCAGAGACAGTATCTTTCAGAACCCAATATGGACATCTCTCCATTAATGAAGAAGCCATCCGCCAGGAGGAAGAATGGCTGAAGATGATTTAAAATGAAGTTTAGGGTGTGCAAATTATAAAGGTAATGCGACAAAATGTGACGTATTTAAATAAAATTAACTATATAATAGTCAGGGTGTTAAATATCTTGTTAATATTTAAGGTAAAGGATGATAATTATTTTTTTAAATGTAATTTTGCCTTAAATTGATCACTACTCTCATGTATGCTTTAGTAGATTGCAACAACTTTTTTGTTTCCTGCGAGAGAACTCTGGACCCCTCTCTTGAGGGGAAAGCGGTCGTGGTGCTTTCCAATAATGACGGATGCGTGGTGTCCAGAAGCAAAGAAGCAAAAGATCTGGGTATTCCGATGGCGGCTCCTGCTTTCAAATATAAAGATCTTTTCAAGCAGCATGATGTAAAAAGTTTCTCTGCGAAATTTGAACTCTATAATTACAAAAGCCAACGCGTTATTGACATCTCAAGGTCCTACGTCCTGGAATATGAAGTATATAGTATTGATGAGCTGTTTCTTGAACTCTCAGGCTTTAAGTATATAGATATCCGGGATTATTGTCTTAAGATTAAAAATGAAATCTGGAATAAGGAAAATATCCCTGTAAGCATAGGCATTGCCCCTACCAAAACGTTGTGCAAAGTCGCTAACAGGATCGTAAAAGAATTTCCGGATCAGTTTGACGGAGTTTATACCCTTGACACCCCTGAAAAAATTGAAAAAGCCCTGAAATGGCTCAATATAGGTGATGTCTGGGGAATAGGACGTAAGCTTGCCGCAAAAATGCAGGACAATGGTGTTTATAAAGCCTGGGACCTTCTCCAGAAACCTGAAATGTGGGTTCGGAAAATCATGGGGATCCACGGCATAAGAATGATCAATGAATTGAAAGGAATCCGCCAGCTGGAATTAGACAGCCCATCTCCTAAAAAGTCAATTGCCGTTACCCGAAGCTTTATGGAAATGCTTACTAAAAAAGAAGAAGTCCGGGAGCGTGTGGAAACCTTTGGGATGTATTGCTCCGAAAGACTCCGTAAGCAAAATACATGCTGCAGAATGGTGACCGTTTTTGTCCAGACCAATCGCTTCAGAAAAGATCTTCCCGAATATAAAAATGCAATGACGCAGATCCTTCCTAACCCTACCAATTCCTCTATTTTGATAGGCCGGGTGGTAAACGAGCTTTTTGAGGCTATTTACAGAGAAGGGTTCCATTACAAAAGAGCAGGAGTTATCGTCAATGATTTTGTTCCTGAAAATGAAAGATTGATCAGCCTTTTTGAAGAAGATACCCAAAACCAGCATCTTCCCGTGATGAGAGCAATGGATGCCATGAATAAAAAATTCGGGAAAGATAAAGTACGTCTCGGAAGCATGAGTGGAGAGAATACCTTCGGACGGGCCAGGCTTTCTCCCGAATACGAAGCCTTCTTAAAAAATAACACACTTCCTGAAGCCAATTTCAGGTTTCATTAATGTTCAAACATTTCTTATAAATATAACTCCTGGTTAAAAAAATCCACGCTTTTTTGAATTTTGCCATCATAATTTATTAAAATTCCGAATTTTGATATGGTTTAAATGCTTGTAATTGTAACATTATCAATTATTTAAGCTTTGTTGGTTAATCTGTGTATTGTACAGATGATTCACTTCAATCTATCTTTGCAGAAGAATTTTCACATTCTAAAAACCACAAATTACATGAAAAAAACAAACACACTGATGAAAAGTGTAGTGGCTGGAGGATGTTTTTTGATGAGTTTTACCAATGCTCAAGTTGGTGTAAATACATCAAATCCTCAAGCCGTACTGCATACCGATGGTGCCAAAGACAATCCTGCCTCCGGAATTCCAACGGCTGCCCAGGCAGCTAATGATGTGGTGTTCACCGCCAACGGAGAAATAGGCGTGGGAACTCTTACTCCAGCAGTAAAAATAGATGCACGATCCGCTACTAATACAGAGAACTCCATCGGGATAGGCGAGACTACCCAGACAGCCTCTGTGGCAGGCTCAGGAGCGATGAGATATAATCCTCTGAATGGAGGGAAAATGCAGTATTCAGATGGAATTGTCTGGCAGGATCTTATTTCTTCTCCTACAAAGGCTGTTGTAGTAGCCAATCTCCAGGCGGCTAATTTTGCCGTTAAAGTTCCTTATCAGGTTTCTACAGGAATCTCTGCATGGACAGAAGTTTCTGATCCTACTGCTAATTTCACTCCCGGAACAGGCGTTTTCACAGCACCAAGAACCGGTGTTTACTTAATTTCTTTTACCTATGATTTTGTAAGAATCCCTATTGTTTCAGGATATTTTTCCGAAGCGAGATACGTTGTGAACGGAAATACTGTTGTTAAGAAATGCGTAAAATCTTTTTCGAATACTTCAAAACAGGCACAGGTTGCAGGTTCATGCGTGGCGGGAGTGCAGCTCAATAAAGGAGATACCTTCCAGCCCCAGATTTACCAGTCGGTATATAACGGAAGCTTAAGCCTGCGGACAGATACTACCCCGGCCAGTAATGAGTACGGTTTTGTAAATCTGTCCATCGTAGAACAATAACACACTTGATATGAAAAAAAGATTAGCAATTGCTTTAATGATGGGTGGAAGTCTGTTTATTAAAGCACAGATAGGAATCAATATGTCTGCTCCCGAAGCAATACTTCATGTAGACGGAAAAAAAAATACGGCTTCGGCAGTTCCGGCCAGCTATTATGATGATGTAGTCGTTACTTCTTCAGGAAATATGGGAGCTGGAAACAAATCACCCAAAGTAAGACTGGATTTAAGATCCGCTGAACGCGTGAATGCCATAGGTATTGGCGGAACATTACAGACTGCTTCTGCAGCAAAAGCAGGCGCGATGAGGTACAATTCCGGAACACAGGATTTAAGCTATTCCAATGGGACTTCATGGGTCACGCTGGCACATAAAGCCACCAGCGATTTCGTAGATGCTGAAAACTCTTCGGCACAGAGTTTTACCAGCGGAACACAGGCAGCTGTTATTAACTGGACAAAAAAGACAGATGTTAACGGTAGTTTTAATTCAGGAACGGGAGTTTTTATTGCTTCCAAAGCCGGAGTATATATTGTCTCTTTCACATTTTCACTGGCTTCCGGGACTATTGCCAATGATGCACGATATGAAACCCTCATTCAGACGAACTCCACCTCTTCAGCGACCAATAAAGTTTTCAAATGTGTAGGAAGCTATCCGGGGACCAACTCCCTTTCCAACCGCGTTGCAGGGAACTGTTCCGGGATTTTTAACCTTAACAAAGGAGACAATATCACGGTAAGCCTCAACCAGGCTTTAGGAACTGCAAAAACATTAGACGTGGATGGCTCACTGACTTCTCTAAGTATTTTCGGACTATAAAAACAGGAATGATGAAAAAAAAATATTTAATAATAATTTTAGCCTTGAACTTCAATTTTGCACTTTCACAGGTTGGGGTTAATACACCAAATCCAGTAGGAATTCTTCATACAGATGGACAAAAGGACAACCCAGTATCAGGATCTTCATTTACATCTGCCCAGCAGGCTAATGATGTTTTGATTACAAACACCGGAAGAATAGGAGCGGGAACACACAGCCCGGCTGTAAAAGTAGATGCCAGAAATTCCGGGGACGGAGCAATCGGTTTTGGAACCTCTTCACTTACAGCAGCAGCGGCAGACGAAGGCGCCGTTCGCTACAATACCGGAATGGAATATTCCAACGGCAACCAGTGGCTTCCCCTGCTTACCGCTCAGCCAGTAGCCAATAAGGTTATTGTTATCGCTGCAAAAACGGATAATACAGTAAAGCTGGCTTCTCCTGCTGCAGCCACGACTACAGGACTGCAGAACCGGGCAAGTAATTATCTGGTAGGCTGGACGAAAGCTTTTGAAAGCAGCTCCGGAAGCAGTTTTAATGCTTCTACAGGAATTTTTACAGCACCGCGGAACGGAGTTTATGTTGCTACTTTTACTACAGATCTGGCTCCTCTTGCTATTAATTATACAGCAGATCCTTTGAACCCCATTCAGATAGAAGCAATCTGGCAGCTGTATGACAATACAGCAGGAGTGCTTCCGGCCAATATTGTAAATACCGTAAAGTGCGTGAATACCATGTCTTCAAACAGTAACGGAAATATTGATGCAGGAAGTAACTGTACAGCTTCCTTTTATATGACTGCAGGGCAGCGTTTGATGCCGTATATCTGGTTCAATTTAAATGGCTTAAATACAGCAGGTTTCTCACTGAATAATACGGGAGGCTATAATAACCTGACCATAGCGGAACAGTAATTACGATATTCCTTCCAGAGCTTTGATGAATGCAGAAGGATGTATTCCCGTTATTTTTTTGAATTCAAGAGAGAAAGCACTGTGTGAGGAGTATCCTGTAATTTCTGCGAGATGATTGATCTTGTATTTACGGTATTGAGGGTCATTTTTTAGCTTATCAACAATATAATTGATCCTCAGATGATTGATATATTGATTAAAATTGAAATTTTTGTGTTTTCTGATAACTGCGGAAAGATATTTTGTGTTCACATTCAGGGTATTAGATACGTTGTAACGTGAAATGTTTTTGTTGTTAAAGTCAAAGTTCTCTTCGAAGGCCTTTAAGCCTGTTAAAATGTGTTCCTCTGCTTCAGGTGAAATTTTTATATCAGCCGGAATACTGTTTCCCGATTGATCTTCAGTTTCATGAGGATCTTCTTCGTACGCAACAGGGGTAATTCCCTGCTTATAAATTTGGGTTACTGTTTTTTTGTGTTTTTTTTGGAGACTGATCATATAAAAAATAACCGCTCCCAAAACGAGAAGCAGCATGATACAGGCCGCAATCAGGCCTTTTGAGAGACTGTGGCTTTTAATGAGTTGGCTGTCAAAATTCTCCTCCTTTTGGGCAAGGGTTTTATTGACAGCCATTTTCTGATTGTAGGCAACGCTGTCTTTTAATTCAAGGTTTTCTAATTTATATTTCTGAACATTTTCAGGGTCCTTCAATTTTTTGTAGGCTTCCTCAAGATTTTTTGTAATCTCTATTTTCTTTTCCGTAAAACCATATTGATTGGCAATTTTTAAAGCTTCCTGAAAATATGAAACAGCACTGTCCTGTTTGTTCTGTTGTGAATACGAGAATCCTATATCATGAAGAATATTGGATTTCAGATAATAATTATCATTCCCAACCAGTGCGAGAGCCTTCGCAAAAAAAGACTGGGCTTCCTCAAACTTTTTAACTTCTGACAAATTATAACCCAGATTGGTATACGCAGAAACCAGAAGTTCATTTCTTCTGGGAACATTTTTGATCTGCTGAAATTCCCGGACTGCATTTTTAGAATAAGATTCTTTCTTTTGATATTCATTCTGATTAAAAAGGATCAGAAAAGAATTGTAGATCATTCCCTTCAGTTCATGGCCTTCATCTGTATTTTCGTTTTTTATTTCGGACAAACCTTTATTCAGGCTTTGCGAAGCTTCTTTTAACAGCCCTAGTTTTGCATATTGTGTTCCCAACATCCTGTGGGCAAGTGCCTTTCCCGGGGCATAGCTGTGTTCAGTGGAAATTTTCAGTGCTTTTTCTGCAAAATCAAGACTGCCTTTGGCATCCGATCTTAAATAGCTGTTGAATGATTTCAGATAATAAGCTTTGGCAATATAATTCGGCTGGTTTTTTCTCTGAGCAGAATCTATGATGGTATTCAGGATAATTTCCGAGCTGTCCGGGTTTTTAGAAGCCAGTGACCGGGCATATTTATACTGTCTCTCAAAATCAAATTGTTTTTGAGAGAATAGGGAATGTGAAAATATAAGGAAGAGAAAGAATATAGTTTTTTTTCCCATCTGTTTTTTATTGTGTTTATTTTTTTTCGTATTTCCAGTTTCTGGATTTTCCTTCGGCTATCCATTCCAAAGACTGTTCCATTCTTTTATTTCTGGTTGTTTCAGTTTTAGCTTCTGTAACCCAGTTGATATATTCTTTTCTGTAAGAAGGAGATTTTTTCTCAAAAACGGCTAAGGCATCTTTATTTTCATTCAAAGCAGATTGGAAATAATCAGGAATTTCAGTTTCTACTTTGGAAGGTGCCGCTTTCTTCATGGTAACACCCATATCTGTAAGTTCCATTGCTTCTTTAATCGCCTTTTTAAGCTGAGGTTTTGAAGGCAGGTCTTCCATTTTGGTGAGTTTGCCTAAACTGAACATTGAACTTTCTTTGGCTGTTGTTTTTATTTCTTTTAAAGTTTTCATCTCCTGATGCAGCCAGAATCCGAGGCTGCAATACTGCTTGAAAGAAGTAATCGAGCAAAGAATCTTTCCTTTATACATGAAAGTGGGAAATTTCCATTTTATGGCTTCTTCTGTTTCAGGACAGTATTCATGGATAGTCTCCCTGAGATAATTTAAAATGGGTTGTGCAAAATCCGGAGATTTCTCAATGTATTCATCGACTTTTATGTTGTGCTTTTCCATGGTTTATCGGAATAACGATACGGTTTCGTTGACAAGAAATTTTACCTGATCCGGTCTTCCTCTGTCATTTTTAGGGTTATTTCTGTAGCTTCCTGTTCTTACAATCACCATATTATGCTCGGGAACCATAATGATGTATTGTCCCTGCAGCCCCAGGAAATAGTAATGTTTAATAGGATTGTCATGGTTGATCCAGAGCCCCATTCCGTAGATCTCTTTGGATTTTTCGGTAGGTGTCCTCATCTGTTCGATAAAATCCCGGTTAAGGATCTGATGTTCTCCTACCTTCCCGTTATCTAAAAACAGCTGTCCCAGTTTCGCATAATCTCTTGCGTTGGAATGGATGCAGCAGTATGTTTTTTCCATCCCGTAACTGTCTGTGCTCCATGAGGCGTTCTGTTCCATTCCCATCGGGATCCAGAACTTTTCTGATAAGTAGCCTGCCAATGTACGGTTCAGAGCTTTCTTCAGCGCAAATCCAAGGAGCTGGGTAGTTCCGCTCTGGTATTCAAATCGGGTGCCGGGTTCTTCTTTAAACTTTCTTGAAAAGACAGCTTTAATAAGATCTTTGCCATAGTAGGCTTTTGCGTTCGGCAGAAAAGGATTATTGTAATCTTCATCCCAGTCAAGTCCCGCTTCCATTTGGGCTAAGTTTTTAAGCGTAACATCCTTCCCGAACTGTTTCTCCTTAAATTCAGGATGAAAATCAGAAAGTTTTTCATCAATATCTTTTATGATACCGTCTTCCAAAGCTTTTCCCAGCAGCATGACAGTAACAGCCTTTGCCATAGAGAAAGAATTGGTCTGTGAAAGCTGGTTATAGCCGTCCCAATACTGTTCATGAAGGATTTTTCCGTTTTTTATAACAACAAAAGCAGCTGTTTTGGAATGCTTTAAATTCTCGATAACATTCTCTGGAAGCTCCTTTTTATTATATTCCGGATCTTCTGTCCACCGCTCCGGATCTTTTGTAGCGATAAGGTTTCCGGGGAACAGGATTCCATCGTCGATATAAGCGCTTGATTTTCCCCTGAAATATGTTTTGGAAATTCCACTGAATAAATAGTCGTATCCCAAAAGATAAGCTGCGGCTGCACCTGTGGCGGCTCCGCCTATTACGTATTTTAATACCTTCATATGGTTGTGAGAATCAGTCTCAAACAAATTTAGAATAATTTTGATAAGAAAATGAGAAAGAAAAGGTAAATAAACTATTTTTGTAATTAATGATGAAAAATATGACCAGAAAATTGATTGTATTTGTGTTTTTCATTTTTTCGGTAATGGGAGCTGCCCAGACCTATAAAATGATTGACACTGCAGATTATTTGCAGAGAAAAGAATTTTTAAAAAGTTTTGCCGGAAATAACGAGGTTTTTATTAAAAAATTAAGATCACAGTATTCCGGGAAGACCGGTTCGGAATTATCTAAAATTTATAAAGAATTCGGAACTGATTTCGAAAAGCAGGTAAAGAATAAAGATTTTATCTTCAAGTCTGAATTTGAAACTGAAATAAAAAGCCTGATCCAGCGTCTCAGAAAAAATAATCCGAATATTCCCCAGGACCTGAAAATTTTAGTGGCAAGGGACAATACTCCCAATGCTTACTGCCTTGCTGACGGCACTTTTGTGATCAATATGGGACTCTATAACTGGCTGAACAGCGAAGATCAGATTGCTGCAGTCATCACCCATGAATTAGGGCATAAAATAGATGAGCATTCGCTGAAGACATTTTTAAACATCATTGAACAGAATCAGCTGGATAAAATGACCGTTCAGAACCTGAAAGAAACAACAGAGAGACGCAGCCAAAGTCAAAATCAGAAAGCTTTCGATATCCTGAAAAACAGGGCTTACAGAAAAGGAGAGGAAAGAAGGAAGCAGGAAATGAAGGCAGATTCGCTGGGCTACATAATCTTTAAAAACAGTGATTTTAAGAAAACTGAATTTGTGAATGCACTTCAGCGGCTGCAGGATTTTGATACGATTTCTCCCCGTAAATTAAAGGTGGAAACCTATAAAAAACTTTTTGATCTTCCGAAGCAGGCTTTCAATGAAAAGTGGATGAAGAAAGAAGATTTCTCGCTGTACAATTATAATTTTTACAAAGAAAAGCTGGATAAAGATTCCCTTGCCTCACATCCCGAAATGTCCCGAAGAATTGAAAGACTGAAAAAAACATTCCCGGAACTTAAAACTTCGGTGGAATCTGAAAAATCTTCTGATCCATTTACCACATTAAATAAAATGGCCCGGATGGAAATTCTTCCCAATTACTATCACTCCGAAGATTACGGGCTGGGAATTTATGTGTCCATGCAGTTCCTGCAGGACGGTGAAGAGGAAAAATACTATAAAGGCTGGCTGGGCAAATGCTTTTCGAAGATATATGAGGCCCGGAAAAATTATAATCTGAACCGCTATCTGGACAGAATTGAACCCAAGAATCAGAGTGAAAGCTATCAGCAGTTCCTGAGCTTTATGTGGAATCTGAGTCTTGATGATATAAAGAACATAGCAGACTTTTACCAGAGCAGCTATCAAATAAAAGAATCCTGATACATGATCAGGATTCTTATTTTTTTAGTAGTTCAGTTTTTCTAAACGTATTTTATTGAATTTTTCTTTTTCGTTATACTCACGGAGAAGGATATAGCCTTCTTTTCCGACATATGGTGTAACAGCGTAATTGTCTTTCTCAGAAATAGGAATGATTTCCTGTTTGAACTTTCCGTCAATAACCGTATTGATGAAAAGGTTCCACTTTTTCTGCCTGGTGACTTCATCCTTCTGATAATCCCGGTAAAAGAAGACCACATCTTTTCCGCCGTTGAGGTATTGTGAAAAAAGATAATCGCTGTTCACCCATTTTGTTTTTTCCTTTTCAAAAACCTGAACATTTTTGATCTTGAAATCTTTATCTGTATAAACATAAACAAGATCAGTAGTTTTAGGTGCATTGTATTGCCCTGCCGGTTTGTATTTTTCTGTAAGAATCCCAACGCTTCCGTCATTCATGAAATACATATCCTTAGTCTGAAGCATATAACCGCTTTCTACCATACCGTTAGCGTTGATCTTGGGAAGGAATGATGCAAAATCCGGCCTGAAATTAATTTCTTTTGTATCTACGGTAAAATCGGATTTATTGACCATCATTCTGGCATAGCCTATAAAATCATACTTAGTAAAATTTCTTCCCAGCAAAACAATTTTATCATCAAATGTCTTATCATTGTCAAGGCTGCTGCCGTAGCCCAAAGAAAAACTGTCGATGAGGTCGATGGTCGTATCGGAAAGCCCCGTGATAGGCTTATTCGCCGTTTCTTTTCCTGTTTTCATATCAATCACCACAAGGCTGAAGGATTTTTTATCATCGTCTGCCTTTTTCATGATGCAGTACATATAATTTTCATCCCTTTCCAGAACGGACAATGTGGAGAAAACCTTTTTGCTGCCATCAGTATTGTATTTATACCTCCAGAGCTCCTTTTTATTGTCATCAAATTTAATGATGCTGTTGTTGTTCACATATTTTCCGTAGTCTTTATATTCTATGGCAAAATAGCCTCCTTCCTTTACTTCTCCTACAGCGGAAACATAGTTATAGCCTTTTTCTTTTTTCTCCTCGCGGTTTTCCTTGCGCTGCGCTTTCCAGTTTTTAGGCTCATTGATCTCCTTGAATGTGCCGTCCTCAAGATAATCGTAGTATATTTTTCTTTTGATGGTATTGGTTTTCGGATCTATCACCATAGAAACCGGTGTGAAAACCTCCCTGCTTCTTACCAGTGAATAATCCATCATGGATGGCTTTAGAATGATCTGTCCCTTAAAATCAACATACCCAAGATAAGAACCGGCTGTAATATCTCCTTCAAATTCTTTATTGGCAACAGGGTTAAGGTTTTTATCCAGGATTACATATTCGAATTTTTTGGTCCTGTCACCTGCTTTTCCATAAGAATAAAGAGAAACATAACCGTAAAGATTGTCTTTGTCATCGAACAGTGCATTCATTCCCACATGGTCGCCGGCTGCGAGTGTGGTAAGGTCTTGTGTCTGGGAATAGGATAAAGTCTGGAATAATCCAAAGAGCAGAAAATATATTTTTTTCATGGATAAAATTTTTTGTTTAAAATAGTAATTAAATGGAGAAATATTTCAGTTGTTCCAAACGAATTGTATTGGATTTTTCTTTTTGTTGAATTTCTGTATCGGAGTTTGGAACAATCCAGACAACAGAAGATATATTTTTTCATCATGCATATTTTGGTAAAAATAACAAATTAAGGAATACGCCGATACAGTTAATTTTCTTCATAAAAACTCGAGTAAACAGGAATGTAATAATTTAAATACCAAAAAAAGAAATCTGCGTTATCTGCTAAATCTGTGAGAGAATTTTAAAAGCTCGCAGATTTAGCAGATAACGCAGATGTTTATGTTATAGATGAGAAACAAAAAAAACCGATAACGGAGTTTTTAATTTATAGTTTAGAAAGTAAATTTCTGAAATTAGTTTTCTCGTCGATGATCCTTCTTAATTCTGAAACAGGAACTCTTTCCTGCTGCATTGTATCCCGGTCTCTTATCGTTACCGTATGATCCGTCAGAGAGTCGTGGTCGATGGTGATACAGTAAGGCGTACCGATGGCGTCCTGTCTTCTGTAACGTTTTCCGATGGCATCCTTTTCTTCGTAGAATAAGTTGAAATCATATTTCAGGTCATTGAAGATCTGTTCAGCATATTCAGCAAGACCGTCTTTTTTCATTAACGGAAGAATTGCTGCTTTAATTGGTGCTAAAGCCGGAGGTAAAGATAGAACTGTTCTTTCTGAACCGTCTTCCAATACTTCGTCTCTCAGACAATGAGAGAAGATGGAAAGGAATAACCTGTCTAAACCTACCGATGTTTCCACAACGTAAGGAACATAGTTTTCATTTCTTTCAGGATCGAAGAACTGAAGCTTCCTTCCTGAAAACTCTTCATGAGCTTTTAAATCGAAATCCGTTCTTGAGTGAATACCTTCCAGTTCCTTAAATCCGAATGGAAAATTAAATTCAATATCAGCCGCAGCATTGGCATAGTGAGCCAGTTTCTCATGATCATGGAATCTGTAGTTGTCATTCCCTAGACCTAAAGCAAGGTGCCAGTTCAGACGTTTTGTTTTCCATTGTTCGTAGAATTCAAGTTCAGTTCCCGGAGCTACAAAAAACTGCATTTCCATTTGCTCGAATTCACGCATTCTGAAGATAAACTGTCTGGCAACAATCTCGTTTCGGAATGCTTTACCGATTTGCGCAATACCAAAAGGAAGTCTGTGACGTGAAGTTTTCTGTACATTCAGGAAATTAACAAAGATACCCTGGGCAGTTTCAGGTCTTAAATAAAGATCCATCGCAGAATCTGCGGAAGCACCCAGTTTAGTTCCGAACATCAGGTTGAACTGTCTTACCTCCGTCCAGTTTTTAGAACCGGTATCAGGGTCAGCAATTTCAAGCTCTTCAATTAAAGCTTTTACGTCAGCAAGGTCTTCATTTTCCAGCGATTTTGCCAATCTAGAAAGAATAGCTTCTCTTTTTGCACGGTATTCCAAAACTTTTGGATTTGTAGCAACAAACTGATCTTTATCAAAAGACTCACCGAATCTTTTGGCCGCTTTTTCAATCTCTTTGTTCTCTTTATCTTCAATTTTAGCGCAGTAGTCTTCTACCAGAACATCTGCTCTGAAACGTTTTTTAGAATCCTTATTGTCAATCAATGGATCGTTGAAAGCGTCTACGTGGCCCGATGCCTTCCATGTGGTAGGATGCATAAGGATCGCCGAATCAATGCCGACAATATTTTCGTTAAGCTGTACCATAGCTTTCCACCAATATTGTTTGATATTGTTTTTTAATTCGGCACCGTTCTGTCCATAATCATAAACAGCGGATAAACCGTCATAGATCTCACTGGAAGGAAAAATAAAACCATATTCTTTAGCGTGAGAAATCACTTTCTTGAAAACATCTTCTTGCTTTGCCATAATTTTTTTACGTCTGATGTGCAAAAATAGTGAAAATGTAGGAAGATGGAGGGGGAAGATGGAAGTTTTTATGTACATGTGAATTAGGAGCTGGGAACCTGCTTTCACTACTCGCCATTTTGAATGAATCTTCGCGGCGGCGGAGCCGCCGCGAAGATTCATTCAAAATGGGCTCAAACATGCCGTTCAATCAGGGCTAAATCAGTATAAAATTTCTACTTTTGCTCCATGTTAGAAATTCTTTATCGCGACGAGCATCTCATTGCCATCAATAAACCCAGTGGATTGCTGGTGCATAAATCTTTTTATTCCGGGGAGGCCGATACCTATGCTATTCAGGAATTGAGAAACCAGATCGGGCAAAAAGTGTTTCCTGTACATCGGTTAGACCGAAAAACCTCAGGGGTCTTGTTGTTCACTTTGGATAAAGAAACGCTTAGAATGATGAGCGAACAGTTTGCCTCACGCGAAGTGGAGAAGAAATATCTGGCAATTCTTCGTGGTTGGACAAAAGAAGAAGAAACGATTGATTATGATTTAATTAATGAAAATGAAATAAAGCAGAATGCCATTACCTATTATCAACGTTTGCAGACATCAGAAATAGACTTACCATTTTTAAAACATCAGACTTCAAGATACTGTTTGGTAGAAGCCATTCCGGAAACGGGTAGATTTCATCAGTTGAGAAAGCATTTTAAACATATTCTGCATCCTATTTTAGGCTGCCGTAAACACGGATGCAATAAACAAAATAAATTGTGGCTTCAAACATTTGGCATTAACAAAATGACACTTCATGCCCATCAATTAGTTTTTAGTCACCCAATTTCTAATGAAAGAATTACGGTAAATGCTACTATAGATGATGAGTTCAAAAGAATAGGGGATATTTTGAATTTCGATTTGAGTTCGTATTCTTAATTTAAGTACAAGGTCTAAGAAATATCCTTGTCAGGGTTTCTTAACCCCACACTCGGTTAAATAAAAATCTTTGCGTGAAAAACATTCACAGATTAGCAGTTTGTGCTATTCGTGAAAAACAATAGTGAAATTTGTATTTAAACTATCTTACATCAAGATTTCATTTATTTTAAAATGAGTATTTTTGTAAAACTTTTTTTCAATGTACAAAAGTATCATCAGACCCATTCTCTTCAAATTTGATCCCGAGGAAGTTCATCATTTTACATTTTCAATGCTTAAAAATTTTGGATTTCTTACCAAATTATTTTTACCCAAACCTATTGAAGACAAGCGTCTGGAAAGAGAAGTTTTCGGATTGAAATTTAAAAACCCTGTAGGATTGGCTGCCGGTTTTGATAAAAATGCAGTCTTGTTCAATGAGTTGGGAGATCTGGGTTTCGGATTTGTAGAAATCGGAACCGTAACACCAAAAGCCCAGGCAGGAAATCCGAAGAAAAGATTGTTCCGCTTAATTGAAGATGGCGGTATTATCAACAGAATGGGGTTTAATAACGATGGTCTTCACGCTGCTATAGAAAAACTCAAAGGAAATAAAGGAAAAATAATCATCGGAGGGAACATCGGAAAAAACACCGATACAAGCCCGGAAAACTATACTCAGGATTATCTGGACTGTTTTGAAGGCCTGCATCCTCATGTAGATTATTTTGTACTGAACGTCAGCTGCCCGAATGTGGGAAGCCATGCCAAGCTGGAAGATGTAGACTATCTGCGTGAGCTGATTACAGAAGTAAAGAAAATCAATCAGTCAAAATCTGTACAGAAACCCATATTACTGAAAATTGCGCCCGATCTTAATCATAATCAGTTAGATGAAATCGTCGACCTGATCGCAGAGACAAAAATTGACGGTGTAATTGTTTCCAACACCTCTGTCAACCGGGAAGGTCTGAAAACTCCTCCTGAAGTTTTGGAACAAATTGGAAATGGCGGATTGAGCGGAAAGCCTATCCGTGAAAGAAGTACAAAAATGATCAAATATCTTTCTGATAAAAGCAACAGAGCGTTCCCAATCATTGGAGTAGGAGGCATCCATAGTGCAAAAGATGCTATGGAGAAACTGGACGCCGGAGCAAGCCTGATACAGCTTTATACAGGATTTATTTATGAAGGTCCGGAACTGATCAATGAGATCAATAAAGAATTGTTAAAAAGAGCCGGCAGGCTTCCAAGATAAAAAGAAAGAGAACGTAATGTTCTCTTTTTTATTTTGATTTAACAACAGTTGCATTTTTAACGTCAACTGTAAGGGTATGGGCTGGAGAAGATGAAGATTTATTGATTTTATATTTTAAGATTTTCCGGTCTTTGGATTTTGTTTCCAGGGTGTCGTAGATGTTTTCCAGGCAGCTTTCAGTAAGGAATTCTTCATAGTTTTTATAATTCCAGTCTTTGGTAAAGTACAGAATCCTGTATCCTTTTTCGCCTTCACTGGCTCCGCATCTTCCGCAGGCATTGAAGTTGGAAGAATGTTCAAAATACAGTAAAACCCGGTTTCCACTTTCTCCGGAAGCAAAAGAAATCAGTTGGTTCCCACCATGTTTATTAATAAAATCAAACGTATTGATCTTTTTATTGTTGGGTAGTATCAGGTAATTATTATAACGGTAAATCATATCATTGCCGGTAAATAACTTGGCAGGTTGAGCTTTTTTATTCAAATAAAAGTTTCCTGAGATTGAATTTTCCTTAGGACCATCCTGTTCAAATACAATACGCTCTTTCGGGGATAGAGTTTCTGCAATTTCAGCGGTTTTTTCCACTTTTTGAGGTGAAGTGATCTGATCTTTAAATACTTTTGAATTTTGCTTTTGCCTGTTTCCAAAATTATATAAAGAAAGTTTCCCGTAATCATAAATACCGATCAGGGGTATTTTTTTCTGATATTTATCGTAATAATACCAGCCGTCAACAAAATACTGATTGAGGTTGCAGTCAGCAATTCCGGCAAAATAAAGCTGCATCGTGACAGGCATTCCTGCGATTTCCCCTTTGAAGATCTGAGAAGAATCCGTTATTGCTTTTAATTCAATTTTCTGACAGAAACAGAGGGCAGAAAGAGGAATAAGCAAGGTGATTAATAGTTTTTTCATGGTGGTTTGATCGTTTTTTAGAGGAAGAAATTGGCAATGGTATAGATGATCAGTCCAACCAGTCCACCAACGAGTGTTCCGTTTACCCTGATAAACTGCAGGTCTTTTCCTACTTCCAGTTCCATTTTTTCGCTTAATTCTTTGCCCTGCCAATTTCCTACGGTAGAACTGATGAGACTCCCAAACTGATGGGTATTTTTAAGAATATATTTATAGGCCGTCACCCTTACCCAATGATCGATCTTATTCTGAAGATTTTCATCCGTTTTTAAATTTTCAGAAAATTCATTCAGGTTTTTTGTGAGGTAATTTTTTAAAGAAGATTGCTCATCCTGTAATTCCTTCATCAAAGTTTTCTTAATGGAAACCCAGATATCGCTGGAATATTCATCCAGTTTATCATTTTTCAAAAGGCCATTTTTGATGGTTTTAAATTCATCATCCCATTTCGGATCTTCCTTAAGGTCAGTAGAAAAATCCTGAATCTTTTGTGTGATCAGATTCCGGATTTCATGGCCGGGATCTTCTTCTATTTCCCTGAAAAAATCTGAAAGCCCACTGGCAATTTTATCTGCAATTTTATTGTCAACAAAAGAAGGAATGAATGAATAGCTCCCTTTCTGTACCCGGTCTTTGATCATTTCATCATTTTCTATGATATATTCTTTGATTTGTTTGGAAAGATTGGTAACAATTCTCTGGTGATCATTTTTTTCCAGAATATAGCTGATACCGTTTCCCACTACTTTATTGAGCTTGATATCATCCGTCATTTCAGTCACTTTTTTGCTGATAAACTGGCTCACAGAAGTATCATCAAGTTTATTGAGAATATCCAGAACAATATCCGAAAGATTCCTGATCAGGATTTCCTGGCTTTTTTCTTTTCCAAGCCATTCCCCGACAAAATTAGAAATTTTAAGCTTCTGGATGTAAGGACGTATATTTTGAGGGGAAAGGAAATTGCTCACCACAAAGCTGCCAAGATTATCACCCAGTCTCTGTTTACTGTTTTCAATAAGGTTCGTATGCGGAATGGGAAGTCCAAGCGGGTGCCTGAAAAGAGCGGTCACGGCGAACCAGTCTGCTAAAGCTCCCACCATTGCTGCTTCGGAAAAGGCCCTCACGTAGCCAAGCCAATGAGATGGATTCGACTTCTGAAGTAGAGTGGTGGCAATAAAAATAGCGGCCATCAGGACAAATAATCCGGTGGCAAACATTTTATATTTTCTCAGCTGTTTTCTTTTCGCTTCGTCATTCATATTCTCAAATTTACTAAATTTGGTAATGAAACCATCATCCTAAACGGGATGAAATTCAGGACTAAAATTTACAATGAAATTTTTAGTTTTTATTATATTATTAACCTTTTTGCAGGCGTGTCCGCAGAAACCTAAATCTATTACAACACTTCCTATGGAAAATAAAGAAGCAAAAAACAATCCATACTATTCCAGAACTGATACTTCAAAGCTTGATATTTCTAATGATGAGTGGAAAAAGATCCTTGCTCCGGATTTATATGCCATTGCCAGAGAGGCGGCTACAGAAAGAGCGTTTACCGGAAAGTATAATGAATTCGATGAGATTGGAGATTATTACTGTGCAGTCTGCGGTAATCATCTCTTCCGTTCCACCTCAAAATTTGCGAGCAGCTGCGGATGGCCGAGCTTTTTTGAAGCAGATAAAGAAGGCGTTTATTATACAAGAGACACGGCCTATGGAATGGAAAGGGTGGAAGTGCTTTGCAAACGCTGTGACTCTCATCTTGGACACGTTTTCGACGATGGTCCGAAACCTACGGGACTACGCTATTGCATGAATTCCATAAGCCTGGAATTTGTTGCAGATTGAGAAAAATATAAAGCTTTAATTCACAAAATCAGGACGTTAAAGTTTCTTAAATTCAGTTAAACTTTGTGGACTTATAAGTGTCTGGTAATTATGTTTTTATAATTTTGCCACACTAATTTGGAATTTAATATTATTGAATGAAAGGAATTTATAGTGTATTAGGCCTGATTTATATGGTCACGACTTCATTCTATCTTTCGCCGGGGAAGGCAGTAAAGAGTGAGAATGTCAATACAGCAAAAATTGAAAAAGCAGCAGACACGAAATCTGAGAAGACCGCCGGTAGAGCATCTTCATCAGAAGAATTGTACAAATCAATTCCATTTGATCCTGAACATGAACTTAATTACGAAGTTTTCGCAAAAGCATTAACAGGATTTGAAAATTTAAAAAAAGCAGGATTGCTTAACCAGGATTCGCATTTATTGACTATCTGCGATTTTTCTATGTCTTCGAATACAAAAAGACTTTGGGTAATTGATACTAATGAGAAAAAAGTACTCTTCAATTCACTGGTAGCACACGGAAAAAATACAGGCGAAGAATTTGCGACGAATTTTTCTAATACGGAAAGTTCGCTGCAGACCAGCTTAGGATTTTATATCACGGATGCCACTTACCAGGGAGACAATGGGTATTCTTTGAAATTGCTTGGAATGGATAAAGGTTTTAATGATGCCGCCTATAGAAGAGCTATCGTGATGCACGGAGCAGATTATGTAAGCGATGAGTTTGCGTCCATGCACAAAAGAATCGGAAGAAGCTGGGGATGCCCGGCAGTACCGAGATCATTAACGCAGCCGATCATTAATACCATAAAAGGTAGAAACTGTCTTTTCATCTATTATCCGGATCAGAATTACCTTTCCTCATCAGAATGGTTAAAATCATAACGATCTGAGAATGGAAGATACTTCAGAATTTATTTCTGCTGTCAGGCTGATGAATAATCCCGATGGAACAAGTACTTTCGAAAAAGGGAAGATTCCGACTTTAAAGCCGGTGAATATCAATACTTTTTGGATAAGCACTACCGTTGAAGAATGGGAAAAGGTGACTCATCCGGCTCCAAGAAGGCAGTATGTGGTAACATTAAAAGGAAAGATCAGGTTCAAAGTAAGCAATGGTTCTACATTTCTTATTGAGCCCGGAATTATTCTTTTGGCTGAAGATACAAAAGGAGAAGGTCACAGTTGGGATATGATAGGAAGTGAAAAATGGGAAAGGCTTTATATCCCGATTGCTGATCATACAGAAAACTCTTTTATTCCTGATGCGAAGTAGAGAAAGAGTTTAAATTTTTTAAAATTAATTGATAAAATAAAAAGCAGTCTGATTAGACTGCTTTTTTATAGGTTTATTTGAATTTTTTAAAAACCAAAGTGGCATTATGTCCTCCAAACCCGAAGGCATTGCTTAAAGCGAAATTAATGTCCTTTTCTTTAGCTTCTCCAAAAATAATATTGATATCTTTTGGAATACTTTCATCAATTTGATGAAGATTGATCGTAGGAGGGATAATTCCTTTTTCCACGGCCTTGATGGAAAGAATCGCTTCTGCAGCGCCGGCAGCGCCTAATAAATGGCCTGTCATGGATTTCGTGGCACTGATGTCAAGTTTTTTATTTCCTCCGAATAATTTACTGATTGCTTTCAGTTCTACCAGATCTCCAAGCGGAGTGGAAGTAGCATGAGGATTAAGATAATCAAGATCTTCAATATTGGCCCCTGCTTCTTTCATGGCCAGCTGCATGGCTTTAATCGCACTGATTCCCTCCGGATGAGGTGCTGTCATGTGATAGGCATCAGCCGTCATAGCGGCACCAGCCAGTTCAGCATAAATTTTAGCGCCTCTTGCTTTGGCGTGCTCATATTCTTCAAGAATCAAAGCACCGGCTCCTTCACCCATGACAAAACCGTCTCTTTCTGCATCATAAGGACGGCTTGCTGTCGCGAAATCATCATTTCTTGTAGACATTGCTTTCATAACTGAGAAACCACCTATTGAAGCAGGTGTGATTGCAGCTTCAGAACCACCACTGATGATCACTTTTGCTTTTCCGAGACGGATATAGTTGAACGCATCCATCAGCGCTGTATTTCCTGTGGCACAGGCTGAAATAGTGGTGTAATTGATCCCCTTCAGTCCAAATTTCATAGAAATCATCCCTGAAGCCATATTGGCAATAAATTTAGGAACAAAGAAAGGATTAAACTTTGGTGTTCCGTCTCCGTCTGCAAAATTCATAACCTCAGTTTCAAATGTCACCATACCGCCCTGTCCGGTTCCCCAAATCACGCCCGTATCGAACGGGTCCATTTTTTCCAGTTCAAGGCCCGAATCCTGGACCGCCTCCGTGGAAGCATACATTGCATATTGTGAAAATAAGTCGCTTCTTTTTATTTCATTGTGGGTTAGATGAACTTTCGGGTCAAAATTCTTCACTTCACAGGCAAAGTGTACTTTAAATTTCTCTGAATCAAAATGGGTAATTAAACCCGCACCACTGACACCGTTAATACTGTTTTGCCAAAAATCTTCGACATTGTTCCCCAAAGGCGTCACCGCGCCCAGTCCTGTAATGACAACTCTTTTCATATCTAGTTATTAATTTTGAATAGATTAGAGGTTCCCCTGGCAATCAGCCTTGTTTTGTCTGCGTTCCATATTTCGCATTGCGCATTGACAAACTGCCGCCCTCTTTTTATAATTTTCGTTTCGGCTACAATATTATCATTTTCTTTTGCAGTTGAAAAATAATCAATCACATTATTGATGGTTGTTACAAAAGAATTTTCATTCAGCGAGAACATAGTAGCTCCAATAATGTCGTCAATGATGGCTGCCGTTACACCGCCATGAAGATTTCCGATCGGATTCAGCCATTCCGGTCTTACTGTATACCGGAATTCAAGATGTCCTTCTTCCGCAGCAATGATAATAGGGTTGAGCCATTTCATAAACGGTGATGGTGACTGGTCAAATTCCTTTCCGATGAATTGCTGCAGTTGTGCTAATCTGTCCATATTTTTTATCTTACTTTTCTAAAATCATAGTTACACCCTGTCCTCGTGCGGCACAAATAGAGATAAAGCCTTTTCCGCTTCCTTTTTCATGGAGCAGTTTTGCTAAGGTACCGATAATTCTTCCTCCTGTAGCTGCAAAAGGATGAGCTGCCGCAAGACTTCCGCCTTTTACATTCAGCTTATTCCTGTCAAT
The DNA here is from genome assembly GCF_049887855.1 of Chryseobacterium sp. NFX27. NCBI lineage: Bacteria > Pseudomonadati > Bacteroidota > Flavobacteriia > Flavobacteriales > Weeksellaceae > Chryseobacterium > Chryseobacterium sp. NFX27. The sequence goes on along the minus strand of NZ_JAGEKK010000006.1, from coordinate 227,263 downwards.
TTTTCCCAGTGCTTTTTCCAGTCCGAATTTTTTAGCCAGATCATCATTTTCCCAAATCTTAATAGTGGCAAGGACCTGTGCGGCAAAAGCTTCATGAATTTCATAATAATCGAAATCTTCCAGGCGCATTCCTGCTTTTTTTAGCATTCTGTCGGCTGCAAAAACAGGGGCAAGAAGCAGATTTTGTTTGTTTTCTACATACTCAATCCCTGCGACTTCTGAAAAAGTGATATAGGCTAAAACAGGAAGTCCATTGGCATTCGCCCATTCTTCACTGGCCAGAAGTACCGCAGAAGCTCCGTCTGTAAAAGGGGTTGAATTTCCAGCCGTCAAAGTTCCGTTCTCTTTATCAAAAGCAGGCTTCAGCTGGGATAGTTTTTCAAGGCTGGTATCCCTGCGGAGATTATTGTCTTTATCTAATCCAAATGCGGGAATAATTACATCATCAAAAAAACCTTCATCATAAGCTTTGGCCATATTCTGGTGACTTTTGAATGCCAATTCATCCTGCTCTTCACGGGAAATCTGATAATATTTTGCTGTAATTTCCGTATGTCCGCCCATCACCAGACCGGTTTTAGGCTCCTGTCCTTTGTAGGGAACAGGCATCCAGTCTTTCAGTTTTGGGGTTAACAGCTGTTTAAGCTTTCCGAAGACTGATTTTTCTTTATTGGCTTTTAATAGGGCTTTTCTCAATCTTGGAGCAGATTCAAACGGAATATTACTCATTGCTTCAACGCCACAGGCAATACCGCTTTCGATTTGCCCTAATGCAATCTTATTTCCAATATAAACTGCTGCTTCAATTCCGGTATCACAGGCCTGCTGGAGATCGCATGCGGGAGTGGCAGGATCAAGGGCGGTATTCATCACCGTTTCTCTGATGAGGTTACTCTCAGAAATATGTTTGATTACAGCTCCGCCGGCTACTTCACCAAGAAGTTTTCCCTGTAAACGGTACTTGTTGATCAGTCCGTTGAGACTTGCTTCAAGAAGTTCCTGATTATCCAGGTCTGCATAGGCTGTATTAATTCTGGCAAAAGGAATTCTGCTGTATCCTACAATGGCCACTTTTTTTGTTTCCATATTGAAAAGTTTTATGATGGAAGTATTTTTAGCTCTTTATCGATCATGAATAATATTCTGTCTAGAGCCAGATGTAAGTATTTTTCTTCTTCTGTTGTTTTAGCCAGAAGGATTCCGCCCTCAACGAGCATAATGAAGAGTGATCCGTATTCATCAGCATCTACATCCGCATGTATTTCCCCGGTTTTCTGCCCCTGAACAATGACGGCTGTTATCTTTTTGATCCAGCCTTCAAAGGATTGGGTAACCTGTTTCTTCAGGCTTGGAAAGGTATCATCGGCTTCGGTCGCGGCATTCATTAAAGGGCAGCCTCCGTTTTCAAAGACGGCTTCCCAGTTTTTCCGGTAAAAATTAACAAAAGCATTTAATTTATCAATCGCAGTCGAAAATTCATCTCCTAAAGATCTGGCCATACTTTTGGACAGAAGACTGGAGTTGTATTTGTACACTTCAAGAGCAACCTGGTCTTTATTATCAAAGTTTCCGTAGATGCTTCCTTTGGTAAGGCCGGTAGCTTCTGTGATATCGGATAAAGATGTGGCCATATAGCCCTTGGTATTGAACAAAGAAGCGGTTCTCTCTATGATAAACTGTTTGGTCTTTTCTGCTTTTGACATTTAAGTGTTTAATTTCTATGCAAATATACAAAAATATACCGATTGGTATATTTTATTTTAAAATTAAATCTGAACTGTTGAATATGCTCAGATTTATTACATAATTTAGTCTTCTTTATGAGTCCATCCCCTTTGGACGGCTAAATTTTTTATTTTTTTTGCCTTCTTTTTTATTTGCGTTAGGTTTTCAATATTATTGTAATCTATAACAGAGTGGCCATCAAAAGGGTTATTGTCTTCTACTACATTTAAATCACCTATCGAATTTACTTCACTAATTGTTACAGACAATACGCCAGCTGATTTATAATCAGTTGTAAAATGAATATATGATTCTTTAGGAGAAAACTTTTGACCATTATATACAGATAATTTTTTGTCATCTTTCTCAGACGGAATAAATGCTAATGATGCAATGTTGTTCTCTGCTAGAAAAGCTTGAGAAGATATAGTGTCATTCTGAACCCAAGTAGGATGTATTTGTCTGTGTAATAACGTTTCTTCGTTCATTAGATAATGCTTTTTGAAATAAGATTGTTAATTTTCCCCCAGTCTGAACTGAGATTTAAATTAATTTTTTCTTGAAAATCATTGTCATCACTATCCATATCGAAATAAAACAATTCGGCATTTAAATTATCCAAGTTAACATCTAGAGAGATTTCAATATCATCCTTTTTCCATTCAAGAACAAGATCTCCAGTTAGTGTTGGAAATATTGCAGGAAGTTGTAGATTAGAATTAAAATAATTTTTAAAAAAACTTTCGAAAATATTTGCTTTTTCTTTGTCTATAGCTTTGCCTTGAACTCCATCATACCATTTATCTTCTAATTGAAACAGGCTTTGCAATCTAACATTAATATCATAAGCATCTAAAACATCCATTGATTGAATGTCTTCAATATGTACAAGCTTGTTTTGCTCATTAAAAATACCAGTTGCTTTTAAAGAAACTAATGTTTTGTTTTCATATTCCTGAAAAGCTAAATAAATAGTATCATAAAAATCATCAATTATTGGCTGTTCAAATGTGGAATCTTTTAATTCAACATGGAAGACTTTATTTTTTTTATCAATTAGAGATATCAGTACATTTTCATGAATTATCTCAGAATATACGAGCTTTTCTTCTCTAGATAAAAGTATTTTTCTTCTTGTGTTTTTATTTAATTTAACATTTCTAGTTGAAGAGGAAGAATTTAAGAAATCTATTGATTCACCATCTTCTAAATTTTTACCAATACGACTAAAGTAATTTAAAAATTTACTATCTATTTCAGCGGACTTTCCAGAATTAGCATTTTCAACCAGTTCAAAAACTTTATCCCTTGCTTCTTCAAAATAACTAAAATACTCATCATTAGCAACAGGAATAGTAGGATTCGATATACTAGTTGCTACTGCAATTAGTATATGAGGAATTGTACTACCTTCTTCAATTTTTGAAAGTTTTAAATAAACATTATCAGTAAATCCCTTAGGAACTCTTTTTCTTTGTGGGTTGTGGTCTAAATATATTTTCTTTGCGAGTTCAAAGACTAGTTCTTCAAAAGCAGAAAAATCTTCTAAAAGGCTAACAGGGAGTGTGTGATCATCAAAACGATGGCCTTCAAGTCTAGGTGATATAAAAATCTTCTCTGTTGACATATTAAACTAATAAGAGTTATCTGCTTAAGACACAAATTTATACATTTTTTTGTTCCTAACAATAAAACAAATTAAAGCTAAAAATTTTATTAATCGGATTATGCTTGTACTATGCAAATATGGACTTTATATACGACAAAACTAGTCGCATATAATGAAATAAAAATGTGTGAATTTTCACACATTTTTATTTCTAAATAGTTTCTTTTAAGCTAAAGTAGCATTCAAAGTAATTTCAAAATTGAAAGCTGCACTTACCGGGCATCCTTCCTCAGCTATTTTAGCATATTTCTGGAATTCTTCTTCTGAAAGTCCCGGAACTTTTGCTGTTAAAGTCAGTTCAGATTTTGTGATCTTTCCAACGCTTGGATCAAGAGTGATCACAGAGGTTGTTTTTAATTCTTCAGGAGTAAAACCAGCCTGGGAAAGCTCAGCACTCAGTTTCATTGTGAAGCATCCTGCATGTGCTGCCGCCAGTAACTCTTCAGGATTTGTTCCCACTCCGTCAGCAAAACGGCTGTTAAAAGAATATTGGGTTTCGTTTAAAGTTGTGCTTTGAGTAGTTAAATGTCCTTTACCTTCTTTGATGTTGCCGTTCCAAACGGCTGTTGCGTTACGTCTCATAATGTTGCTTTTTGTTGTTTGTTATATGTTGTTTTGATGATACAAAGATAGAGTAGTTGTAAGCCGGATTCAATGGATAAAAAGCCTTAAATATTGTACTTTTTTCCCGACAGGTGTTTTTGCTATTTTATAATAATTTCAAAAATAAGCTGCTGTTGCATATGATTACTTTAGCTAAAGATACAAAAAGGAGTTTTGATATTATTATACTGTAATAGATATTGCTTTTATTTTTATTCCACTTTTTTCACTAAAAGCAAAGAAAAAATAAAAATTATATATTAGTTGATTGGTTTTTTATCAAATTTGTAAAAAATACTGTATTGAATAATAACTTTAATTTTTTCAAAGATTAATGAGCAAGCTAGAAAATATTTTGAGAGAAATAACTCCATTATCTCCGGAGGACAGCTTTCTCGTATTTGACCGGATAAAGGCTTCTTTTGACTTTCCTTATCATTACCATCCGGAGATCGAAATCAATTTTATCAGCAAAGGAAAGGGATACCGACGGATGATCGGTGACCACACAGGGGAAATAGGCGACATCGAACTGGTGTTGGTGGGCCCCAATCTGCCGCATTGCTGGGCCAACTACAAATGTAAAAACCGGAAGACCCATGAGATTACGGTGCAGTTTAATCAGGACTTTTTTAATCAGTCCATGATGGACAAAAATATTCTGAAACCCATCAGTAATCTGATGAAGGAATCGATCCGGGGAATTTTATTTTCATCGGAAACAGCTGAAAAGCTAAAGGATTCTTTCCTCAATTTATCCAAAATGAACAGCTTTGAATCTTTTATCGAAATCATGAAGATTCTTAATGAACTGGCTATTGCTGAAGATAAAACCCTTTTATCCTCTTACAGCATAGAGCTTGAAACTTTTGCGGATAATGATAAAATGAAGACTGTTCATGACTTTGTCCATAAGAACTTTGAAAGTAAAATAACACTTCATGATGCTGCATCGCTTATCAATATGAGCAGTGTAACGTTCAACAGGTTTATCAAGAAAAGGACAGGTAAAACTTTTGTAAATTATCTGAATGAGATCAGGATCAGCTATGCTGCAAGATGGCTGATGGAAAAGAATCTCACCGTTTTTGAGACTGCTTTTGAAGCTGGTTTTAATAATATAGCCAATTTCAACAAAGTTTTTAAATCTATTAAAAAAACAACGCCAACAGAATTTAAAGAACTTTTTAAAGGAGTTAAAAAAATAGAATAATCCTTTTATATTAAGCAAATACCTTTTAATCATGATATCCGGATAGCCTTTATCCGGATTTTTAATGGGGCAGCATGTATATTTTAATCAAAAAATGATGAAAAAGCATTATGTGACTATTAAAAATAATATGCCGAAAATTAAGTTAGTGCGCTGCAAATCAATACGTAAATTAAGTATTTAGAAAACAAGTGAAAAAATAATATCGTTTTATGATAAAATAGCATTATATCAGACTGCCAACAAAATTTAGATTTGCTAATATGAATTAAATCTTAACAAAACTTTAATTATTTGATGCAAATCTGATGTAATGTTGAAGAAAAATGAAGATAAATCTTATTTTAAAATGTAAATAATATTTAGAGTAATGTAGTTGATTCTCAAATAAATCTTAATAAAACTAACCTTATGAGAAAAACTGTTATACCGGTTTTATTAGCTATTTCTTTATCTGCCTACGCTCAGGAAACAAAACAGGCAGATACTGCTAAAACAACCAAAATTGAAGAGGTGGTGGTGACCTCTTTGGGCATTAAAAGGCAGGCTCGCTCCCTTACTTATTCTAGTCAGCAAATAGGAGGAGATGAACTTACAGAAGTAAAAACGCCCAATCTTTTAAACTCTATTAACGGAAAGGTTTCCAATGTACAGATTAATAAGACCAATGGAGGTGTTGGAGGTTCCGTAAGAATCACCATGAGGGGTGATAAATCCACAAGAAATAGCCAGCCTTTGTATGTTATTGATGGAGTTCCTATCGTAAACAATACAGGTATTACAGGAACAGGTGGTCCAAACGTAGATTATTTTTCAGGTATGCCAGATACTGGAGATATTTTAAGCACAATAAATCCTGAAGATATAGAAAGTATCAACTTCTTGAAAGGGGCTTCTGCGGCGGCCTTGTATGGATCACAAGGGAGTAATGGTGCAGTTTTGATTGTGACGAAAAAAGGAGTTGCAGGAAGGAGCAGTATTGCTTTTTCATCCAGCATTACTTTCGATGGTGTTTACAATTTACCAAAATTACAAAACAGTTATTTACAATCAACCCCTTATAATGCTGTTACCGGGGCTACAGGTACTTATGATAGCTGGGGCGCAAAAGGAACTTCTAAAGACTATGTGAAAAATTTTTTCGATACAGGAATTACAAGGATCAATAGTTTGAGCTTCCAGGCAGGGAATGAAAAAACAACTAATTTTTTCTCTTTGGGTAGTACTAATAATACAGGTGTTATCCCAACTTCTACATTTGATCAATATAATATTAACTATAGAAATTCCAGTAAATTTCTTGACGATAAATTGACCTTGGATGCCAACGTAATGGCTTCTTTGCAGAATTCTAAAAATAGATTAACACCGGGTTCTTACTTCTCGCCAATTAGTAATTTATATTGGTTGCCAAGAGGAATCGATTTTGATCAATTCAATGGAGATAACTATACCTATTTTAACAATACCCGTTTTTTACCTGCACAAAACTGGTGGGCAATCAGACCGGATGGTGGTTTTGAGGATAGTGAAACCCAAAACCCTTATTGGATTCTCAACAAAAACCCTGTTACGACCAAAAATAAAAATTTCTACGGATCTGCAAGTTTAAGTTATGCCTTAAACAACTGGTTAACTGCAAAATTAAGAGGAAATTATAATTATTATAATTCTGATACACAGCGTGATATTTATGCGTTTTCTAATAATACTGTGGGTGGCATCAATGGAAAATTATCAAAAAACACCATTGAGAAAACCACAACTTATAGTGACTTTATTTTGGCGGGGAGCCCAAAAATCAGTGATAATTTAAGTTTTGATTTTACGGTTGGAACAAGTATTTCTGATCTTAAATATACAATTACCAATATAGAAAACAACAGGTTATTTACTGCCAATCTTTTTACTTTAAATAACCTTGCTTGGAATGGGGAAGGGAATGGCTACAAAATTGATACCCCACATCGTCAAGATCAGTCGGTTTTTGCGAGTGCCAATTTCGGATACAAAAGATTATTGTATTTAGATCTTACGTACAGAGTCGATTGGTCTTCAACATTATCAAAAGCCCCTAAAAATAACTTTGATTATTATTCCGCAGGTCTTAATTCTATTTTAAGCGATGTTTTCAAGCTTCCTGAAGCTATTAACTTTTGGAAAGTAAGAGCATCATATGCAACTGTGGGGAATGCTTTAGATCCTACATCTACAAATCCACAACCTATTTTTAATGGTGGTGTAATTACAGGATCTTATAGCTCAGCACCTGTTGATATTGTAAACTTTCCACAATTTGCCTATCTGTTTCCAAAACCGGAAATGAACAAAACATTTGAAGCAGGAACAGAATTCAGGTTGTTCAATAATAGATTGAGTTTCGACTTTACGTACTATAATTCAAATGTATCTAATCAATATCTAAAAAATGTAAGTACAGGAGGCAGTATATATGGTACAAATCTGGCAGGAATTGACATCAGTGCAGGAAAAATTCAGAATACTGGTTTCGAATCCAGCTTGTCTTACAAAGTAATGGATTCTAATAAATTTGGTTGGACGGTTGCTGTAAATGCCTCTGCAAATAAAAATAAAATAAAAGAAGTATTCCCAATCGGTTTCTATACAGGAAGTGGCGATGTAAAACCGTTTTTCTTGACTGGTGGTGGCTACAACGGAATTAAAGTAGGTGGTTCTTTCGGAGATATTTACGGAACTGCTTTCTTGAGAGATGCGCAAGGAAGAATTGTAGTCACTGCAGACGGAGTTCCGCAATTGGCTGCAGACAGACAAACGTTTTTAGGAAATCCAAATCCTAAATTTATGTTAGGTTTTAATAACACATTTAATATTGGGAAAGTAAATATTAATTTTCTGATTGATGGTAAATTCGGGGGGAAAGTACTAGGGATTACACAGGCTTTGAATGACAAAAAAGGAGTAAGCCAAGTTTCTGCAGATGCCCGAGACAATGGAGGCATTTCTATTGCAAATGCAGCCTATGCAAATGGAACGGCGTACACAGGAAAAACAGATGCAAGAGCATATTATGACGTAGTAGGAGGTTCAGGAGGCATTAATGAAGCGTATATGTATAATGCAACAAATGTAAGATTAAGACAGGCTTCTATTTCTTATCAATTTAGTATAAATGGTAAATATTTCAAAGATGCAACGCTAAGCTTGATCGGCACCAATTTATTCTTCCTATACAACAAAGCGCCATTCGATCCGGAGCAGGTGTCCGGTGTAAATCCGGGTGGAGTTGGGGTAGATATTCTTGGTATGCCGGTTACCCGTTCTATAGGTTTCTCAGTAAAAGCAAACTTTTAATACAATAATAATGAAAAATAAATATTTTAAAATATTAATGTTAGGTACAATAGGACTTTTACCCTTATTGAACTGTACCGGCAATTTTGAAGAAATAGATTCTGAATACAATGGGGTTTATGACGAACAGCTTTTGGCAGATTTCGCGTTGCTTACGAATCCTTTAAGACAGATACAAAGCAATTTACAAAATCCTCAAAACTGGATTTATCAATTGCAAACTAATTTAAATGCAGATATGTACAGTGGTTTTTTCAGTACAGCAACACGTTATAATGGAGGAATAAACAATACCACATATTTTATGATGGATGGCTGGAACGAGAGAATTATGCTCAATCAATTGGAAGATGTTAATCAGCAATACAAAAATTTCAAATTAAACGCTCCGAAATATTATCCAGGAATAGATTTTTCTCAATCTTTAGCAGTTCTTAATATTTCAAGAATTTTAGCAGCACAAAAGGTTTCAGATGCTCACGGGCCGGTAATTTACAGTAAATTTGAAACACCCGGCGCAAATGGTATTACAGATTTTGACTCTCAACAAGATGCCTATAATCATTTTGTTACCGATCTCAATGCAGCGATTGTTGCATTACAAAAACCAATTGGAGTAGAAGATAAAGCGGTAATTTCTAAATCGGACCTGGTTTTTGGAGGAAATACTGTTAATTGGGCAAAGCTGGCAAACTCTCTGAAACTGAGATATGCCATCAGAATCAGCTATGCAGATCCTGCAAAAGCAAAACAGTATGCAGAAGAAGCACTTGCGTCATCTGCTGGATTAATCGATGACACTTCAGAAAATGCTTTGGTTTCTTATGGAAAGGCCTCTCCATTGTTTGATATTATTTATTCTTGGGGTGATTGTAAAATCGGAGCCCCTTTGATGGCATATATGAATGGTTATAATGATCCCAGAATTTCCTTATATGCACAGCCTGCAACCGATGCCGGTGTATTAAACCAATATGTGGGAGTAAGACAAGGTGTGGATTTGAGCCCAGGTTACGGAAGCTACTCAAAGGCAGCTGCGATTTCTGCTAATGGAGATTACTTTTCTAGCTCAAATGGTAAAAACAAAATTTTTACCGCTGCTGAAGCATGGTTCTTGAAAGCAGAAGCTGCTGTAAGAGGTTATGCAGGTGCTGGTGATGCAGGAACCAATTATAACAAGGGAATTTCTGTGTCTTTAGAAGAGTGGGGAAAGGCTGCAGGCTATGATGCCTATATAAATAATTCTACCTCTACAGAAGCACCTTATATAGATCCTAAAAATCATTCTAACGATATTTTGCCGGGAAACCCACAGCTAAGTACAATTACCGTAAAATGGAATGCCACAGATTCTTTTGAAAGAAAATTAGAAAGAATTATGACCCAAAAATGGATTGCGCTTTATCCTGATGGTGCAGAAGCATGGGCAGAACAAAGAAGAACGGGCTACCCAATCATATTCAAAAATGTATTGAATGACAGCCAGGGAACGATAAGCACTGATGCTATGATCAGAAGAATCCCTATTCCATCAAAATACCGTAACAGTACGTTGAACTATGCACAAGCTGTCCAATTACTTGGAGGCCCCGATACTGGCGGAACCAAATTATGGTGGGATAAAAAATAATAATTTTAAGCAGATTAATTATAAAGATAAAAGAGGCCGTCTCAAAAGTTAGATTTAATTTTTTTCATTTCGGCAGGAGAAATATCGGATAAACACTTGTTTTAAAGATTCTTCAATTTTAGTTTCGTTTCAATTCGGAATGATGCTTTTGAGAGGCTCTCTTTTTCTTAACATTTTAGTGTGAATATGGGAAACAACAGCTCTGAAATTCGTTCGGTAAAACCGATTTTTTGGATATCAACATTATATTTTGCAATGGGAATTCCCTTTGTAACCATTAATGCGGTCTCCGGGATCATGTACAAAGACATGGGAATTTCAGATTCTAAGATCACATTCTGGACAGCGCTGATTATGCTTTCCTGGACTCTAAAGCCTCTCTGGAGCCCTTTTCTGGAAATCTATAAAACAAAAAAATTCTTCGTGGTAGCGACACAGTTTGCCATAGGAATTCTGTTCGCTTTGATTGCACTAAGCTTGCCGATGCCGGATTTTTTCAAATACAGCATTGCCCTTTTTGCGGTGGTTGCATTTTGTGGAGCTACGCATGACATTGCTGCAGACGGAACCTACATCAATTTTTTAACGAACAAAGAACAGGCTAAATACATTGGCTGGCAGGGAGCTTTTTACAACCTCGCCAAAATCATAAGCAGCGGAGTTCTGGTTTATTTTGCCGGCGTTTTAGAAAAAACAAAAGGAGTTGTCAATGCCTGGATGATCATCATGGGGATTTATGGTCTCCTGTTTTTTGCTCTGGGTCTGTATCATTATGCTGTTTTACCCAAAGAGAATAAAAAGAAAGGACAAGAAGAAGTTGGAAAAGCAGAAAATGTCCGTAAAGAATTACTGAAAGTCATTACTTCTTTCTTTAAAAAAAAGAATATCATGTGGGCGGTACTTTTTATTATCCTGTACCGTTTTGCGGAAGGATTTGCCATAAAAATTGCTCCCCTGTTTTTCAAAGCTCCGAGAACTTCAGGAGGTCTTGGATTATCCACATCAGATATTGGACTTATTTACGGAACATATGGTTCGGCGGCATTTATTCTGGGATCTGTTTTAGCCGGCTATTTTATCGCTGCGAGAGGACTGAAAAGATCATTGATCTGGCTGTGCTCTGCCTTTAATATCCCGTTTATAGTCTATGCATTGCTGGCTTATTTCCAGCCGGCAGAACTGCTTCCGGTAGGTATTGCAGTGGTCGTCGAATATTTTGGCTACGGATTCGGCTTTGTAGGGCTTATGCTTTACATCATGCAGCAGATAGCCCCAGGAGAACACAAAACTGCCCATTATGCATTTGCCACCGGTATTATGAACCTCGGTGTGATGATTCCGGGAATGTTCAGCGGGATGATCAGCGATTGGGTAGGTTACAAAATATTCTTTATCTGGGTTCTGATTGCTACGATACCGGCATTTATAGTGACGCTGCTGGTTCCGTTTTCCTATCCTGAAAAACTAAAAGAAGACTAAATCATTATTAAATACATTAAATAAAAGTAAAAATACTTTATGACATTTCAACCAGCAAAGATCCCTTGGCAGGATCGTCCGGAAGACAGCCGTGATATCATGTGGCGTTACTCCGCAAATCCGATCATCAACAGATATGCAATACCTACATCCAACAGCATTTTTAACAGTGCGGTGGTTCCTTTTGAAGATGGATTCGCAGGAGTTTTCCGTTGCGACAACAAAGCAGTGCAGATGAATATTTTTGCAGGTTTCAGTAAAGATGGGATCAATTGGGAGATCAATCATGATCCTATTGATATGCAAGCCGGAAACACTGAAATGATAGAATCAGATTATAAATATGATCCCCGTGTTGCCTTTATAGAAGACCGCTACTGGATCACATGGTGCAACGGATATCATGGTCCTACAATAGGAATTGCCTATACTTTTGATTTTAAAGAATTCTTTCAGTGCGAAAATGCTTTTCTGCCTTTTAATAGAAACGGGGTTCTTTTCCCTGAAAAGATTAACGGGAAATATGCTATGCTGAGCAGGCCCAGTGATAATGGGCATACGCCTTTCGGAGATATATACATCAGTTACAGTCCGGATATGAAATACTGGGGTGAACACCGTTGTGTAATGAAGGTAGCGCCGTTTGAAGACAGTGCGTGGCAGTGTACCAAAATTGGGGCAGGTCCTGTTCCTATTAAAACAAAAGAAGGATGGCTTCTCTTTTATCACGGTGTGATCAATACCTGCAGGGGATTCCGCTATTCTATGGGAGCTTCACTTCTGGATCTTGAAGATCCGTCGAAGGTATTGTACAGAACAAAACCTTATCTGCTGGCTCCTGCAGAGCTGTACGAACTCACAGGAGATATCCCTAATGTGGTTTTCCCGTGTGCTGCCCTTTCAGAAGGCGATAAGGTTACAGTATATTATGGGGCAGCGGATACCGTTGTAGCCATGGCGTTTGGCTATATTTCAGAAATTATTGATTTTATGAAAAAGAACTCGCTTTGAACCGATTAAAAATATAAGAATATGCCGGTTGCCTTTGTTTTTCCGCTGGTTGAAATCATTGCTATGGTTTTTATATTGTTAAATAAACTCCTATCTTGAGAAATTTTTAAGATTTCCCTATTATAATTATGAAAAAAGAACTGCTTATTTTTTTATCAATGATTCTGCTTTTTCATGTTGGAAATGCACAACAACGGAAAGATGATGTTCTTTCATGGGTAGATCCGTTCATAGGAACAGGAGGTCATGGCCATACATTTCCCGGAGCAACTACGCCCTTTGGAATGATTCAGCTCAGTCCGGATCAGAATACCAAAAGTGGCGACTGGGACTGGTGTTCAGGATATCATTACAGCAGTAAAACCATCATGGGATTCAGTCATAATCATCTCAGCGGAACAGGCTGGGCGGATCTTGGAGATATTTTAGTCATGCCAACTGTCGGAAAAATAAAGATGCTTCCAGGCTCCGAGGACAAACCGGAAAGTGGCTACCGTTCAACATTCAGCCATGAAAAAGAAACGGCATCACCGGGATATTATTCAGTGATGCTGGACAGCTACGGAATTAAGGCTGAACTGACCGCTTCTCCAAGAGTAGGTTTCCATAAATATACCTTCCCGAAGAGTGAAGAGTCCAATGTCATTATAGATCCTACCAATAAGATTTTCGGAAATATTTACCATACCCTTGTAAGCATAGAAGGGGATAATAAAATTAAGGGATACTGCTACAGCAATGGTTGGGGCGGCAAAAGATTCGCTTATTTCGTGATGGAGTTTTCAAAGCCATTTAAATCCTACGGAACTTATTCGGAAGGCAAAATAAAGGACAATGAAAAAATTGCTCTTGCCAAAGATGCCAAAGCTTTCGTAAGATTTTCAACTCAGGAGAATGAAAGCATAGAAGTAAAAGTTTCTATATCTCCTGTAAGTACGGAAGGTGCCCAGGAAAATTTTGATGCCGAAGCTAAGAATGTAGATTTTGCAAAAGCTAAAGAAACGGCTCAGAATACATGGAGGGATCTCATCAACAGATTCCAGGTGACTGGCGGTACAGATGATCAGAGAAAAATTTTCTATACGGGAGTGTATCATACGTTTATCGCACCCAATCTGTATATGGATACCAACGGAGATTATGTGGCTGCTCAGGAAAATATGAATACCAAATGGTTTACCAACTACAGTACCTATTCCTATTGGGACGGATTCAGGGCGACACATCCTTTGCTGACCATTATGGATCAGAAGCACACAAAAGAATTTGCCAACTCGCTGATCAGCAGATATACAGACCGTAAAGATCACATGCCAATCTGGGAGCTGTGCGGTTACGATAATTTCTGTATGCTTGGCTACCACAGTGTATCCGTAATCTGGGATGCCATTTCAAAAGGTGTACCGGGAATCGATCAGGAGAAAGCATTTGCAGCAATGAAAGATGCTTCCCTAACGGACAAAATGAGCAGCAGTGATGGAGGCGGAGGCCTTAATGATTACATTAAATTAGGCTACACACCATCAGAAAACGGAGCTTCAGTTTCTGCAACACTGGAATATGCATACGATGACTGGTGTATTCAGCAGCTTGCCGAAAAATTAGGTAAAAAAGAAGAAGCAGAAGTATATAAAAAACGTTCTATGAGCTTTCTTAATACCTTCAACAAAGAAAATAACCATTTCTGGCCAAAGCAGAAAAACGGAGAATTTCTTCCGGATTTTACTTTGAACGACTGGAAAAAACTTCAGCCACACTGGGTTTCAGGAAATATCTGGGCTTATGATTTCTTTGTTCCCCATAAGATCGATGAAATGATGAATTTATATGGAGGAAAAAAAGGATTTGAAGAAAAATTGGATAAAACCTTTACCGAAGAACTTAAAATGATCGGTGAGCAGCATGTAGATATTTCAGGATTTATCGGATCCTTGGGATTCGGTGACGAGCCGGGACATCATGTTCCTTACCTGTACAATTACGCAGGAGCTCCTTACAAAACCCAGAAAATGGTTAAATTCATACGGGATAATATGTACGCAGCAAAACCGGACGGAATTGTCAATAACGAAGATTGCGGTCAGATGTCTGCGTGGTATATTTTCTCTTCATTAGGATTCTATCCGGTGACTCCCGGAAAACCGGTATATGCCATTGGTGCACCCCAGTTTCCTAAAGCATCCTTAAAGCTGGAAAATGGAAAAACATTCACGGTAATAGCGGATAAAATCTCGGATAAAAACATGTATGTTCAGAAAATGTTCCTGAACGGGAAAGAATTCAAAAGCTGGGAAATTAACCACAGTGATATTATGAATGGAGGAGAGCTGAAATTCGTAATGGGAAGCAAGCCCGTAAAATAGATCAAAAATATAACGAAATATTAAAGTATAATGGAAAGGAGAAAGTTTATAAAGACAAGTGCATTGGCAGGAGCGGGAGTACTGTTTACTCAGAATGTTTTTGCTAAAACGTTGAGCATGGAAGATTTTCCTGTGGTCCGCGTTCCGAAAGATAAAAGACATTTTACCAGTGAGGCGGTAGAAAATGCCATTGCAGCTTTTAAAAAGAAAGTGAAGAATAAAGAGTTATCATGGCTTTTTGAAAACTGCTTTCCCAATACTTTAGATACCACTGTTTTTTATAAAGAAATTAATGGAACTCCCGATACATACGTCATTACAGGAGATATAGATGCCATGTGGCTTCGCGACAGCTCTGCACAGGTTTTCCCATACCTGCAGTTTTCTAAAAAAGACGAAAAATTACATACACTGATCTCCGGTGTTATTCACAAACAGACAGAATTCATTCTGAAAGATCCTTATGCCAATGCTTTTTATAATGATAACAATAAAATAAGCAAGTGGAAAGAGTATGATCACACAGATATGAAACCTGGGACTCACGAAAGAAAATGGGAGATCGATTCATTGTGTTACCCAATCCGTTTAGCTTACCACTTCTGGAAAACCACGGGAGATGCAAAACCTTTTGATAATAATTGGCTGCAGGGAATCAAGCTCACCTTACAGACTTTCGTAGAGCAGCAGAGAAAAACAGACCTGGGCCCCTATAAATTCGAGCGTACCACAGCCTGGGCTACAGACGGAATTCCTATGGGTGGCTACGGTTATCCGACAAATCCTGTGGGACTGATTAATTCTATGTTCCGTCCAAGTGATGATGCTACGATCTATGCCTTCCTGATCCCTTCCAATTTATTTGCAGTCGTAAGTTTACGCCAGGCGGCAGAAATGGTTTCACAGATCAAAAATGAAAAAACACTGGCACAGCAGTTAAATAGCCTGGCCGATGAGGTAGATGCAGCCATCAAGAAATATGGGATCTATGACCACCCTGAATACGGAAAGATTTATGCCTTCGAAACCAACGGATTCGGCAGTTATAATTTAATGGATGACGCCAATTGCCCAAGCCTTCTGGGACTTCCTTACCTGGATGCCGTAAAAGCTGATGATCCGGTTTATATAAATACCAGAAATTATGTCTGGTCAAAAGACAACCCGTTCTTTTTCAAAGGAAAACTGGCGGAAGGAATCGGTGGCCCGCATATCGGTCTTGATATGATCTGGCCGATGAGCATCATTATGAAAGCCCTTACCACAAAAGACAGAAAAGAAATCAGGTGGTGTATAGAAACTTTACAGAAAACCCATGGAGGAACCGGCTTTATGCATGAATCTTTCCATAAGGATAACGATAAGAAATTCACCAGAGAATGGTTTGCCTGGGCGAATACATTATTCGGTGAGCTGTTATGGAAAACCTTTAACGAGAATCAGGATTTACTGACTTAGAATTGATATTTGCAGCAGGCGCCAGCATAACTTTTATTCCCGTTTTTTTAGTTGCAGTGTTTTTACAGAGAATACATTGAGGGAGAACCTTATGAAATTTTCTGTCCGTAATTGATCATTTTTCCTCCTTTCCGGAGAGATGAATACATATAAATACATCAAATAACTTAAAAAAAACATTATGAAAAAAGCCCTTACTACATTGATCTTAATGATCATTAATGCAATCCCTGTGCTGTATGCACAGCAGCTTAGCCCTACAGGAATTTGCTATGTGGAAGTAAACAACAACAATATCCTGAATGCCGGATCGTACAAATTGCAGACATCAGGTAAATATTTGTTTAATGTCGTCAATATTTTTGCAGCGAATATCAATTATGATACAGCCAGGAGCAGACCTTACCTGTACTGTAATAATAACGTTACGAAAGTACTGACCAATGCAGATACCTATATAAAACCGCTTCAGGCAAAAGGAATGAAAGTGGTATTAACCATTTTGGGAAACCATCAGGGAGCAGGTCTCTGTAATTTTCCTACCCGCGAGGCAGCCAGAGACTTTGCCCAGCAGCTTGCCCATACTGTCAACACTTACGGCCTGGATGGAATTGACTTCGATGATGAGTATTCAGATTATGGACAGAACGGCACCGGCCAGCCCAATGCCAGCTCTTTTGTGATGCTTGTACAGGAATTGAAGGCTTTACTGCCGAATAAAATGATTACTTTTTATTATTATGGTCCTGCTGCTTCAAGACTTTCCTGGAACGGACTTAGAGTAGGAGATTATGTCAACCACAGCTGGAATGCGATGTACGGAACTTTCTCTGCACCCAATGTTCCGCCTCTTACCAATGCGCAGATCTCTCCGGCGGCTGTATGGCTGGGAAATACTTCCAATTCTACTACCACCAGCCTGGCTACCCAGACAAAAAATGGAGGATACGGAGTATTTATGTGGTATGACCTTCATGGAACCAATGAAACATCACAGCTTTCAGCCGGAACTCAGACCTTATACGGAGAACAGACGACTTTAAGCACTCCTTTACAGTCGTGGACGCAGGGAACCAATTGTGATGCTCCTATCGGATTATTTACCAGCAACCTTACCGGAACCAGTGCGAAACTGAACTGGTCTGCAGTAGGAACCAATACGTATGATGTAGATTATAAACCGGCTTCTTCTGCCACCTGGACCAATGCTGCAACGGCAGTTTCTGCTACTTCAGTAACAATATCAGGGTTAACCGCCAATACTGAATATGACTGGAGAATCAGAACGAACTGCAGCGTAAAAAGCACCTATATTTTTGCTCCGAGATTTAACAGCGGAACAGGGACAGCTCCTTCAGGCTCTACTGCTCTTTCCCTGGACGGAAGCAGTGAATCCGGTGCAGCGGGAAACCTTACTTTAAGCGGATCAGCATTATCTCTGGAAGGATGGATAAAACCATCGTCTTTCAAATCTGCATCACCCTATATTTCATCGGTTATGGGTACAGAAGTAAGCGACAGCAATTCAGCTTTCCTGCGTTTGGGAGATGCCAATATTGCCAATAACAAGCTTCAGTTTGTGGTTAGTATCAATAATGTACAGCAAAAACTGACTGCTGCCACAGCATTAAACGCCAATACATGGTACCACGTTGCCGCAACTTATGATGGCTCTGCAATGAAAATCTATATCAATGGGGTTCTTGATGCCACTAAATCCCAGACAGGAAGCGTTTCTTCCAGCGGAGCTTTCAATGTAGGATATTTATACAGTACATCCAGAAATTTCAACGGTAAAGTAGATGAGGTTAGAGTCTGGAAAAGAGCATTGAGTCAGACAGAAATCAGCCAGAATATGTGTAATGTGACCCTTCCGGCAGCTTCCCTTGCAGCCTATTGGAAATTTAATGAAGGCAGCGGTTCATCGGTTCAGGACAGTTCAGGAAATGGAGTTATATTAACATTAACGGGTGTGGATGCTTCCAACTGGGGAACAGATATACCATGTCCGGCAGGAACTCAGGTTGTGGCGAAAAATCAAAAAGCAATAGATCTGGAGCAGATAACGGCTAAAAAGCAGATCAAAATGTATCCCAATCCTGTAAGCGCATCTTCCCCGCTTAGTGTTTCTGTTCCTGAAGAATACAACAGAGGAAAATTATCAGTTTATAATTTTAATGGAAATATTGTAGAAACAAAAACATTGCAGGCCGGAGATCATCAGTACGATTTCTCTAAACTTTCAATGGGTACTTATATCATTCAGTTTGAATCTCATGACGGAGGTTTAAAACAGACAGAAAAACTAATTGTAAAATAAAAATAAAACAGTCATTGGGCTTAGGCCCAATGATTTTACCCACCATAAAAATTAAAATTATATGAAAAAAAACTCCATTTTTACTGCTCTGATCGCACTGGCCACTCAAATGACCTCTATGCTTCATGCGCAGCAGCTTAATCCTCTGGGAATTTGCTATGTAGAGGTGAATAATAACAATATGCTGAATGTAGGATCTTATACCCTTCAGAATACCAACAGACAGCTTTTTGATGTGGCGATTATTTTTGCTGCCAATATTAATTATGATGTTTCTAAAAGCAGAGCTTACATTTCCAACAATAACAACGTTACCAAGGTATTGAATGATGTGAACACTTATGTAAAGCCTTTACAGCAAAAAGGTATTAAAGTGTTGCTGGATATTTTAGGAAACCATCAGGGAGCCGGAATTTCAAACTTCCCGAATCGTGAGGCAGCACGGGATTTCGCACAGCAGCTGGCTCATACCGTTTACACCTATGGTTTGGATGGTATTGATCTGGATGACGAATACGCAGGGTATGGCAATAACGGGACAGGACAGCCCAACAGCAGCTCTTTTGTGATGCTTTTGCAGGAATTAAAGGCCGCAATGCCGGATAAGCTGATCACCTTTTATTATTTAGGTCCGGCAACATCAAGACAAAGTTACAACGGAGATGCAGCCGGAAATTATATCAATTACAGCTGGAATCCGTACTATGGAACATACAGTGCTCCCGTAGTGCCGCCACTTAACAACACCAAGCTTTCAGCTGCGGCTACCTGGATACAGAACACCAATCCTCAATCCACTTCTGCCGCTACACTTTCCACTCTTGCGACCAATACCATCAATGATGGCTATGGAGTATTTATGTGGTACGATCTTAATGGAGTTAACAATGCCAGCTATCTGAGTACAGGATCAAATATTCTTTATAACGAAAATACACTCCTTAGCGGCCCGCTTTATTCATGGACTCAGGGAGATGCATGTAATCCACCTTTAGGACTTGAAGCAACCAATACCACAGGAACTTCAGCTAAATTAAACTGGACAGGTAATGCTTCCCAAACCTACAATATTGATTACAAACCAGCTTCTTCTGCCACATGGACAAACGTTGCAAGCAATTATTCGGGAAACAATATTATGGTTAATAATCTGACCCTGAATACAAATTATGACTGGAGAATACAGTCGAACTGTTCAGCAACCATAAAAAGTACCTACCTGTTTGCTCCCCGTTTTAATTCCGGAAGTACATGTGGAACGCCGTCCGGTATGAAATCCGAAAGCTTTTTGGGCACAACCACCAAAGTATCCTGGGATGCGGCAGCAAGTGCTTCCTCTTATAATTTACAGTATAAAACAGCTGCAGCAACAACCTGGACTGATGTTCAGAATATTGCCACAAACTCTTATACCTTACCGGGATTAACGGAGAATACAAATTATGTTTGGAAAGTACAGGCCGTATGTGGCGGAACAACTACCAGTGTGTATTCAGGAGAGTCAACATTCAACAGTGGATTTGCTCCTGTACAGAGCCCTGGTGCAAGATCCCTTTCGTTTAACGGAAGCACTCAATACCTGAATGCAGGACAATTTAATCTTAGCGGAAACGCAATGACATTTGAAGGCTGGGTAAAAGTAAATGCTTTCAAGTCTAACTTTCCCTACATATCATCGGTAATTGGGATTGAAGTGGGAGATAGTAATTCTGCCATCCTGCGGTTCGGAGATGGAAACCTTGCTAATAATAAGCTGCAATTTATATTAAGTTTCGGATCTGCTCAGGTAAAACTTAACAGTGTTACCGGATTGACCACCAATACATGGAATCATATCGCAGCGACCTATGACGGCTCAACTATGAAAATTTACATCAATGGTGTTCTTGATGCCAGTGCAGCAGCGTCAGGGAATTTCACGGCCAATGGCATTCTTTATCTGGGCAGGAATTATGAGAATGCCCGTACTCTTAACGGGTTCCTGGATGAATTCAGGGTTTGGAAAAGAGCCTTGACAGCCTCAGAAATTCTTCCCAACAACTGTAATGTTCCAGTCAATGCTTCCAGCCTTGAAGCCAACTGGAAAATGAATGAAGGCAGTGGAAACGGTGCTCTGGATGCTACAGCCAATACGCACTTTGCGACCCTGATCGGAATGTCTAATACCAATTGGAGAACAGACGTAGCCTGTGCCGCAGCGTTATCAACAAAAGATATTGCTTCAGAAAAAAGCAACATGAATGATGTGTATCCAAATCCTGTTAAAAAAGGAAATGATATTCATTTTACCATTAAAGACAAATTTGCCGGTGAAATTACGTTATATGATATGGCAGGGAAATTAGTAGCCAGCAAAAAAGTTGATAGAAATGATATGGTGATCAGCAGTCAGAATTTATCTGCAGGAACCTATATCTATAAAATACATTCAAAAGACAGTGAGGTTAAATCCTCTGGAAAAGTGATCATAGAATAAAAGGTTAATCCTCGTGGACGTATAAAAAGTAGAAATAAATTAGGGGATTTTAGGATGGGCAGGCGGGGAGTATACATACTTTCCTGTCTGTCTTTTTTAAGAGAAAGAATTATTTACAGAGAAAAATAAAACAAAAGTATGATGCAGAATATTGTAGGAATAGACATTGGAGGTTCACACATTACCATGGCACAGGTTGATCCTGAGAAACGGGAAATTATCAGTTCTACCTATATAAGAGAACATGTGGATTCTTTCGGGGACCGGGAGACGATTTTTTCGTCCTGGATCTCAGCCATCGAAAAAGTAGCCATTGATTTGGTTAAAAAGGATCTTCTGATCGGTATAGCCATGCCTGGCCCTTTCGATTATGAAAATGGGATTTCGCTGATGCAGCAGGGAAAATTTATAGATATTTATAAGGTCAATATTAAAGAAGAGTTGGCCGAAAGACTTTCAATTTCAAAAAATCAGGTTCATTTTGTGAATGATGCCGGAGCTTTTCTGGAAGGGGAAGTTTTTGGAGGCTGTGTAAAGAAGTACAGCAGGATTTTTGGAGTTACCTTAGGAACGGGATTGGGAACTGCTTTTTATAATGGAAAAGAAGCAACGGATGAGGATCTCTGGGATTCACCTTTCAAAGAGTCTATCTGTGAAGATTATCTCGCAACACGCTGGTTCGTGAATCATTATAGAGCTTTAACAGGTGAAGAAATATCGGGAACCAAAGACTTATTAGACAAATCCGAAGAGATACAAGCTCAGATTTTTGCTGATTATGCAGATTCTTTCGGGGAATTCATTGTAAGGTATGTCAGAAAATACGATCCTGAAGTTTTGGTGATAGGCGGAAACATTGCCAAAGTTTATCCTTACTTTAAAAACAGATTAAATCAGCATCTGGAAGAGCATAAAATCAACATTCCTATTAAAATTTCCGCTATTTTTGAAGATGCAGCCATTCTGGGGGCTGCAGGTTATGCTTTGAAGAAAAGCAAAAGATAAATTAACAAAATGATATTATGAAGTCTTTATTCTCAAGTTTTTTTATTCTATTAAATGTCTTTGCGTTTAGTCAGGAAATACCTCTTGCGGATTATGTGAATCCTTTAATGGGAACCCAGTCCAAACCGTCTTTATCCAATGGGAATACCTATCCCGCCATTGGCCTGCCGTGGGGAATGAACCTCTGGACGCCACAGACCGGAAAAATGGGGGACGGATGGGCTTATACCTACGATGCAGACAAGATAAAAGGGTTTAAACAGACCCACCAGCCATCTCCCTGGATGAATGATTACGGTGCCTTCACCATCATGCCGGGAGTAGGTCAACTAAAATTTAAGGAGGAAGAACGGGCAAGCTGGTTCAGCCACAAAGCCGAGAATGCTAAGCCTTACAGCTACAGCGTTTACCTGGCAGATATCAATGTTACGACAGAACTTACCCCAACGGAAAGAGCCGCTTTCTTCAAATTTGATTTCCCCAAGACAGACAGTGCTTACGTCGTAATTGATGCATTAAACAAAGGTTCCTACATCAAAATCCTTCCTAAAGAAAGAAAAATCCTGGGTTACACGACGAAGTATTCCAGAGGAAAATATAATAATTTCAAAAACTACTTTGTCATTCAGTTTGATAAAGATTTTGATTTAACGACTACCTGGAAAGACAGTGTTTTTGTAAAGAATCAGCTGGAAATTACAAGTGATCATGCCGGGGCAATTGTTGGGTTTAAATTAAAAAATAAAGAAAGTGTTTATGCAAGAACGGCTTCCTCATTCATCAGTTTCGAGCAGGCAGAACTGAATCTGAAGAGAGAAATTGGGAGCAGAAATTTTGAACAGGTAAAAAAAGACGCTAAAAATGTATGGAATAAAACTCTGGGCAGAATTGAAGTAAAAGGCGGAACAGATCAGCAGATCAGAACTTTTTATTCCTCTCTCTACAGAACATTGTTCTTCCCTCAGAAGTTGTACGAGATCGATGCTGAGAACAAAGTGAAACACTGGAGTCCCTACAACGGAAAAATACTGGATGGAAAAATGTTCGCAGGAACAGGTTTTTGGGATACTTTCCGTGCCCTGTATCCTTTCCTGAACCTGGTCTACCCAAGCATCAATGTTGAAATGCAGGAAGGCTTGGTCAATACTTTTAAGGAAGGAGGATTTCTCCCGGAATGGAGCAGCCCGGGATATTCTGACATAATGATCGGGAACAATTCAGCTTCCGTGGTGGCAGATGCATATATCAAAGGACTTCGCGGATATGATGTGGAAACCCTTTGGCAGGCAGTGAAACATGGGGCCGATAATGAAGGCCCGATCGATGCCGTAGGCCGTAGAGGAGTGCAGTATTACAATACTTTAGGATATGTTCCCTACGATGTAAAGATCAATGAAAATGCTGCCCGAACTCTGGAATATGCCTACGATGATTTTGCAATTTACCAGTTAGGAAAAGCACTGGGAAAACCAGCTTCGGAAATTGATATTTATAAAAAAAGAGCCTACAACTACAAAAACGTTTTCGATCCTGAATCCGGACTGATGCGTGGAAAAAATAAAGACGGGAAATTCCAGTCGCCATTCAATCCGTTCAAATGGGGCGATGCCTTTACAGAAGGGAACAGCTGGCATTATACTTGGTCGGTTTTTCAGGATATCGACGGTTTGTCTAAATTAATGGGTGGCAAAAAGAAATTCGAAGCTAAGCTGGATGAGGTGTTCTCGCTTCCGCCGGTCTTTGACGACAGCTATTATGGAAGTGTTATCCACGAAATCCGTGAAATGCAGATCATGAACATGGGACAGTATGCCCACGGAAACCAGCCGATCCAGCATATGATCTATTTATACAACTATGCCGGAGCGCCGTACAAAACGCAGTACTGGACGAGACAGGTAATGGATAAGCTATATTATGCAACACCGGATGGCTATTGCGGAGATGAAGATAACGGACAGACTTCCGCGTGGTATGTATTCTCAGCTTTAGGATTCTATCCCGTAACGCCAGCCACAGATCAGTATGTTTTAGGCGCACCTCTTTTCAAAGAAGCAGTGATTCATTTGGAAAACGGCAAGAAAATTGTAATAGAGGCACCGGAAAACAGTGCTGAAAATCTATATGTTAAATCCTTGAACGTAAATCTTCGGTCTTATTCGAAAAACTGGCTCAGCCACAAAGAACTGATGAATGGAGCGGTTTTGAAATTCGAGATGGATAATAAGCCCAATAAAGAAAGAGGCTCACAGGAAAAAGATTTTCCCTATTCAATGTCGAAGGAATAAGATCAACAAATTTTATATTTAAAAATAATTTTAGAACAGGAATAAATTATGAGTGCAGAGAAAATAGAAATATTCGATAAGGTAGAAAAAATGCTGGCGGGCCAGGGTTTCACTATTGCGGCAAAAGATGATACAAGACCCTGGGGTGGGTTTTTCGTGATCGATGAGAATCAGGCTCAGGATTTTGCCAATCAGTATTTTGACGGAATCAATGTAGAAAGTCTAAGAATAGGAGGAAAACTAAGCCCTAAGATCCTTTTGGTTGCTCCCAATGCCCGTCTAAGCTGGCAGTACCATCACCGCAGAGCCGAGATCTGGCAGGTAGTGGAAGGTACCGTTGGGATCAAAACCAGCAATACCGATGAAGAAGGTGAACTGAAAGAATACCATCCAAAAGATCAGATCAAGCTTCAGCAGGGTGAAAGACACAGACTGATCGGATTATCCGGCTGGGGTGTAGTAGCAGAAATATGGCAGCATACCGATGCTTCCAATCCTTCTGATGAAGATGATATTGTAAGAGTACAGGACGATTTCGGAAGATAATAGCTGTAAAAATAAAAAAAGACTGTTTCGAAAAACAGTCTTTTTTATTGGCGTCAAATAACCTCTAAAACCAAGTTAATTTTTTTACTTATTTGTGTTTTTAAGTTTCGAAAAGTTCTTGAGATTATCTGTACATCAAGATTTTGTTTCATCATTTTTGTCTCTTGTAAAATTTTCCGTTTGGAATAAATTCTTACTTGGTTAATTTTACTGATACAAAGTAACAGCTTTCTAAAATAAAACTCCCTATAAAAAGCATCGATATATATCGATGAACCATCGATGTTTATCTACAGATATAATTTCGATAAATACTTTTTGTGAACATACAATTGAGCTCGGTCATTTTGTTCTGAAGTGCTTTTATCGCCAAAATAAGTAAAGTAGATTTCCGGCATGTTAATAAGAAAAACAAGGACATTTCATTCAGGAAAGTAAGACAATAAATATACTTTCTCTGTTTTGCTTATCATTGCGTTTAATTTAGTCCCTATCCTGAACTCAGGTTCACTTAATAAAAAATAGACTGCTTCAAAAACAGTCTATTTATAATTATTAGTTGATAAGAAAATTTAGAAAGCCACATCCAGTCCCACATAAAAATTAGCTTTCATGATAGGGGCATACACCATCCCGCCATCAAAATAATTTCCAAAAGGATTTCTGAAATCAACAATTGCATTTTTCTGATAATAAGACGTAAGGTTTTCCCCACCTAAATAAGCTCTGATTTTTTTATTGAAATTTCTGGAGATCTGTGCATTCAGCACAGCATAAGAATCAGAATATACCGGCAGCTGGAATTCAGCAGGGTTGCCTGAGGTATTGGGAAGTCTCTGCTTTCCTACCCAATTCAGGGTGGTGTCAAAACTCCAGAATCCGCCCCTGTCATTTTTATTGGTGGCATAGGCAAGATTCACAAAACCTCTGTGTTTGGCCATGAAAGGAACTTCTCTTCTGCCATCGATATAATCCGCCTGTACATCATAATATTTATAAGCCAGCCTTACATCAAAATTTTTGAAAGGGGTAAAATCCCACTGGGTCTGGAAAGAATTGGCAAAAGATTTTCCTTCTAAATTATAAAAAGTAAGCTGTTGCGGAGAACGGTCAAGATCAACCAGGACCTGGTCCTGGAAATCGGTCCTGAAAAAATCAGCGACAATGGAAGATTTCCTTCCGAAAAGCTTGAATTCCTGCTGTAAGCTGGCTCCGTAGTTCCAGGCAATCTCAGGCCTCAAACCATAAATATCTCCGCCGTTCTGCAAAATCTGTATATTCCGGTTCGATGCAAAATACTGCTGATTTTCTGCAAAAACATTAGCCGTTCTGAATCCCCGGCCGGCAGAAAGCCTTAAGATAGTCTGCGGTGTGAAATCATATTTAAAATTAACTCTCGGAGTAAACTGAGTTCCCGCAAGATTATGAAAATCTGCTCTGGCTCCTGCCACCAAAGTATACTTTAATCCTGTCAACGTATATTCTGCGAAGATACCGGGAACGATTTCATTCCTTTTCATGTCGTCCTTTAGATAAGTTTCCTCATATCCGTCATACAAAAAGCTCGCTCCGGCCTTATACTTATGATTTGTATTCCCAATGATGCTTTCAAAGATTAAATTTGAATAATAAGTATGCTGCTTCCCGGCATAATTTCTCAGTCCGAAAAAGCTGTCCTGCTGATGGTATACATACTGGTTCATCCAGCCTAAACTCTGGTAAGGTTTTCCTTTAAAAACATATCCTGTTTTATTCCAAACCTGGAATCTTGATATATCAATGCCTACACCGTAAGCAGCCTGTTTATCCTGGCCCAGTTTCTTATCAAAACCGATCTGCCCGGCGGTTCTCTCATCCCTTAGAAAATTGATTCCGAAATGAGACCCGAATCCTGATTTTTCCAGGTCATTGTAATTAAGGAGATAAGCTGCATTGATCTGTGTTCCTTTCGGCCTGTCCAGGAATGTATCATGATTCATATCCGTATCTCCAAAAGTTCCGTTTCCGTGCAATAAGAATGTCTGCGACCATTTTTCATTGATAGGAGAGACGCTGGTGATATTGGCTTCCGCTCTTCCGTTGAAATCAGCGAAAATATTCAAAGAAGTTTCAGGTTCTTTGGCATTTTTCAAAAGCTCGGTATTGATCTGTCCTGTTATGCTTTCGTAACCGTTTGTTACTGTACTTCCACCTTTTGTAAGCTGAATGCTTTCGATCCATCTTCCGGGAATGAAATTCAGTCCGTAAGCCGAAGCAAGGCCTCTGATCTCCGGTAAAAGCTCCTTCGTTAAACTCGTATATTTTTGATCCAGACCTAGCATTTTCAGCTGTTTGGTTCCCGTAACGGCATTGCTGAATGAAACATCTACGGTTGCATTGGTTTCAAAGCTTTCAGAAAGGTTACAGCAAGCTGCTTTTAATAACTCTTTCTTATCAATATTAAAAACAAGACCCGCCTCTTTTTTGCTTAACGCAGTGGCTGCTTTTGAACCGGTAATGGTAACGCCTTCAATGTTTTTTTCAGGTTGCTCATGGTTTTCAGCAGGAGTAGATTGATGATCTTGATGGTCATCATGTTTTGTTTCTTCCTCGAAATGAACCTTTGGATTGGCTTCTCCAAAAGGAATATCCCTGTCATATAGACAGCATCCCGGGAGACCTTTATAAGTATCATCGGACGATTGGTATTTTTCATTGTCATGACCCGCCTCCGCAATAGCCTTTAAAACCTTATCTGATGAGGTTTTTGAAGGGTCAAAATTTAAAATGACTGTCTGTTTTTCGGCACTCCATTCTGCAGAATCTGCACCGGCTGTTTTTGCTGCTTTCTCGATTCTGGCTTTGCATGAAGCACAATTTCCTTTTACATAAAACTCATTTTCTTTTTTTGCATGATGTGTGTGAGCTTCTGTAGGAGAAGGCTGAAGATCCCTTTCATAATGACAGCATCCGGGAAGACCTTTATAAGTAGCATCGGATGATTTGAATTTTTCATTGTCATGGCCTGCATCGGCTACTTTCTTTAAAATTTCGTCTGTAGAAACTTTGCTGTCAGTTTCCAGAGTTAAAGTCTGGAGATCAACAGAGTAAACAGCGGTTTTAGCCCCTGCTTTTTTAGCGGCAGTTTCAATTCTGGATTTGCACATCTCACAGTTCCCTTTGACCTGAAACTGGTTTTTTGAAAGGTTTTGAGCGGATATAAAGTGTACAGACAGGATCATTAGACCAAGAATGAACTTGGAAATATATAATTTCATTTGTTTAAAAGTTTAGATTAATTAAAAACTGTCCATTAAAATGTTTAACGGACTATCAGTTGGATAATTAACCTAGTTTAGGCGGTTGCCAGATCTCTTTTAAACGGTCTGATAAATGAGGCGGTGAGTATTGGAACTGCGGATTCTTATTCGTTTTGTAATAAGACAGTTCAAAATGTAAATTCTTAGAAAACGGTGTCTCTATATAAGTATAGCATGCGATGCACGTTGTACAGCAGTCGTCATTACATGAAGAATTTGTTTGGTGGTCTTTGCCATCTTCTGAAGAGTGATTTTTGCAGCAGTCGTTCTTTTCAGCCTTGGCTTTACAGCAGGTATCCTGCATGGATTGAGGGTAGAAGCTGCCTTTAGGAACTAAAAAAATTCCTAAGCAAAAAATAACGGCAAGAATGTGAAACAGCTTCATCTCTGCAAAAATACAAAAATTAAGACAAAGGATCACCAACTTTTAAAGCACAATTGTGCCAAGGTTCTCCATGGGCAGGATTCAGCTTGGGCTTTTCACCTGTTGGCTGAGCAGCTGTTACAGGTCCCGGAACGTTCTGGGCTGCGCTTTGAACAGGCTGTGGTGCGGGCGCCGGTTTACTGCTTAAAGGCTGTCCTACCGGAATATCACATCTGTGGCCAGGCTGTCCGTGAGGAGGATTCATACCCGGAGGTGTTTTAGCCTGACTCCCGTTATTGACCGTAACTTTTCCTGGAGACACAGAATTAGCATCTATTTTAATGGCATTATTGGGATTTTGCCCCGGAGCAGTCTGTATCGCGGTAGGGCTTGCATTAAGTGGCTGTCCTACCGGAATATCACATCTGTGACCTGGCTGTCCATGAGGAGGGTTCTTAATGCCCGGTGCTGCGCTAATTGAAGCCGGATTTGGACTGGACTGTACACCTGCCTGATCCAGCAGGGAAGTTTTGGGAGCTGAATTAACTGCCACAGCAGGCTGTTGAACCCCTGCCTCTTCCTTTATATAAGTAGGTTTTTCGTCTTTATTGCATGAAATTGCTAATAAGGAAATGGCGATAATGCCTAAAAGTGTATTTTTCATATCCAATCGTATGAAACAAAATTAGCAAAACATTTTTAATTGTTTTGCTAATTTTATATTTATAATATGTTTTTAGGCTTAATTTTTAACTAAAAGCCTAAATCCTTCACCGTGAACGTTGATAATTTCCAATCCTTCGTCGTCTTTTAACAGTTTACGAAGTTTAGCAATATATACATCCATACTTCTTGCGGTAAAGTAGTTTTCTTTTTTCCAGATTTTTCTCAAAGCAAGATCTCTCGGCATGAAATCGTTTCTGTGGATGCAAAGAAGTTTTAACAGCTCATTTTCTTTTGGAGAAAGTTTGTATTCTTTGTCACCTACTTTCAGCTGTCTCAGCATAGAGTCGAAGAAAATGTTACTGATCTTGAACTGCTCCTGCTCCTCATTCTCTAAAGTAGAACTTCTCTGCAGAATCGCTTTGATTTTATATAAAAGAAGTTCTGTATCAAACGGCTTTGTAATATAGTCGTCCGCACCCAGTTGGTATCCTTTCAGGATATCTTCTCTCATATTTCTTGCTGTAAGGAATATGATAGGGGTATTTTTATCGATTTTTTTTACGTCTTCAGCTAATGAAAACCCATCTTTTTTAGGCATCATCACGTCAAAAATACAGATGTCAAATTCATTTTCTGTAAATTCTTTCAAACCCTGCTCTCCGTCTGTGGCAAGGGTTACCTCAAAGTTGTTGATCGTCAAATAATCCTTCAGCACTGCCCCGAAACTCTGATCATCTTCTACTAATAATATTCTGTTGCTCATGATTTTAATAATTAAAATTAATGATTAAAAATTAAGAATGAACCTTCTCACTCTATCTTCTATATTTGTTATTTGGTTTCTATTTTTATAATGATCATTGATCATTGATTCTTTACTGTCATCTGATCATTCATCATTTATCTCTCATCACTTATGATTTAGCTCATCGGCAGTTTGATCGTAAATGTACTTCCTTTGTCTTTGTGGGAGTCTACGATTATTTGCCCCTTATGCAGTTCTGCAATTTTCTTTACGTAAGAAAGTCCCAGTCCCTGTCCTTTTACATTGTGGATATTTCCTGTTTCTTCTCGGAAGAATTTTTCAAAGATCTTGGTCTTATTCTGGGTCTCCATTCCCATTCCCTTATCGGAAATTTCTATAACATACCAGTTTCCTTCGTTACTTGTTTTTACTTTAATTTCTGGAGCCTCCGGTGAATATTTGTTGGCATTGTCCAGTAAGTTCACCAGCATATTGGAGATGTGAAACTCATCTATTTTAAAAGTATAGTTCGTCGCAGTGAATTCCTGTGTCAAAGAACCGTTTCTCTGCTGAACAATAAGATTAAAGGATTCTGTTGTTCTTTTGATCAGTTCCCGCACATTGGTTTCCCTTAAGAACAGCTCTACCTCGTTTCTTTCAAGCTTGGACATGTTCAGGACGTTTTCAACCTGCTTTTTCATCCTTAAATTTTCCTGCTTGATCAGTTCCGAATAGTATTTTACTTTATCCGGATTGGTTGCAATCTTGTCATTGGCTAAAGAGTCTGTGGCTACAGAAATCGTGGCCAGAGGGGTTTTAAACTCATGGGACATATTATTGATGAAATCGGTCTTTACTTCCGCCAGTTTCTTCTGTCTCATCATATAATTGATGGAAATAATATAAATTCCTAGAATAGTCAATAATGAGAGGAACGTTCCCAGAAGCATTGGCCAATTGTTCATTGCCAGGGAATATTCTTTTTTAGGAAATACCAAAGCCAGACTGTATAAAGTCCGGTCTTTTTTGTCTGTAAAAAGAGGGTAGCTATAGGTATTGCTGTCCTTTTTCTCCTTATAAACCTTGTTCACAACACTTGTAAGTTTGTTGTTCTTGTCAATTACCCCATATCCGAATTTTGCAGTAATGCCCTTTACTTTCAGTTCTTTAGCAATTACTGAATCAAGAATCTTATTATCCACTCTTTTATCGATGGGGAGATTGGTACCAACCACCTTTACAAATTCTTTTATTGCGTAATCCCCGTTTTCAATATCATTATTAAGGTCTGTGGTAAGGAGTTCGCGGTTGGTGGTATCTTTCTTTATTTTATACGTTGCATCATCAGTATACAGAGTGGTCAGATTGACCGAATCACCTTTCTTAGAGATCGGAAGCTGCGTTTTTGATATGATATTTTTGGAATAGATGATCTGGCGCTGCGTACCGGAATCTTCTACCTGCTGGATTGTCGTTAAAGAAGGTTGGTCTTTGCTGGCAAGGATATTGTTTCTTAGATTAGTATAATCCTGGTTCAGGTATTTATCAGCTTCAATTTCTTCAATACTTTTTGAAGTGTTTTCTAAAGCAGCGTATACTTTATTGGAAAATTCCTGCTCCAGAGCACCGTAATAACCTTTCAGCCAATAAAATTGGAGCGTAACAAAAACAATCAGTGAGATTGTCATAAACACCGAAATTATTGGGATGAATTTATTATTCATTATTGAATTTTATATATTGGAAAAAAGTGAATGTTAAAATTAATTATTTTAAGACTTGATAAACAAAAAACGAGCCAAAAAATTGTTTAATTTCTCTTAAAAGGGAGTTTTTTAACAATTATTTATGAATTTAAAAGAACTTGCCATATGAAAAGTCCTGTAAATGGATAAATAAGTAGCTTTAATAAAAATAATTTTTATGGAATCTAATATCATTTTTAACAAAGATTTTGATGCGAACAGCGTCTATGTCATGAAAATATATGACGCTGATGTTTCAAAAGTGTGGGACTATTTTACCAAATCCGAATTATTGGATCAATGGTGGGCTCCAAAGCCCTGGAAATGTGAAACGGTGAAACAGGATTTTAGAGAAGGTGGAATCTGGCACTATGCCATGGTAGGACCGGAAGGTGAGAAACTGTACGGCCAGGTGAAGTATGGTGAAATCATGGAGCATAGAAGTTTTGACGGGGTAGATTCTTTCTGTGATGAAAAAGGAAATATCAATGAAGATTTTGCGCAGGCAAAATGGCTGCTTGGATTTACAGGAGTTGAGGAAGGTACAAAAGTAACCATCAATATTCACTTTCCAACTTCTGAAGCTATGAAGCAGCAGCTGGAAATGGGCTTTGAAGAAGGATTTAAGATGGGACTGACACAGCTTGATGAAATTTTCAAATAATGTGAAATTTTAAATGCCAGGATGTAATTTTATCTTTTGGCTTTACAAAACAAAAAGACGGCTCAGCCGTCTTTTTTGTATATCATTGTAGTATGCATAATCGCAAATTGTCTACCAGCACATGGTAATCAGTACATCAAATCAATTCCTCTTCCTGGAAGTACTGTATAATTGCTTTTTTCATCAGAAGAGACTGCTCGTTTGGCTTTAATTCCGGAAGCTCTTCCAGCTTGTCATACTGTGGCCATCCATCCTCATAATGGGTAAACTTATAGTAACCGAAAGGCTCCAGAAGTCTGCACACTGCAATATGGATCAGGTTTACCTTGTCCTCTTTGGTGTATTTCTGCTGACCGCTTCCCAGTTCCTGCAGCCCGATCAGAAACAAAAGTGTTTCAATCGGAGGATTCTTCTCAGTATCAAAATTGTCTATAAAAAACTGTTCTATCTTTTTCCAGTATTCAGATTCATTCATATAATTGGTAAATGATAATTTATAATTTATAATTGATTATTGGAGCGTTTTAAGTCTTCGCCTAATTTCTTTTTATATGACGATGTTGACTTTACGATTTCATCAGCCTCTTTAAGGAGGCTATTTATTTTTTCTGTTTCAAGCAAATTTAGTTCATCAATGAGTTCCAGCCAAAATAATGTCTCATCAGCTTCTTCTACAACGATACATATTTTAGAATATTTTTCTTTTAGAGAGCGGCCCCTGCACATTGCTCTGTAATTACTGGCTGTTGATGATGCTGATCTGAAAATCTGTTTTCTGATATTTGATATCTTATCTGAATAAGGAATCTCAGACAGCTCATTAATAATAGTAATCGTCAAAGATTTAGTTCTTTTTGAAAATACTTGATTGTAATTGTTGTCTGCATTCATTATCAATCATTTTTTATCTATTATCATCTATTTTCAACAAGAATGCATATTCCAACGCATCTTCCTTCAATGATTCAAATCTTCCGCTGGCTCCGCCGTGGCCCGAGCTCATGTCGGTTTTGAATAATAGAAGATGATCATCTGTTTTAAGTTCTCTCAGTTTAGCAGTCCATTTTGCCGGTTCCCAATACTGTACCTGGGAATCGTGAAGGCCTGTTGTAATCAGCATATGAGGATAGTCTTTCGCTTCAACATTATCGTAAGGCGAATATTCCTTCATGTACTGATAATATTCCTTGTCATTTGGATTTCCCCATTCATCATATTCTCCGGTTGTCAGTGGAATGGTTTCATCCAGCATCGTTGTCACCACGTCTACAAATGGAACCTGTGCAACAATTCCGTTAAAAAGCTTGGGCTCATAATTTACCACGGCTCCTACCAGAAGTCCGCCAGCGCTTCCACCCATCGCATACATATGGTTTGATGATGTATAGTTTTCCTTAATCAAATGTTTTCCGGCATCAATGAAATCAAAGAAAGTATTTTTCTTGAAAAGCATTTTACCATCTTCATACCATTCTCTGCCCAGATATTCCCCACCGCGGATATGAGCGATGGCATAGATGAATCCTCTGTCTAAAATAGAAAGTCTTACATTGGAAAAGCTCGCATCTACTGTATGTCCATAGCTTCCGTAACCGTATAACAGCAAAGGCGTGTCTGCGGATTTTTGAGTGTCTTTGTGATATACTAAAGAGATCGGAATTCTTGTTTCTCCGTCTCTGGATTCTGCCCAGATTCTTTCTGAGATATAATTTTCAGGGGCAAATCTTCCGCCAAGAACTTCCTGCTGTTTTAAAAGCTGAGTTGTTTTCTCCTTCATGTTATACTCATAGGTTGAGCTTGGCTGTGTCAGCGATGTGTAGCCGTAACGCAGTACCTCGGTATCAAACTCCATATTGATCCCGATATAAGTCGTATAGGTTGGATCAGAAAAAGGAAGATAGTAAGATTCCTGTTTTTTTTCATCAATGATCTTGATCTGGAGAAGCCCTTCTTCTCTTTCTTCAAGAACCAGATAATCCCTGAAAATTTCAAAACCTTCCAGCAGAACTTCAGGACGGTGTGGAATAACGTCGACCCAGTTCTCCATTCCGCAATTGTCGATTTTCGTTTTAACAATCTTAAAATTGATTGCGTCATCTGCGTTGGTTATGATATAAAATTCATCTTCGAAATGTTCTACCGAATATTCCAGATCATCTATCCTGGGCTGGATAATTTTCCATTCTGCAAAAACGTCGTCAGAAGGAATGAATCTGTGTTCATCAGAAATTGTGCTTGAACTGGCAATGAAAATATACTGCATTGATTTTGTCTTGAAGACATTCACATCAAAAGTATCATCCTCTTCATGAAAAATCAAAACATCTTCCGAAGCATCAGTGCCAAGCTTATGTCTGTACACCTGAAAAGCACGCAAGCTTTCATCCTTTCTGATATAAAAGACGTGTTCATTATCATTTGCCCAAACTGCCTTTCCGGTAGTGTTCAGGATTTGGTCTGGGAAGATTTCTCCTGTTACAAGGTTTTTAAAGTTAATGGTATAGATCCTGCGGCTTACATTGTCCGATGAAAAAGAAACCAGTTCATTATTCGGAGAAACAGCTACGCTGCCCACTTCAAAATAGGTTTCGCCTTCTGCTAAAACATTAACATCAACGATAATTTCCTCTTCATTATCAAGGCTTTTATGCTTTCTGCAGAAAATAGGATATTCTTTTCCTTCCTCATAACGCACAATATACCAGTATCCGTTAAAGAAATAGGGGAGAGACTCATCGTCTTTTTTGTAGCGTGCTTTCATTTCTTCGAAAAGCTCTTCCTGAAAAGCTTCGGTGTCTTTCATCATGAACTCTTCATAGGCATTTTCTTCCTCAAGGTATTGTATAACTTCAGGATTTTCCCTTTCATTAAGCCAAAAGTAATTATCAATTCTTCTGTCGCCGTGTATTTCTAGTATTTTCTCTATTTTTTTTGCCTGTGGAGCTTTCATTCAAATATTTTAATTTTATTGACCGGGTGTAATATACTCTGTCTTTTTCTCTTTTTCAGAGGTGTTGACATGATATTTTTATTCAATATTAATTCTTGTTCAAATTTAGTTAAAAAAAAGCCATCTTTCCTGTATTGAAAAGACGGCTGTTTTATCTTAAGTATTAAAGTCTATTTGTGAAGTGCTTTAATATACTTTTCAAGGGCCATTGTCATAGATGGAGTTTCCTTTGTAGGAGCCATAAGATCTACCTTTAAGCCTGCTTCTTCTGCAGCTGCCAGGGTAGTGTTTCCAAAAACACCGATCTTTGTTTCTTCCTGCTTGAAATCCGGGAAATTCTGCTGAAGAGATTTGATTCCCTGAGGGCTGAAAAAGATCAGCATATCATAATCTTTAGCATTGATATCCGTAAGATCGCTGCACACCGTTCTGTACATAATTGCTCTGGTCCAGTCCACATTGGCTGTTTCCATCGTTTTTACGATATCCGGGCTTAAGACGTCCGAAGACGGCAGAAGGTATTTTTCAGTAGGAAATTTTTTAAACAGAGGAAGAAGATCCGAGAAGTTTTTCTCCCCAAAGCTGATCTTTCTCTTTCTATAAACGATATGTTTCTGAAGATAGTTGGCAATCGCCTCAGACTGGCAGATATATCTCATCGTATCCGGAACTGCAAAGCGCAATTCTTCGGCAAGCCTGAAGTAGTGGTCTATCGCATTTTTGCTGGTGAAAATAATCCCAGTAAACTGCGTCAGATCTATCTTCTGAGTTCTTAGTTCTTTGTTGTCAACTCCTTCGACGTGGATGAAAGGACGGAAATCAATCTTTATTTTTTCCTTCTTTGCTATATCCAGATATGGAGAAGACTCACTAGGCGCTGGTTGAGAAACCAATATAGACTTTATTCTCATCATTGACTTTTATTAAAAAAATAACAACTTCCAAAGCAACAATAAAGGTGCGATTTGGAGGGTGCAAATATACAAAAATTTATAATACCATTTTTCGGGAAGTATATTGTTTTTGTGAAACAAATAGAAGAAAATTTTGAAAACAGCGACAAATGCAAAGAAGTAGAAGTAGTACAAAAATATTTTATTTCTGTCTATCGGGAAATAATAGTGGGTTACACACAGGATTATTAGCAAAAATGAAAGAATGAAGTAGAATTTTGTAGAGGTAAAATAGAAAATAGTCCATTTTTTGCCATCACCTATGCTTTGGTAAAATAAAAAGCCCAACGCAGATTTTGAGGTGTAAAAAAATATAACCGCCAGTAATGTATACCCAAATTTATTAAGCTGATACCCGAAAAGCTGCAGATCATTAATGTATTTCGGAACAATGGGAATATATTGTGAAAGTAAAGCAGATAAAGTAAGTGCCGTTACACAGGACGTGATGATCCAGCTCGGAAGGTTGTTGCTGGCATCAAAATATTTCTGAAGCAGAAAGTCTTTCAGACTGGCATCCCTTTCTATGATATTCATCATGAAAACATACAGGAATATGCATCCTGTCAGTATAAAGATTACCCAGTCATTGTTCTCAGGTATTCTTACGTGGTTTATAAAGTTTTGTGATAACAGCAAAGGAATGTTTTTTGCAAAATTATAGATTATTTTGTATAAAATAAAAAGGTTAAATAAACTATCTTTGCAAATTGAAATGAAAAAACTCGTCATTATCCCTACTTATAACGAAAAGGAAAATATTGAAAATATTATTTCCGCGGTTTTTGCATTGGAGGATGACTTTCATATTTTGGTAGTGGATGATTCTTCTCCGGATGGAACGTCTGAGATCGTAAGGGAAATTCAGAAAAAATTTCCGCACCATCTCCATATGTCGGTAAGGCATGTGAAAGACGGTTTGGGAAAAGCATATATCCACGGATTTAAATGGGCTATCGAAAACAAATATGACTATATTTTTGAAATGGATGCCGATTTTTCACACAATCCAAGTGATCTGCCCAAACTTTTTGAAGCCTGCGTAAATGCAGATATGGCAATAGGATCACGCTATTCAAAAGGCGTAAATGTGGTGAACTGGCCCATGGGGCGGGTTCTGCTTTCCTATTTTGCTTCCAAATACGTAAGGTTTATTTTAGGGCTTCCTATTCATGATACCACTGCAGGATTTGTCTGTTTTTCAAGAAAAGTTCTCGAAGAGATTGGTTTGAATAATGTGAAGCTTAAAGGATATGGCTTCCAGATCGAAATGAAGTTCAGAGCTTTTAAAAAAGGCTTTAAAATTGTAGAAGTTCCTATTATATTTACAAACAGAATTTTAGGAGAAAGTAAAATGAACGGCGGTATTATTCATGAAGCCGTATTTGGAGTTTTAAATTTAAAATGGAAATCAATAATCAACAGATTATGAAAAGACTGATCTTCATTTTCGTCATGCTGTGTATGTTCTCATGCGGCGACTATATCGACAAGCCTAAAAACCTGATCGAGCCTGAAAAGATGGCTGAGATCCTGGCTGACTTGGCTATTACGGATCAGGCGGTCATTATATATCAAAACAAAAACTTAGAAGAAGGAACAAGGTTTGTCCTTAAAAACCACCAGGTGAAATCAGATGATTTTGTAGAAAGCTTTAAGTATTATGTCGTTAAAGACAAAATGAAAGATATTGCGGAAGACGCACAGAAAATAGTATTGAAAAAAGATCCGAAAGCGGATAAATACATAAAAGACAGGCTGAAAAACAGTGAAAACTTACCAGCTTTAAACAGGTAATTATGATGCGGAAACGTTTCTGCCCGGCAAAAGCAGACTCGTTAATAGCGGTGAATTAAAAGAATAGACGAATGAAATTTTTTAATATAGAAAAAACCTCTGAAGGAAAAGCAAGAGCAGGAGAGATCACTACAGATCACGGAAAAATCCAGACGCCAATCTTTATGCCTGTAGGAACTGTAGCAAGTGTGAAAACAGTTCATCAGAGAGAATTAAAAGAAGACATTAAAGCCCAGATTATTTTGGGTAACACCTACCACCTGTATCTTCGTCCAACAATGGATATCATGCAGGAAGCAGGAGGACTGCATAAATTTATGAATTGGGATCTGCCGATCCTTACCGATTCAGGAGGTTTTCAGGTGTTTTCTCTTTCCAAAAGCAGAAAAATGTCTGAAGAAGGCGTAAAATTCAAATCACATATCGACGGAAGTTATCACCTATTCACTCCGGAAAAGTCTATGGAGATCCAGAGACAGATCGGAGCAGATATTTTCATGGCTTTTGATGAGTGTACCCCTTATCCCTGCGAATACAATCAGGCCAAAACATCCATGGAGCTTACACACCGTTGGCTGAAAAGATGTATTGAATGGACCGAGCAGAATAAAGAAATGTACGGCTACAAACAAAGACTTTTCCCGATTGTTCAGGGATCTACCTATTCAGATCTTAGAAAAATATCAGCCGAAGTTATATCCGAAGCAGGAGCAGAAGGAAATGCAATCGGAGGGCTTTCCGTAGGAGAGCCGGAAGAGGAAATGTACAGAATTACAGATGAAGTAACGGATATTCTTCCAAAAGATAAACCGAGATACCTTATGGGAGTGGGAACTCCGTGGAATATCCTTGAGTCTATCGGTTTGGGGATCGATATGATGGATTGCGTAATGCCTACCAGAAACGCGCGAAATGCAATGCTTTTTACATGGCAGGGTGTAATGAATCTTAAAAATGAAAAATGGAAGCGTGATTTTTCTCCTCTGGACGAATTTGGAACAAGTTATGTAGACAGAGAATATTCAAAAGCATATTTACGCCATTTATTTGTGTCAAAAGAATATCTTGCAAAACAGATCGCGTCCGTTCATAATCTGGCATTTTATTTAGATCTTGTAAAAGTGGCAAGAGAGCATATTGTGGCAGGTGATTTCTATGAATGGAAAAAATCTGTAGTGCCAGTTCTTAGACAGAGACTTTAAAACAGAAACATCATGATCAAAATTATAGACAGATATATCATTAAAAAATACCTTGGAACATTCAGTTTCATGCTGATATTGCTGTCTATAGTCGTATTGGTGATCGATGTGCAACAGAAAATCCCAAGGATAGAAAATGCAAAAGCATTAGATCCCAAGCTGGATGTCATGTATTTCCTGATCCATTTTTATCCGTTCTGGATTATTAACCTTGTCGTAACCTTCCTGGCTATCCTTGTATTTATTTCCGTGATTTATTTCACCTCCAGGATGGCAAATAATACTGAAATTGTAGCGATAATCAGCAGTGGAGCCAGTTTCCACCGGTTTGCAAAACCTTATCTGTATACTTCTGTCTTAATCGCAACGATA
This sequence comes from Chryseobacterium sp. NFX27, assembly GCF_049887855.1. NCBI lineage: Bacteria > Pseudomonadati > Bacteroidota > Flavobacteriia > Flavobacteriales > Weeksellaceae > Chryseobacterium > Chryseobacterium sp. NFX27. Next base: position 187,387 of record NZ_JAGEKK010000006.1, on the reverse strand, counting down.
TCGCTTGTGGTGAATCATATGGTGCTTCCCTGGGCTAATATCAAGAAAAATGAGCTGGAAGCCTATACATACAATGCGGCGAACAAAGAAAAGATCCTGGGGACAGGTCCGGCATCTGCCCAGTTTAGCAAATCAGAATACATCTTCGTGAATTCCTGGAATAAGAGAGAAACCAGGGGTTCAGGCTTTGTTTATCAGAAATTTGATAAAAATAGAAAGATGATCTATGAGCTGAAGGGGTCAGAAGTATATTGGGATAAAGCTAAAAAACAGTTTATCATTACCAACTACCTGGAAAAAACCGTCAATAAAGACAATACTGAAAAGCTGGGTAACGGGGTTGAAATGAGAAAAAAGTATGGGCACTCCCCTGAAGAACTTTTTCCGAACGAGTTGCTGGGCCAGAATAAAACAACTCCTGAGCTTATAAAATTCATCGACAGGGAAAAAGAAAGAGGAAACAGTAACCTGAATTCTTATCTTAATGAGTTTCATCAGAGAACTTCAATGCCTGTTGCTATTATTATATTGACATTTCTGGCACTTTCGCTGGCATCACAAAAGAAAAGAGGAGGTCTTGGGGTTAACCTTGCGATAGGGATTTCCCTGGCATTTGTTTTCGTTTTCTCTTTTGAAGCCTTAAAAGTAGTTTCGGAGAACAGAAGTCTTTCGCCCGCTGTGGCCATGTGGCTCCCCAATATTGTATTCTTTCCGCTTACCTTATATCTGTATCTGAAAAGAGCCAATCAATAAAGAAGTTTGACCTCTTTATGGTAGAAAGATTTTAATCCGTCTTTCTCAAGCTCTATCCAGAGTTCTCCCTTTTCATCAGCATTCCGGATAATGCCATTTTGTCTCTCTTTTTCAATTTCGAAGACCGAGATTTCATCTTTACGGTATAAATTCCGGTTGAATTGATCAGTGATTTGCTGTTCAGCGGGAATATTTTTCAGCTTTTCCGACAGATATTCGTGAAGGTTTGATACGAAATCATCAAGGTCATAAACCTGTCCTGTCTGTGTCAGAAGCGATCCTGCATGCGATATTTCATCAAAATGATCCTGCAGGACATTGAAGCCTGCCCCAATGATAAAATAATTGTTTTGGTTAATTTTTTTCTTTTCAATTAAAATTCCAACGATTTTTTTATTTTTAAGGATGATGTCATTCGGCCACTTTATCTTTACATCGTTATCAGTCAAATTGGCAAGGAAATCCCGGATAATAACTGCGGTATAGTAATTGAATATAAAATCTGAGAGCAGAAAGCTTTCAGTCTTAACAGCCAGCGTATAGGCAATATTTTTTCCAGCCGCTGTCGCCCATGTATTTCCGTATTGTCCACGGCCTTTGGTTTGGTTGAATGTATATAAAGCCGTAAAATCTGAATTTCCGTAAAGTAAAAACTGAGATATTTCGTCATTAGTAGAAGAACACTCTTTTAAATAAAATAATTGACCCATTTAAGAAAACTTTAAGACTTTAAAGGGCTAAAAATAAGGCTAAAGTAAAAGAAAAACAATAAATTTGCAGATTATAGATATTTTAATGAATAAAACAGCAGAAAAGCAGGCGCTAATAGATAAAATTGTTGAAGCCATCCAGGATGTAAAAGGAGAAGATATAATGATTTTTGATCTTTCAAAAATTGAAAATTCTGTCGCCGAAACTTTTATAATTTGTAGCGGAAACTCCAATACACAAGTTTCTGCATTGGCAGGAAGTGTAGAGAAAAAAGTAAGAAACGATCTTAAAGATAGACCTTGGCATGTAGAGGGTACCGAAAACTCAATGTGGGTTTTGGTAGATTACGTAACAGTGGTAGTGCATATTTTCCAGAAAGAAGTACGTGAATATTACGATATTGAAGAACTTTGGGGAGATGCAGCAATTACCAAAATAGAATATGAATTTTAAATTTTAAAAAGTATAAATGAACAATAAAGGATTCAACTGGTTTTTTCCAATTGCAATCGTGGCTCTTTTGTTATTTTTCGGTTCCAATTTTTTAGGAGGCGACAGTGCAAAATCTATTGATGAGGATGCTTTCTTTAGGGAAATGCAGGCAGGAAAGGTCCAAAACGTTATCATATACAAAGACACAGAGAAAGCTGATGTTTTCCTGACAAAAGCAGCAAAGACAGCAATGGTCAATAAAACGGCCAACCAAAGCAACCCTCTTTCTGCATTCGAAATGGCTCCAAAAGCAGATTTTTCCGTAAAATATGGAGATCTTCAGCTTTTCCTACAAAAATTTGATCAGATAAAAGCTGCAGATGCTACTATCAAAACCACAAAAGACTATGGAGCAGGTAAGAACCCGTTCATGGATATTCTGGTTTCAGCATTGATATGGATTGCGATCTTAGGTCTTTTCTACTTCCTTCTTTTCAGAAAGATGGGGGGAGGCGGAGGCCCTGGCGGACAGATCTTCTCAATAGGAAAATCTAAAGCGAAACTTTTTGATGAAAAAGAAAGAATCCAGGTGACATTTAAAGATGTTGCAGGTCTTGAAGGAGCTAAAGAAGAAGTACAGGAAGTGGTAGATTTCCTGAAGAATTCCGAAAAATACACAAAACTGGGAGGTAAAATTCCTAAAGGTGTACTTCTGGTAGGACCTCCGGGAACCGGTAAAACATTATTGGCAAAAGCTGTTGCAGGTGAAGCCAAAGTACCGTTTTTCTCCCTTTCAGGTTCAGATTTCGTAGAAATGTTCGTTGGAGTAGGTGCTTCAAGAGTTAGAGACCTTTTTGCCCAGGCAAAAGCTAAATCTCCGGCTATCATCTTTATTGATGAGATTGATGCTATCGGACGTGCAAGAGGAAAAAATAATTTCTCAGGCGGAAATGACGAAAGAGAGAACACCCTGAACCAGCTTCTTACAGAAATGGATGGTTTCGGAACAGACGTTAACGTTATCGTAATGGCTGCTACCAACAGAGCGGATATCCTGGATAAAGCCCTGATGAGAGCCGGACGTTTTGACCGTTCAATCTATGTAGATCTTCCGGAACTGCACGAAAGAAGAGAAATATTTGATGTTCACTTGAAAAAAATCAAGCTGGATGATACTGTTGACAGAGATTTCCTTGCAAAACAAACCCCTGGTTTCAGTGGAGCAGATATTGCGAATGTATGTAATGAAGCAGCATTAATTGCAGCGAGAAACAGTCATACCTCTGTTACAAAACAGGATTTCCTTGATGCTGTAGACAGGATCATCGGAGGTCTTGAGAAGAAAAATATGGCAATCAAACCATCTGAAAAGAGAAGGGTGGCTTATCATGAAGCAGGTCACGCGACGATCTCATGGCTGGTAGAACACGCAGCCCCACTTTTAAAGGTGACTATCGTTCCGAGAGGACGTTCTTTAGGTGCAGCATGGTATCTTCCGGAAGAAAGACAGCTGACCACTACTGAGCAAATGCTGGACGAACTGTGTGCAACTTTAGGAGGTAGAGCAGCAGAGCAGGTTATTTTCAATAATATTTCAACAGGTGCATTGTCTGATCTGGAATCGGTAACGAAAAGAACGCAGGCTATGGTTACTGTTTACGGTCTGAGCCCTAATATCGGAAACATTTCTTACTATGACAGCTCAGGACAGTCTGAATATTCTTTCGGGAAACCTTATTCAGAAGAGACTGCTACGAAAATTGATGCAGAGATCAAATCGATCATTGAAAATCAATATGAAAGAGCGGTAAGAATTCTTACGGAGAATAAAGATAAGCTTGATGCCCTGGCGAATAAGCTTTTAGAAAAAGAAGTGATCTTCCGCGAGGATCTTGAAGATATATTCGGTAAAAGAGCATGGGATCCTGAGTTAACAGAAAGACCTGTTACCAGCACGATTTCTACGGCAAAACAACCCGATGAGCAGATCATTATCCAAGATAAAGAAGAAGAAAGTGAAATTCAGGCTCCTGAAAGCCCAAATCAGCTTTAAAATACTTCCAAAAACATATAAAAAAAAACCTGACATTCTTAGAATTGTCAGGTTTTTTCATATTTAAGGACTATTTTTAGAATCTATTGTAATTAATTTTCTATTTTTGTATAAAGTTGACTAAAAATAGATTAAGTTGAATTTATTCAAGAGGATTGTAAGCAAACTTACCAACCAGCCTGAGGAAGAAGAAAAACAGAGTCTGGAGAAGCTCGGGGATTCGCTGAAAAATGCGGATCTTGACTATAAGTTTGCGCAATTATTTACGCATTCAGGAGGCTTTTTTAATTACTGTGCAGATGAAGCGGAAGCCTTACAGACTTTAAACCAGATTGTGAAAATAGAAGGAATCAGTAATGTTTTCTGCTGGGACAAGGAGCTTCAGAACTTCTTAAGTGTGGTGAAAATACCCTATACGTCTGAAATGGAGCACTCCAATGATGCCGCCTTTATTACCTGCGAATATCTTATTGCCTATGACGGCAGGATCATGCTTTCGCACAACAATATCCTGCACTACCACTCTTCAAGACTTCCAGGCAAAATCATTATCATGGCCAATGTTTCACAGATCGTGAACAACCTTAATGATGCGATGGGAAAAATAAAAAGGAACGGGAATATCAAGAACCTTACTTCCATCAGCGGAGGTCAGTCAAGCTTAGATACTTCTTCCAATACGAATACAAAACTGTTTTTATTGCTGCTTGAAGATTAAGCATCAACTTATAAATTTTACATTTTGGACAAAAACCTTATTCAAAGAACCATTTCCGGGCTTGTTTACGTTGCCGTTATTATTCTTTGCACTACACCGCTGGGTGCCCAGCTGATCAACAAGATCCATCCGGACCTTATCAGACAGGAATATCTGTATCATGGTCTGATCACTCTTTTGCTGCTGGTAGGTACCTGGGAATGCGTTAAGATCATGAAGTTTGGGAAAGGCTATGAAAAATGGATCGTACTCCCACTGGTGATTTTTATTTACTATGTTTTTTCCAAAAGATATTTCCACCACGATTTCTTTTTCGATTTCAGACTGAACGAAATACTGGCTATTTCCCTGATCGCGATTGCAGTGGTTACGTTATTCAAATATCCCAACGAATTATATTATGACAGCGGAAAACTTATCTTTACGGTCATCTATGTGGCATTGCCTTTCAGCTTTGCATTAGGTCTGCCTAAGTTTTCCAGTTTTGAAGGAACTTTTTCGCTGGAAGTACTTTTCCTGTTTATCCTCATCTGGAGCAGTGATACTTTCGCTTATCTTACCGGCAAGTTTTTCGGGAAACATAAAATGGCTCCTAAAATATCCCCAAAGAAAACCTGGGAAGGATATGGAGGGGGAGTTGTCCTGACGTTGGTTTTATCTTACTTTGTAGAGCATTATCAGCCCGAACTTCGCGGGAACTGGATGGTGGTAGGTTTCCTTGTTGCTGCATTCGCTCCGCTGGGCGATCTTGTAGAGAGTCAGCTTAAAAGAAATTTCGGGGTGAAAGACAGCGGAAACATCATTCCGGGGCATGGAGGCGTGCTGGACAGACTGGACAGTTTTTTAATCTGCGTTCCTGTCGTATATTTGTACTTTATTTTAGAAAAATTTATTTAATCTCATGAAATTACATAAGGAATCAAAAGGGACGATTACCGTAGCAACGATACTGTTTATCATCATAAGTGTATTGGCTATTTATTTTCTTAAAATATGGTCTTTGCTGATCATTATGCCATTATTGGTGGTGTACAGTTTGGTATTCTGGTTTTTCAGAGTTCCGGACCGTGATATACTTGAACACAGAGAAAACGTAATTGCTCCGGTAGATGGAAAAGTGGTAATGATCAAAGAAGTGGACGAGACTGAATTTATTAAAGAAAAAGCCATTCAGGTTTCCATTTTCATGTCACCGCTGAACGTTCACATCTGCAGATATCCGGTTTCGGGAAAAGTGATCTACAAGAAATACCATCCCGGAAAATATCTTGTGGCATGGCACGAAAAATCATCTACAGAGAATGAAAGAACAACAGTAGCTGTAGAAACGGAAACCAATCATCAGGTCGTATTCAGGCAGATCGCAGGATATGTGGCGAGAAGGATTGTTTTCTACTGTAATGAAGGAGATCAGGCAAAAGCGGGACATGAGTTCGGTTTCATTAAATTCGGTTCGAGAATGGATGTTTTCCTGCCTTTGGACACCGAAATCATCTGCAAGATCGGAGATATTACAAAAGGAGGTCTGGATGTGATCGCCAGAATGAAAGATTAATACAGAATACTATCACAATATAAAAGGGGAAATTAATTTTTCTCCTTTTTTTGTATCCATTTATGTTAATCTGTTGTACTTCATTTCTAAGTTTTTGTACGCACGCGTGCTATTGAGTATTCATTTTATAGTAGATTTTTCTTAAAACCAATATTTTTGCAGGGATATTATTCTTATCAAGTTATTGTTGGGGGTAAGGATATTTTTTTCATTCAATTGTATTTGTGGCATACTAATTTTTTGCATGTTAATTGATTATGTTATGAATAATACCATATATTTACGTAGATAGACTGAAAAATTATACGGATTTATTAAGCTGACAATCTGCTTGATAGCTTAAAAAAAACACCTCTTCACAATCAATTATCATTCAGCAAAAACCGCAGACGCATTTCATATGTCCTGATGTTTTTGTGTGTGCTTGATGAGTATTAATATGATTCAAGTTGCCTTGTTTTGTACAAAAAGCAACCTGAGCATTATGATAACACAAAAACACAAACGCAATGATTTTTAAAAGTTTCTTTCGAATGATCAGCGGCGAAGCGGAGGAATTATATGATGAGGATGAACGTAATTATCTTAATCTTATTAATAAATACCTTCTTTTCCTTTTCCTGCTGTTCTTATTTTACTCAATATTTATTATTATCTTCTTCGGAGATGCAGTGATCTCTACATTTTTAACGATTATTACTCTTTTCTGGTTTTTTTTAATGGCTGTTAAAGGAAAGACAAACCGCTACAGAAAAAGATTGAAAACAAGTGTTATTTTTGTTTTTATTCTGCTCACTTTTATCATCAGTTTCTTTCATATTTATACTTTTAAGAATGCAGGAGTTGAATATTTCTATTTCTCACTTTTATTTGCTATCCCATTCTTTTTCAATTATAAGGAAGATTTTATTTCAATCCTGATTCTTGCTTTTATCATCAGTGCCAATTGTATTGCCTGCCTCTATTTTGACTTTAATTTTCTTCCTAAAAGTATTTTTTTTGAGGATGGAGATTTCAAAACCATAAAACTGCTCAATATTCTATTTTCCATAGGATCATTTCTGATGGATATTTCTTTTATTACTCAGAAAGATGACCTGATTAATGGGCTTATGGAGGATACGAGAATAAAGGATTCTACCATAGAAGCTCTGGAAAACACCAATATCGAACTCTTAAAACAGCAAATGCTCATCAATCATCTTACAGAAGAGAATATCCGTGAAATCTATAGTCTGGCAGAAAGTAACTCGCCGCTGTTCTTTGATAAATTCCAGATCTTTTTCCCACATTTTATTCCTGCTGTTTTATCAAAAAATCCGAACCTTATTCATTCCGAACTTTATTTCTGTGCTTTAATGAAGATTGATTTTGATACTAAAAAAATTGCACAGTGTACGAACAGCAGCATCAGAGCAGTAGAAAGTAAAAAATACAGAATCAGGAAAAAGCTGAATATTCCTTCTGAAATGAACATCAACAGTTTTATTCTCAAAATATAATTTTTTTACTTGATTGAGTAGTATTACGTAGAATGAAAGGCTTTCAATTCGTTTTGTTGTTGATATTTTTGTTGTCATAATGAATTTAAAACAAATACATATCGGAAGTTTAGTGAAAGCAAAAGCAGAAGAGCTCCGAATGCCTTCAGAAAGAATCATGAATTATTTTCATTGTACCGAAAATGAAATAGAAGAGATGTATCTGAAGGAAAGTATGGAAACCCAGAAGCTGCTCAGATGGAGTAAGCTCCTTCACTTTGATTTCTTTAGAATTTATACCGGGCATCTTATTCTCTATGCTCCTCCATCTACTATGCGCAGCGGGATTAAATTGGCTCAATCTACTCTTACCTTCAGGAAGAGTGTGTATACCGAGGAGGTTAAGGTGTTTATACTGGACAAGATAATAACCGGGAAGATGACTGCAAAAGAAATCATGATAAAGTATAAGATTCCTAAGACAACCATTTGCAGATGGGTGAAAAAAGTATAGACATGCCAGATTTTAAACAAATATATACTGATATTATCAAAGAGAAATTTCCGGAAAAAATAAATGATCCTGTGATAATCAATAAGCTTGATTCTCTAAATACAGCAATAGATATTTTAAAATTCAATACATTCATCTTTGGCCGCCCGGAATATGCTGTCGAATTTAAAAATCAGCGACTGCGTTCCTATGATGAATCGTCCATCCGTGAAATTCTTAATTACCAGAAGAAAAATAAGCTGACCAATACTGAAACAGCCAATCATTTCAAAACCAGCCGGAATACCATTGCCAAATGGAAGTCTATTTATAAGACGGGATAATCTTCTGCCATTTTTTTCTGAATAAAATTCAAATTATTACATTTCATGTATTTTGACTGTTTCCTATAAATAACTGATTTATTGTACGTTTTACTACTCATGCGTAGTATTGCGTAAGTTTTTTTGAGATAATAAACCTTTATGGGTGATACTTTTGTATTGGCGGAAATGCCAGTTTAAAAAATAACAAACATAATTATTTCGAAAATGATGAAAACAAATTCTACAACAGCGAAAATCAAAGTTCTGCTTCTGGCGATGCTTTTGGTTTTTGGACAGTTCTATTCTCAGAACGGTGCAGTAGGGATCAATACATCTTTACCTAATGAAAATTCGGTCTTGGATGTAGTCTCCGGAGGAAACAATAAAGGAATACTCATTCCACGTCTTACCGAAATCCAAAGAGATGCAATAAGCATTAATAGGCTTAAGGATGACGGTCTTACCATCTATAATACAACAGAAGACTGCTTTAATTACTGGAGCCTTGCCGATGATGAATGGAAAAGTGTCTGCGGCCAGCTGGGAAAAGCTGTATTTACAGTGGTCTGCTCCAATACAAAAGCAATGGGAACCTATGTAAAAGGAAAGGAATTGACCCCGTCAAACTATCTGAGTATTGCTGTCAATGTGACCAAAGCAGGAAATTATACCATCTCGGGAACCACTCCCAACGGCTATAACTTTTATGGAACGGGAACATTCCTCAATACAGGAGTGCAAACCATTCAGATTGCAGGGCAGGGAACTCCTCTGAATATTCAGACTGATGATGTATCGCTGAATGCCAATGGAAGCGATGTGACCTGTACACCTGCTGTATCTATAACTGTTCTCAGCCCTGCCGGAACCTATACTATGAGTTGTGGAAGTGCTGTTGCCAATGGAGTTTATAAAGTGGGAACAGCTCTTACAGCGTCCAATACTATTACCTTACCTGTGAACGTTTCTTCATTAGGAAGTTATACCATTACCACAAATACGGTAGATGGAATTTCATTCAGAGGTTCCGGAACATTTACGGCTACAGGAAGTCAAAATGTGATCTTAAGCGGTACGGGAACACCATCTTCTACTGCTGTGAAAACAATGACCATTACTTCTGACAGCCAGGGAGGAGTTTCAACAACCTGTAATGTAAGTATCATTGTAGTAATCCCTAAAAAAACAGTTTTACATATAGGTCTGGAGACAGCTTACGGGTATAGTGCTTTTACAGGGCCTTCCAGAAGCCTTATGGATTCTCCAACCAATTTTGGAACAACGGCTTCGAGTATTGTAAAATATGAAGGCTTTACCCATACGTCGCTGGGAAACTCACCATCTTCAGCAGCGCTTCAGACAGCCCTGAACAATAAACCGGATATTGTAATTATCGGGTATGCCTATACTCCAAATGCTACTGATGCAGGATATATTGCGTCCTATCTCAATAAAAAAGGAATTGTGATTGCCTTAACTGATGATACAGGAACTGCACAGAATCTATTCAGAGGGATTTTTTCAGATCCTACTATTTCAGCTTCCAATGGAGCGGGAGCAGGATCGGTGTATGCTCTTTCTAACACTGATGATCCTATATTGAATGGCCCTTTCGGGGATGTAAGAGGAAAAAACTGGGGTGAGGATGCTTCCACAACAATTGGAATTTCAGGTCTTACAAGCGGATTTGTGCCTTACAGCTATGCACAGCCGATTAACAGTACAACAGCAAGAACCGGTATTTCCGGGCTGAGAAGCAGCAGTCTGAACTTTATATGGTTTGGAGATGGTGGATTCTTAAGCAATGAGAATGCAAACGGAAGCCCTTTTTCAAGCAATACTATAGAGCCATTTGTTGCACCAAGCTCAGGAGGATATTTTCCTGTTCAGAAAGCTACGTACGGTTATGCAGGAAACGGATATTCAGCCGGAGGTATGCAGGTGCAAAATTCCATACTGTTTGCAAATATGATCGCATGGGCGGTTAAGCAGGCAGAATTCAGCGGAATTAATACACAGTAGTGAAAAAAGTTTTTAAACAGGGCTGCGGCATGGTGAAACCATGCCGCAGCTTTTATTTTATATGCTTCTTAACTTCTTCTGTAAGGTTTAAAATAATATCAACAGGCAAATCCTCTTCCATATCAATCAGAAGGATTTTAAACTTCTTTCTGCCATCCTGAATCAACAGAGGATGATCTAGTCTGTCCCCGTGATAGAAACTTACGTAATGCTGCTTATATTTTTTGCTGTAATAGAGATAACACAGCATTTTCCTTTTGTATTTGAAGAATGGAAGTCCGAAGCTTAGGGTTTCCGTTATATTTTCCGTGTCGGATGCCAGGATTTTTTTGCGTAAAAACAAAAGAGTACTTCTTTCAGGTTCTTTAATTCTGTAGAAATACTCTTGTATAGGATTCATTTAGTTGAATTTAATTCAATAAACGATTAGTCAAAATTTTGGAGTTCTACCAGCTTGTGGTACATTCCTTTTTTGGCAATAAGATCATGATGTGTTCCCTGTTCCACTACAATTCCTTTCTCCATTACTACGATCCAGTCTGCTTTTTGGATCGTCGAAAGTCTGTGGGCAATAACCAGGGACGTTCTGTTTTCCATCATTTTATCCAAAGCATCCTGAACGAATCTTTCCGATTCCGTATCCAGGGCGGAGGTGGCTTCATCCAGAATCATTACCGGTGGGTTTTTCAATACGGCTCTTGCAATAGAAACCCTCTGTTTCTGACCTCCGGAAAGTTTATTCCCGTCATCTCCGATATTGGCATCATATCCATCAGGAAGATTCGAAATAAAAGCATCAGCATTGGCAATTTTTGCAGCCTCTACTACCTCTTCTCTGGTAGCATCAGGTTTACCCATTAGGATATTATTATAAACAGAATCATTGAATAATACAGACTCCTGGGTTACCATTCCCAGAAGCTGACGGTATTCTTTTAATTTTAAATGTTTAATGTCAGTTCCGTCAATTAAAATTTCCCCCTCATTCACGTCATAGAATCTGGCCAGAAGGTTGGCGATGGTTGTTTTTCCGCTTCCGCTCTGTCCTACAAGGGCTATGGTTTTTCCTTTCGGAATGATCAGCGAGAAATTTTTAAGGATAACATTGTCTTTATCATAATAGAATCCAATGTTTCTGAATTCAATTTGATTGTTAAGTGTAGAGATTGAAACAGGCTCAGCAATTTCTTCTACCTTTAAATCATAATCAAGAACTTCAGCCACTCTTTCCAAACTCGCCATTCCTCCCTGGATAGAAGAAATTGCACTGGAAAGTTTTTTGGCAGGATCCAGGATCTGGAAGAACATTCCGATGAAAACCAGGAAAGCCTGAGGTTTCATAGTCTGCTCCTCTAAAATTTGAGTTCCGGCATACCAGGTAATGATAAGAATGGTAATAGAACCAAGAAATTCGCTCATAGGAGACGCGAGTTCTCTTCTTCTGCTCATATCAATGGCAAATTTCTGCCAGTTGGTCGTTGTTTCGTTGAATCTGTTCTTAAGGATCTTATCCGCATTGAAGATCTTAATCACTTTAGAAGATTTTAAAGTTTCGTCTACCAGTGAAAACAGGTTTCCTAGCTCAGCCTGGGCATAATGAGCCTGCTTTTTTAAGCTTTTTCCGGTCCATGAGATCAACAATCCCATAACCGGGAAAACAATCAGTGAAAAAAGGGTCAGCTGAGGAGACAGTAAAAATAATGCAATCAATGAAGAGATGATCATAAAGGGAGCATTAATGATATCCACTAATACACCCATAATTCCACCTTCTACACCCCCGATATCATTGGAAATCCTGGACATCATGTCTCCCTTTCTCTGTTCTGTAAAGAAAGAAACCGGAAGCTGCAGGAATTTATTGTACATCGCAGTACGAAGATCTTTGGTAATGCCCACACGGTAATTCACCAAAAGAAAAGCGCCTATATATCTGAAAATATTCCTTAATAGAAATGAAACTCCTGTAATCGCACACAGAACAGCAAGTACGTAAACAGCACCATGCTGGTCAATCTGTGTCTGTACAAAATAATAAGCTTTATCCTTTATATAATTGAAATAATCGCCGAAGGCTCCACTCCATACCGGTTCTTTTCCCTGTCTTTCAATCGTGCCGAACATCAGTCCCAAAATAGGAAGCATAGTTCCCACAGATAAGATATTGAGTAAGGAGTATAGTATATTGAAAAACATACTTCCGAAAAGGTATTTTTGATGCGGTTTCGCGAAATAAAGTATTCTTTGTAATGGTTTCATTCAAGAAAAATTGGATAGCAAAATTACGTAAAATTAAAGTAAAAGACGTTCTTAATCCTGTTTTACTTTAGTTAATATGTTTCAATTAGATATGTTTTGTTACAAACGTTTGTTTAATTTTTAATGATCAGAAGGGTTCAGGGTATGAAAAAACCGCCAGTCCGGCGGTTTTGTTTTTGTCATTTTATTATTTAAAATTTTACTTTGTCATTATATTTCGGAGCAAAATTCTTTGGAGTCAGTTTTTCCAAAGTCTTTCCAACGTTATTGATGATGGTTGTTAAATTGTCAAAATCTACAACGTTTACATCATCACTTTCGTTATGGTAATGGGAAGCTTTCGTCATATCCACGGTAGAAAATGAGTGAGCTATGATCTTTTTCTTTACAAAACTTACATTGTCTGATCTGTAGAATAATTTTTGTGCAGCATAGGGATCGGAATTGATTTTTAATCCGTTGGCCGCATACTTATTAAAAAGTTCATCAAAATCAGAAAACTCATCCCCTGTCATAAAAAGAGCATTCTTACCGAACTGGGATTCTGTAGCCACCATTTCAAAATTGAAAAGTGCTGTCATATTATTATATACCTTATCCAAACCGACATCTGTGGAAATAGCTCTTGACCCCAGCATCCCTTTTTCTTCCCCGTTGAAGGCCATAAAAACCATTGAAAATTCCGGTTTTTTGTTCTTAAAATAATCGGCGATACCTGCTAAAGTGGTAATTCCGCTCGCATCATCATCTGCACCGTTATAAATATTGTCACCTGTTTTGTCACTGGTCCCGATATGGTCGAAATGTCCGGAGAAACCTAGATATTTATCTGTTTTTCCTTTTTTGATTCCACATACATTATAAGCTTTCTTTCCTTCGTAATCGAAAGGGATCAGGTAAGAATTTCCGGTACAGTATTCAAGATTGTTTTCTTTGAAAAGCGTTGCAATATATTCTGCAGCCTTATCATTTTCAGGAGTTCCGATCTCGCGGCCTTTCATTTCGTCTGAAGCAAGGGTTGCAAGAATTGTGGTTACTCTTTCTTTGGAAACTTCCTGAGCAAAGGTAAATGCTGAGAAAAAGGTCAGAGCAAGGTAGGTTAGTTTTTTCATTTTTTTGGTATAATTTAATAGAATCTGTCGTATTCTTAACGGAAATGTTGCACGAAATGATATAAAATATCTGGTGAGCATACATTTTTGAACCATTAAGAAGGTTAAAGGGGGTAAATATAATTAAGAAAATCATCTGCTTTTAAGTGAAGCTGAACTTAATATTCTTAAAAGCTTATTCAATCTTAATGGTTTATTTTAAACGCAAAGTTTAATTTAAAAATGTAAAAATTAAGGATGCAAAGTAAAAATCAATCTTCGATTGATTGAATAAACGCTCGTATTACCATCCGCTTAATCAACGGCGTAGCCGGCAACTTTGCCTCACTTAAAAATAATACGGTTCGAATATGAAACTTTGCGTCAAAAAAACTTATGTATAAAAAAACAGCTCCTTTCGGAACTGTTCTCACTCAAAAAATCGTTGTAAGGCTATCGAAGTCGGTCTACAGATTTTACGAGCCTCTCATCTCTGCGGATATAGGTGTTTGCAATAAGCAGACATATCACCGCGATCAATGGGAAAACCGGCTCAATACCCTTCTCAGGAAAATGAATTCCTCCGGATAAGTTTAGTAACCAGTACGCCAATACACCAATCAACAAAACGTTTATAATGATGCTGAATGTATTCAGCAAAATTTGTCTTTTCCTGTTTTTAAAACTAAAAATACTCAATGCTCCTATCAAAACAAGGGCAATACAGCTTATATCAATCACCGGAATATTGCCGAAAACATCAATATCCTGTCCTGTAATGAAAAGGGAAACAGCAGCCAAAACTGCCAAAAGAGTCCATATAGTCTGTATTCTCTGTAACATAGATTATTAAATACTGGGCAAAAATAACATAAATTTTGCACAATTCAAAAATAAGTGTAGATTTGCATTATACATATGTACTTGAAAACAAAAGTCACCGGACTTACTTTTCTTACTCACAATTAATTACATTTTTACATTAAGTATGTTTAACATAGAAACGTTAAGGTCAAAATCCGTAACGGAACTGACTAAAATCTTAAAAGATTTAGGCGTTAAAGTTGCTAGAAACAGCAATGATAATGATAAGATCTTTGCCGTTCTTGACTTTCAGGCTTCTAACCCTAAAGTTGCAAAAGATTATTTCAACGCCACAGAAACCAGTATGGATACTGAAGAAAAACCGGCAGAAAAACCTGCCAAGGCTCCTGTAAAAAAAGCAGCGCCTAAAAGACAACCTGCCAAACCCAAAGCAGAAGTAAAAGCACCCACTGAAGAAAGCCCTAAAGCTGAAGAGAAAGTAGAAGAAAAGGTGCCTGCTGCTGAAGAAATAAAGCAGGAAGAGCCCAAAGCTGAAACAGTTTCCGCTCCTGAAGAAAACAATTCAGCACAGGCTAGAAAAAAAAGAAAGAGAGTAACGGCCAACACAGGCAATACAGAAACTCCACAAGACAGAGCAGAAGCTCCTAAAAATGCAGAACCTCAGGAAGCTGCCCCATCAGAAGAAAAGCCTGTTACTTCCCAACCTCAGGCGAGATCCCAACAAAAAGGACACAACAATCCGCAAAACAGCGGAAACCAAAATAAGAACCCTAATCAGCATCAAAACCAAAACCAGGGTCAGAACCAAAATCCTAATCAACACCAGAATCAGAATCCAAACCAAAATCAGCAGAGACAACATGCTGACAGAAATGAGGACCATCATTCTGAGCACAGAAAAGAATTCAGTTTTGACGGGATGGTAAGTATTGAAGGGGTTTTGGAAATCCTTCCGGACAACTACGGATTCCTTCGTTCATCTGATTTCAGTTATATCTCTTCTCCTGATGATGTGTATGTGTCTACAGCACAGATCAGAAATTTTGGTCTAAAAACCGGAGATACCGTTAAAGGAATTGTAAGGCTTCCGAAAGAAGGTGAAAAATATTTTTCATTACTTAAGCCTACGGAAGTGAACGGACGTGATCTTGCGTTCATCAAAGACCGTGTTGCCTTTGAATATTTGACTCCGCTTTTCCCTGAAGAGAAATTCAACCTTACCGGAAATGGCTCTACGCTTTCAACAAGAATTGTAGATCTTTTCGCACCTATCGGAAAAGGACAGAGAGCGATGATCGTTGCCCAGCCTAAAACAGGTAAAACGATGTTGCTTAAAGATATTGCCAACTCTATTGCTGCCAATCATCCTGAAGTATATATGATGGTTCTTTTGATTGACGAACGTCCTGAAGAAGTTACCGATATGGAAAGAAGTGTAAATGCAGAAGTTATTGCGTCTACCTTTGATGAAGCAGCTGACAAACATGTAAAAGTAGCGAATCTTGTTTTAGCAAAAGCCCAGAGAATGGTTGAATGCGGACATGATGTAGTGATTTTGCTGGATTCAATTACGAGGTTGGCAAGAGCTTATAATACCGTTACACCGGCATCAGGTAAAGTTTTATCAGGTGGTGTGGATGCTAATGCACTTCACAAGCCGAAAAGATTTTTCGGGGCAGCCAGAAAGATTGAAGGAGGTGGTTCATTAACCATTATTGCCACTGCACTGATCGATACCGGTTCTAAAATGGACGAAGTGATCTTTGAAGAATTCAAAGGAACAGGTAATATGGAGCTTCAGCTGGACAGAAAAATTGCCAACAGAAGAATTTATCCTGCCATCGATCTTGTGTCTTCAAGCACACGTAGAGATGATCTTCTTTTAGATGAGGTGACTTCACAGAGAATGTGGATCTTCAGAAAATATCTTTCTGAAATGAATCCTGTAGAAGCAATGGAATTTGTAAATAAAAACATCAGAGGAACTTTGAATAACGAAGAATTCCTGATGTCTATGAATAAATAGATTAAATTTAATTGTTAAAAAAGCACGGAGATCAGCTGATTTCCGTGCTTTTTTTTGGATGGGAGGGAGTAAAAGCGTAGTAGAATTTGAGAGGGTTAGAGCTTGAAGATTTTAGAGATTTATTCAGTTGTAGTTTTTTATTAATTAAAATAAGACTTTGACATGTATTTTACCCTACAATAACCTCCGTCTTTCCACTTCCTGCTTTCCTCTTATAAAAATTAATTCATTCTAAATCAATATATCAATGTTAAAGATTTATTAAAGTAATCCCCAGTTTTTGATAATAGCTTAAATATTGGCTAAATTTGGATATAACATTAAAAATAAAAATTATGTCATTTGAATTACCTAAATTGGGATATGCATACGATGCATTGGAGCCTACTATTGATGCAAAAACTATGGAAATCCACCATACAAAACATCACCAGGCGTATATTGACAATTTAAATAAAGCTATTGAAGGAACTGAATTGGCAGGAAAAACGATTGAAGAGATCTGCCAGACAGGAACTGATAAGCCAGCAGTAAGAAATAATGGAGGAGGGCACTTTAACCATTCTTTATTCTGGGAAATTTTAACTCCGGGTGGAAGCAAAGAGCCGGTAGGAAATGTAAAAGCAGCCATTGAAACATATGGAGGTCTTGAAAAATTCAAAACTGATTTTTCTGATGCCGCTAAAACAAGATTCGGTTCAGGATGGGCTTGGTTAGTGAAGAACTCAGACGGTTCTGTATCTGTTTCTTCTACTCCAAACCAGGATAACCCATTAATGCCTGTTGCAGACGTGAAAGGAACTCCGGTTCTTGGATTGGATGTTTGGGAGCATGCTTACTATTTAAACTACCAAAACAGAAGACCTGATTATGTTTCAGCATTCTTTGATGTTGTAAACTGGGACAAAGTGGAGGAATTATTCAACAAATAATTTTCAGCTATTATAAAAATAAAAAAGGTTCAGAAGCAATTCTGAACCTTTTTTATTATAGATCAAACGTGTAAGAAACGTTGATTTAGTATTATTCTATCTCACGGCGTCGCTTCCGGAAAGTCCACTCATTTTGAGTCCGTATTTCCAGCTGACATAAGCAAAGACCTGATACAGCTTATACTCGAATTTTATTCCGTAGTTTTCTCTTGGATCGTAATCTATGCCCGACTCTATGATATTCCGGTATTTCCCTGAATTGTAGTAGGAATTCCACTCAGTAACCAGGAATGTATTTTTTGTTTTCAGATAAGACTCTGAATACTGGCTTATTGGTTTTGCCACTGCATTCAAAAAATAATCAAACTGAGTATCAATCACAGTAAGTTCCCACTCTCCGTCTTCATTTTTTGAAGGCTTCATTTCTGATTTTTCTTCATCTTTCCGGGGGCTGTTTTGGGAAAAGCAGCTGAAAGGAATACATGCGAAAAAAAGCAGTATAATAAGATTTTTCATAATCAAAACATTGATATAATAAATAAGCACTCAAAATGAGTGCCTAAGTTAATTTTTATGGTTCTTTCTGAAGAATAACAAATGCCGGGAAGTGGTCACTGTATCCTCCTGTAAACTGGTCTCCGTTCCAAGATCTGAAAGGATAGCCCTTATAATTTCCTTCTTTGTTCACTAAATAAGGTGGAGCAAAGATCTCTGCTTTATACACGGAATATTCTTTTGTCACCTGATCGGATACTGCATTTTTAGAAACAATGATCTGGTCAAAAAGGTTAGGAGCATCCTGGTAAGCCAGTGAAGCGATACCTTTCTTATATAAAGGATACATTAAATTAAGGTAAGGTGTGGTTTCGCTAAGGTCTTTAGGACTTGCAACAGCTTTTAAATGATTTTTCAAGCTTGCGCTCACAGGATCATCATTAAAGTCACCCATGGCAAAAAGTTTAGTGGAAGGATCTGCTGCCCTTATGCTGTCCATCTGCTGTTTCAGTAAAGCGGCAGCGGCATTTCTTTTGGGTAGTGAAACGGCCTCGCCACCTCTTCTTGATGGCCAGTGGTTCATGAAAAATGCAACTTTTTCATTGTCAAGGAAACCTGTTACCACCAAAATGTCTCTTGTATATTCTCTTTTACCGTCATCACCGAAAACTTTCAGTTCTTTTTTCAATGAATTGGTTGGGGTAAATCTTCTTTTCTGATAAATTAAAGCCACATCAATTCCTCTGTAGTCATAAGAATTATAATGAATAATTCCGTAATCATATTTAGCAAGAGCAGGTTGCTTTACCAGGTCTTCAATGACCTGTCTGTTTTCAACTTCTATAAGTCCAACTACTGCAGGCGCCGTTTTGGTATACTGGGCTCCCATTTCGGAAATCACCTTGGCTTCGTTGGCAAGTTTGGCTTTGTAGATTTTAGTATTATAATTTTTACCGCTGCTTGGCGTGAATTCGTCAGAGCCGCTTTGATATCTTACTGCCTTTTTACCTATTAAAGCACCGTCACTCCAGGGCCCGTCATGTTTCTCTGCTTCTAGAAACTTAATAGAATCCATTGGAATGCTTCTGTGGAAAGCCGGATTACGGATGTCTTTTGTGCCATCAATATAGTCTGCAGAACGGATGGTGTCCCAAAGGTTTTCAACATTCAAAAAGCCAACAGTAGCCACTTTTCTAAGTTTCCCCTGTTGTGCAAAAGCCATTATTGAAAAAATAACAGCCATAAAACTCATCAATCTCTTCATCCTCTAGAGTATTAAAATTATTTAAACCACAAATTTACCTTTTTTTAATTCACTCCATTTAAATATTTGTAAATTTAAAACAAGATAAAACAATTCTCTTATATAATGAATCTTAAAAGGTTGCAATGTTAAGAAAAAATATTGTTAAAAAAGTTGGAGATTCCAAATTTTGATTAAATTTGTGCCCCCAACTTTTAAACTGTTGAGAATTAAGAAGAAAAGTATTAAAAAAAATAATATACTCATGATTAAAAAATTATCATTAGTCTCTTTATTTACTTTACTTCCTGCTTCATTCTATTTTGCGCAGACTACTGTGTTTGCGTATCTTAAGGATGCCGATGGAAAGCCTGTTGAAAGGGCAGAAGTAGATCTTAAAGGGAGCGAAAATGATGTAACGGCTGACAAAATTGGATACTTCCAGTTTGTAGACCTGCAGCCGGGCCATTATCAAATTATGATTGCGAAACCAAACTTCGAAACCAAAATGATGGAGTTTGACGTAACCAATGAGAAAAGAAAGGATCTGGGGGTAATAACTCTATATTCTACACTTACAAGCGCAGATCAGGGATTAGCGATTATAGACAATGATGATGATGACAGTAACAGCAGTGGACAGGCTTCTACAGTAGGATTACTACAATCTTCTCAGGATATTTTCAGCAGAATTGCTGCGTTTGATTTAGGGTTTTACTGGTTCCGCCCAAGAGGAATTGACGGAAGAACAGGAGAATCTATGCTGAATGGTGTCTCAATGGTAAAATCTGATAATGGTAATGTTGATTTCAGCAATTGGGGTGGACTGAACGAGATCACGAGATATCCGGAGATCGCATCTAACCATTCCCCGTCTGAATACGCTTTTGGTGGAAACAGCTCTGTTGTGTACAAGAATACAAAAGCCAGTGAGTATAGAAAAGGATTCCAGTTTACACAATCCCTGACCAACAGAAACTACAGAAACAGAACATCTTTACGATATACTTCAGGAATGAACAGTAAAGGATGGGCGTTTACTGTAATGGGAGCCAGAAGGTGGGCGGAAGAAGGAATTCAGGAAGGAACCTTCTATGATGCCTATGGCGCTTATTTGGGGGTAGAAAAGAAATTCAGTGACAGTCATACAATGACTTTCAACTTTATCGGTGCACCATACAGAAGATCTACAGCAAGCCCGAGTACCCAGGAAGTCTATGATTACAGAGGAGTACACTATAACTCTTATTGGGGATGGCAGGATGGAGAAAAAAGAAGTGAAAGGGTCAGAAGAGGATTCCAGCCGCTTTTCCAGGTGCAGGATTTCTGGAAGATCAATAAAAACTCCAGCCTTTGGACGACTGCATCTTACCAGTTCGGAAAAGATAAAGGGTCACGTTTAGACTGGAATGGGGTTACCAATCCATCGCCTACATACTACAGAAACTTACCAAGTTATTATATTAACAGTATTATTTATAACTCCGTTAATAACACTGAAACTGATCCCATGCAGTATAATACACTTTGGGATGCCTATAATACAAGTATGTCTAACTGGCAGAACGGAGATCCTAATGTAACTCAGATCAACTGGGGACAGATCTATGCCAATAACCAAAAGAACGATGTTACGGACCAGGCTGAGATGGCCCGTTTGTACGGGTTATCAGGAAAACGTTCCAAGATATATCTTGTAGATGATGTAAGTGATGATAAGATTTTCAACGCTGGCACGCACTATACGTACAACTTCAACGACCGTATGAAATTTGTCATGAACGTTTCCTATCAGAACTACAGATCTGAGCTTTACCGTGAAATGAAAGATCTTTTAGGCGGAGATTATGCCATTGGTGTAGATCCGTTTAAAGAATCGGCCAAACCTGGCTCTACAGGATTCTATAATACTTTGGATCCTAATGTTCAGCTGAGAGTGGGAGACCGTATGACTTATAATTATATTTTGAGAAGACAGGAAGCGAAAGTAAATCCGGGACTGAAATTTTCTACAGGAAATTTCGATGTATTTGTTTCTGCTTTGGCCGGCTATTCCACTTCAAACAGAGAAGGTCTTTTCAAACATTATTTATATGAAAACTCTTATGGGAAAAGTAAAGATTACAATTTCTGGAACTTCGGTCTGAAAGGACAGATTGTTTACCGTATCAACGGACGTAATTTCTTAGTGTACAATGGAGCGATGTACAATCAGGCGCCATTCCTTGAAGATTTGTTTATCAATCCCAGAATTAATGCCCTTGTTAACCCTAATATCAGAAGTACGGTATACACAGCTAATGATTTAAGCTATGTGATCAATACGCCTTTCCTTAAATTAAGAGCATCAGGATATATTGTCGATACGCAGAACGAAACCAATGTGCAGCGTTTCTTTGCAGACGGAATTCAGATGAGCAGCACCAATCCTGACGGATCTGTTTCCCAGGTACAGAGTGCATTTGTTACCCAGGTGATGTCTAATCTTGAGAAAAGAAATATGGGAGTGGAATTAGGTGTTGACCTAAAAGTTATTCCTACCTTATCTTTACAGGGTCTTGCAAGTTTAGGCCAGTATACGTACAGAAATAATCCGGAAGTTTATTTGGTTTCTGATGCCTCAGGAAGCAGTGTGACTTCTTTCGGAAAAGCATATCTGAAAGATTATAAGCAGGGTGGGACTCCTCAGAGAGCTTTCTCATTAGGTTTCCGGTATAACAATCCGAAATACTGGTGGGTAGGAGCAAACTGGAATTATTTCGATAATAATTATCTGGATCCGGCTCCGGCTTTAAGAACGAATAACTTTATTCAAAACCCGTATTCAAGCACTCCTTATTTAGGTCTTACAGATGGTGATATACGCGATATGCTGAAGCCGGTAGAACTTCCTTCTGCATTTTTTCTGAATGCTAATGCAGGGAAATCATTCATGATTGGAAAGTATTATATATTGTTGACTGCTTCTGTGAATAATATCTTGAACAACAGAAGATTCATCACGGGAGGTTTCGAGCAGACAAGAGAGACAAAAGCAATGGATTTCGCTTATGATTACTATAGCCCTAAATCTTCTTTCGGACCGAAATACTGGTATACTCAGGGACGTTCGTACTTCGTTAACTTACAATTCAGATTCTAATAAATAAAAAAATAACAATGAATAATTTCACTAACTTTTTCAAAACGGCATTCGTAGCAGTAGGTGTACTGTCTGCAGTGTCTTCTTGTGTAAAGAATGATGATTGGGAAACTCCTCCAATTGTTTGTTCCAATAAATTTGAGGCGCCAACCATTTCAATGGCTGATTTTGCAGCTCAGGCTCCTGCTACAGGATATAAACTCATTACAACAGATCAGATCTTCGACGGTTATATCGTTTCTTCTGATGCTCAGGGAAATTTCTATAAAACAATCTCTTTCCAGGATAAAACGGTAAACCCTAGTGTAGGTCTACAGATCGAGGTGGATAAAGCAAGTAATTTTGCAGACTTCCCGGTAGGTGCACATATCAGAATTAATGCGAAAGGACTACGTTTAGGACTGGACAGAGGATCGATTAAACTTGGTTCCGAAGATCCGAATTTCGCCATTGGCAGAATTCCTCAGGCTCTTTTAGGCAGATATGTTTCCGGAGTGTGTAATGGCAATGGTTTGGATATCCAGACTATTATTCCAACAAAACTTAATTCATTGAATGATGCAAAACAGGCTAATCTGATCAATACTTTAGTGACGGTATCTGATGTGCAGTTCAGCATGAGTGAGATCTTCCCAGTTCAGAAAAAATATCTTGATTATGATGCAGGAGGCCAAGGTTTGGATACAGACAGAAATATTGAAGATAAATTGGGTGGTACTGCAGTGATCAGAAACTCAGGATTCTTCAAGAGTGGAGGAGAGCTGGTGCCAAAAGGAAGCGGAACGATTACTTTTGTAGTAAGCAGATATAATTCAACATGGCAGATGCTGATCAGAAGCTTATCTGACGTTAATTTTGGCGGAACAAGAGTAGATCCAACGCCACCTAAAGGAGGTACAGAGATCGCTTATTCAGGTTCTTTCCTTGAAAACTTCGAAAGCTACTCACTGAATCCTACTAATCTTGAAGTGTATCCTAAATATGTAAATGATGCAGTATTAGGAAACAGATACTGGCAGTTAAAGTCTTTCAGCAATAATAAGTATATTCAGCTGGGAGCTAATTCAGGATCCGGGAATTATTTAACGTATTTTGCGGTACCTGTTGATTTTACTGCTGCCAATACCCTGAAGTTTGATGTAAACGTCGGATTCTGGAACGGTAATGCTTTAAAAGTTTACTACACAACCAATTATACTCCGCTTGGAGATATTACAACGGCAACAAAAACAGATATTACATCTGCATTTACCATTCCACAATCCCCTGCCACTGGTTATGGTACATTGACTCCTGCGGGAACTTATACTTTACCTGCCGGATTAACAGGAAACGGATTTATCCTGTTCGAATATACAGGAGCATCACCTGGTGTTACAACGACCATTCAGTTAGATAATATTCAGGTTCAATAATCAAGATCTGATATTTTAAATACAGGCCGTCTTTTATAGGACGGCCTTTTTTATGCTTGGATAATTATTTTAACTTTGTTTTAAACTTAATACCATGCAGGAAAATAAAATAATAAGGGGAATACTGATAACAGGAAGTGTACTCCTTTTAATATATATATATATTTGTTTAAATTAAGGATTGGTCTACCCAATCAGAATATGCTTAAAAATACCAAATATGCTGTGGGAATTGTGACCTCAAGTTATTATACAGATAGAGGAAGAAGCGGAAATAACTTTAAATTTATGTATGATGGCGGCCATATTATAGAGTTGAAAGCAAATGGTGAGTATACAAAAGGCAGAAAATACCTGGTGGCTTTTGACTCTTTAAACATTGAAAACGGAGTTATTCTACTCGAAAAATATGATATCACAGATTCTCTTATCCAACACGGTATTTATCCAAAATATAACATGTATGATGAAACCTGGTCTTTGATCAAAATTCCTTTTCAATATGATAAGAGTGATATAGAATATGACCTTAAAAAGGTTTATGAAGGACTTTAGAAGAATAAAGGAACAAAAAAACCACTGCATCTGCAGTGGTCCATATTTTAAATTATTCCGTTTAGAAAGAAACTTCATTTACTTCCTTGCCTCGCTGGAAGTTCATTACTTTCTGGCTTCCTTTGTATGCAACACTAACAATGTTGATCTGCTTAGGAAAAGCACTTAAAAGAATAGTGTTTTTAATCTTTAAGGTATTGATATCGGAAACACCACCGGTCTCAAAATACACCCATACAGTTTCTCCGCTTACCTGACTTCCGGTGAAGGTTATAGTTTTTGGAGATCCATTGACGAACACATCAAAATTATTATTTACATATTTTTTTACCTCTGCTTCAAATCCTGCTGTACTGGGATTGATTTTAATAGCATCAGAAATATGGTTGGTATTCATTTTTGTGGTAAACTTCAATGTTTTGCTTCCATCTATATAATCAACTTTGGTCATTGAAGAGAAAAAGTCTACATACATAAAACTCATTAACACAAAAAATGTTAAAATTCCTGATATATATAAAAGTTTTTTCATCTTAATTAATAGATTTACAATCATTCTTGCTAATTATAGGTCACAAATAATATGCCAATTAAAAATTTACATTCACAGAATATTTATCATAGAATGCCTTGATGTGTGCAACAGCCTCGTCAGCAGTGTCTACCACACGATATAAGTCTAAATCACCTTCAGCAATCATTCCTTCTTTTAACAGTGTTGCTTTAAACCAATCCAGTAATCCACTCCAAAATTCACTTCCTACCAGAACAATCGGGAACTTGCCTATTTTATTGGTCTGAATCAGAGTCATTGCTTCCGTAAGCTCGTCCAGGGTGCCAAAACCTCCCGGCATGACTACGAATCCCTGAGAATATTTCACAAACATTACCTTTCGTACAAAAAAGTAATCGAAGTTCATAGAATAGGATTTATTAATATACGGGTTAAAATGCTGTTCAAACGGTAGATCGATATTAAGTCCGATAGATCTTCCCTGTGCATTAAAAGCGCCTTTATTTCCTGCCTCCATGATCCCGGGACCGCCTCCGGTAATGATTCCAAAGCCCAGTTTGGTGATCTTTTCCGCAATTTCAACCGCCATTTCGTAATATTTGCTTTCAGGCTTCAGTCTGGCAGAACCAAATATAGAAACGCACGGTCCTATCTTGGCGAGCTTTTCATACCCGTCTACAAATTCAGCCATTACTTTGAAAACCATCCAGCTGTCTTTGGTGATGGTTTCGTCCCAGGTTTTCTGTCTGAGACTGTTGTGAAGTTTTGTTTCGTTAATATCAAGCGCAGGATTTACTAAGCTTTCATCCCTGGTTCCATCCATTTCCATTGCAATTTATTTAAAATGTTTTTCGGCTTCTATTACAGATTCCGGTCTTCCCACATCTATCAGAATGCTGTCATGTACAAATCCGTGGATATGTTCAGTCTGCATCAGGTCAAGATATTCTTCCATAACAGAAAACTTGCCGGTTCTCTTTATTTTTTCAAAGATAGCAGGGTTGATACAATGAACACCACTGAAGGCAAGAGCTTTAAAGCCTTTGTTGAATTCCGCAAGCCTCTGCTCTCCCGACTGTACATTAAGCCAGCCTCTCAAAACCATATCGTCATTGAAAAGCAGCTTTCTGGAACTATCTCTGTCGGAAACCGCTAAAGTAGCGAAATCTTTTATCTTTTTATGATATTCAACGAGTGCATTAATATTGATATCCGTTAAAATATCAGCATTCATGATCAGAAAATCTTCCCCGTGATCGAGGAACCTTCTAGCAAAAATCAAGCCGCCACCGGTTTCCAGCAGCTCATCCGTCTCATCTGAGATTTCAATGCTGCATCCGAAATTACTGTTTTTATTTAAAAATTCAACAATCTGATTTCCAAAATGATGGATATTGATCACAAAATCTTTTATTCCGAAGCCTTTAAGATAATTGATATTTCTTTCCAAAAGCGGGATGCCGTTTACCGGAGCCAGTGCTTTTGGGTGGTGATCCGTAAAAGGTTTGAGCCTTGTGCCTTTTCCGGCAGCAAAAATTAAAGCTTTCATTTTTTATTTATAATTGATGAATGATAATTGATGAATGATTAGGAAATGAGCAAGGGATAAGTGATAACTGATGTTTAAATGGTGGTAATCATGTATCTCTTATCAATGACCATTTATGCATTCAGGTGGTGCTGTTCGTCATGGTGAAGGCTTATTTCTATACCTTCAGGATATTTTTCCTTGATGAATTCAGCGATCTTGATTGCAGAATACACAGATCTGTGCTGTCCGCCCGTACATCCGAAATTGATCTGTAGGTCTTCAAAACCTCTTTCCAGATAATTATCGATATTGATTGAAATAATGGATTTTACCAGCTCGAGAAACTTCGGCATCTCGGTTTTTGTTTCTAGGTATTCCTGAACCCCGATATCGTTTCCTGTCTGGATTTTGTATTCCTCAATTCTTCCGGGATTTAAAATTCCTCTGCAGTCGAAGGTAAAACCTCCGCCATTTCCTGAGTGGTCTTTAGGAATTCCTCCTTTTTTGTAGGAAAAACTGTGTATGTCGATGTGTAACATTTTCTTTATTTTTTAATTTGAACCATTAAGGTTTCTTTATTTTTATTGATAACCGATTATCTGTAATCTGTCAGCCTTATCGTAGTCAAAAGTTAAGCATTTAAAATGCGATTAATTTTCAATTTTGATTCTTCCGAAGACAACTGTTCTATGACTTTCTTTAGCTCAGGATAATCCTGCATCTGTTCCCAGGATTGAGCAAACCGGGTGATGTTTTGAATTCCTTTTTCAAGACTGGCTGTGAAATGCTGCTTCCTTTGAATCAGTCCTCTGAAGCCATAAGCCCCAAGTACCTGCAGAAATCTCATCATCTGAATAGGTTTTACCGAATTTTTTAGTTGACTCTTGATCTCTTCGTTTTCAAACTGTCCGATGTAATAGTCAAGCATTTCATTTTTAAAATCTTCCGGGAAATCAGCCTTTGCTTGGAAAAGGAAAGAAATCACATCATACATCAACGGTCCTTCCATAGCAGATTGATAATCGATGAACGAAACTTTACGACCTTCATTAACCATAATATTCCTTGCCTGAAAATCACGGATCATGATGCCTTTAGGTTCAAGACTTTCTATGAGTTTGGCAATCTGTTTAAATTCTTTCAGTAAGATCGATTTACGGTACTCGAGTTCCAGAACATCAGCTACAAAATTTTTAAAATAATACAGATCGTGAATTACGGGAAGCTCATCATACCTTTCATATTCAAAAGTTTTCGAAAAATCAATTTTCCCCTGAGTCCGGATCTGAAGCTGGAAAAGCTTTTCTAATGTTTGCTTCACCAATGTTTTTACATGAACGGAAAGGCCTTCTGCTGTAATGATCTCTGAAAGAGTCTGTTCTCCGAGAAATTCCTGAATATAAATTTTTCTGTCGTCTGAAACAGCAAAAATATCAGGAGTGTTGAGGCCAAGTTCTGAGAATATTTCAGAATAGTAGAGAAAGCTGTCGTTTTCCGGGATATTTTCATTGCTGGTGACAATGTATTTTCTGGTGTTGGATTTGGCCAGGAAATTCATCCTCGCGGAACCACTTTGAGCCAGCGTAACGAACTCAGAAGATGTTTCACCCAGATAATTTTCAAAAAATCGTTTTGCGTTTTCGGAAGTCATAATATGGAACAAATATACTAATTTAATGGGAGTTTGGTGTTCTGGTTGTTTGAGGGTTTGAGCGTATTAGAGTTGGAGTAGAGTTATTAGAGGATTTGGAGTTCTGGATGGTGATTGAAAGTTGATGTTAGTTAAATTATTTTGTAAAATCTAATGTCTGACATCTAGTGTCTAAAATTTGATATCAAATATTTATTAACCTAAGTTTCAGTCTAATTTCTATCTTTGCAGTATGTTAAAGGATTTTAAACCGGTTTTAAACATTTTGCTGAGGTTCATCGTCATTTATCTGGTGTTGCTTTTTGGATACCAGTTTTATCTGAACAGCGGTAAGGCAGATGGGCTGGATTCTTTTTCCCGGATGATTGCTGACCAGGTTGCCTCTATTCAAAACGCGACGGGATTTCCTACGCTGCTTTATGATGATGTGAAAAATGAACAGGTTTGGTTTTATGTAAAGAAAAATTATGTGGCAAGAATGGTGGAAGGGTGTAATGCTGTTTCCGTTATGATCTTGTTTATAGCCTTTGTTTTTGCATTTTATAAAGGGGCTAAAACGTATCTTTTTGCTTTGGCAGGACTTGTTTTGCTTTACATTATGAATCTCCTTCGAATTGTAGGGCTGAATATCGTGTTGGTAGATTATCAGGAATATGGAAAAATTTTCCATGATTTTATTTTTCCGGCAGTTATTTACGGAACTGTTGTGGTTCTTTGGCTGGTGTGGATCAAATTCTTTGCTTTAAAAAATGAAAATTCTTAACTGGCTTTTGGTGATAGCAGGAATCTGCGGTCTTATAAGTGTAAGGATGCTTGAGGACAAAATTTTCTATGACCCCTTTCTTGAGTATTTTCATGAAGCGGTTAAGAATATTGCATTTCCCCGGTTTGAATGGGGGAAATTAATTGCAGGCCATCTTTTCAGGTTTATCCTTAATCTTGCTC
Organism: Chryseobacterium sp. NFX27; assembly: GCF_049887855.1. NCBI lineage: Bacteria > Pseudomonadati > Bacteroidota > Flavobacteriia > Flavobacteriales > Weeksellaceae > Chryseobacterium > Chryseobacterium sp. NFX27. Next base: position 158,219 of record NZ_JAGEKK010000006.1, on the reverse strand, counting down.
TTTCATGCCTGATCATTCAATGTCTTTTTAAAAACCGCCGGTGGACGGTGCAGGGAGCATTGCTGATTGCCATTATCTTCGCGATTACTTTTCCAATTTATCTTTACTGTATTTATGACCGATTCGATATTGGCTATCTTTTTTCCTTTTACATGAGAAGGTTTGTCATCCAGCCACTGGCTTTACTTTTGATCGTCCCGATGTTTTATTATAGAAAACAGCTAGAAAAAAACAGGCAAATAGACGGGAAAACCCATTAACTTACAAGTTGCCCAAGTTTTAGAATAAGGTTAAGATTGGAAATGTCAATTGTGAATGTTGCTTTGCAAGTGAATCGTGAATGAGCAGACATTAGATGATAAATTCATTGATTTACTTATTGTCAACCAGTAACTAAACTCTAAACCCCCCTGACTCTCAAATTTAGTCTATGGTATGTTTGTCTATACTGGTAACATTTTCCGGGGTCCATTCTACTCTTTTTACAAAGTCTTTTTCACGGACAGGACAGTCTTTGATCTGGCATACAGGACATGATACTGTTTTGCAGTCGTCCATATGGAAATTAAATTCTACACTTCTTTTTGTGTTTTTAGCCAGAAGGATAATCATTTTTTCCATTTCATTATGAGCTTCCCGAAGGCTGTAGTACCAGGGTAGCGTAATATGGGCATCTATATGGAGGTTGGCACCGAACTGCTGGATTTTCATATTGTGGACGTCAATCCATTCTATCCGTCTGTTCTCTTCAAGCACCCTGATGATCTGGTTAAGGAGATCAGGATCCTGTTCGTCCATAATACCACTTAAAGATTTTCTTACGATCTTATAGCCCACGTAGATGATGTAAAATCCAAAAATAAGGGCTACCACTGAATCCAGCCAGTATATTTTAGTGAAATAAACAATAATTAAGCTTATTACAACGCCCAATGTCGTAATGGTATCAGACTGAAGATGTTTCCCGGATGATACGAGAACGAGGGAATTTTCTGCCTGCCCTTTTTTAATGGAGATATATCCCAGGAGATAATTTACAACGGCAGTTGCGGCAATAATCCATATCCCCAGATCTATTTTGCTCAGCGTTTTTCCCATGATGAGGCTGTTGATGCCTTCATAGATGATCATGATGCCCGCAATGGCTATTAAAGCTCCTTCAATACCAGATGTTACAAATTCTACTTTTCCATGGCCGTAAGGATGGTCTTCATCCCTGGGTTTGGCGGCCAGATGGAGGGAATAGAGTCCCATGAATGCACTGATAACATTTACGATGCTTTCCATGGCGTCAGAAAATACAGCATCGGAGTTGGTGAGTTTCCAGGCAATAATTTTTCCTACAAAAAGAATAAGTCCAAAAGCGGCAATCAGCTTTTGAAATCCTATTTTGTCTTTATGGCTAATGGTCTTTTTATTTTCCATAGTTTGATAAAAAAAAGAATCTCAATTCTGAGACTCTTTTTTATTTTGTTAGTTTAAACTAAGTTGTTGGCTGCTAAGTATTCTGCAATCTGTACAGCGTTCGTTGCGGCTCCTTTTCGCAGATTGTCTGCTACGATCCAGAGGTTGAGCGTTTTGGGCTGTGAAAGATCACGTCTTATCCTTCCGACGAAGACTTCATCTTTTCCTTCGGAATATAATGGCATTGGATATTCGTTGTTTTTCACGTTGTCCATTACCACCACGCCCGGTGTTTCGGATAAGATTTTTCTTACTTCGTCAAGGTCAAACTCGTTTTCAAATTCAATATTTACACTTTCTGAGTGTCCTCCCTGAACAGGAACTCTCACTGCAGTGGCTGTAAGATTGAATGTATCATCACCTAAAATTTTCTTAGGTTCTTTCATCAATTTAATCTCCTCTTTCGTGTAATCATCATCACTGAAAACATCGCAGTGAGGAAGTGCATTTTTGAAGATCTGATAAGGATATACTTTGGCAACGCTGTCATCTCCATTAATCTCAGCATTAAGCTGATCCACGGCAGCTTTTCCTGTTCCTGTTACAGACTGGTAAGTGGAAACAACCACTCTTTTCAGGTCATATTTTTTATTCAATGGACCCAAAACCATTACCAGTTGAATGGTAGAGCAGTTTGGGTTAGCGATGATCTTGTCTTCTTTAGTCAGAACACTGGCATTGATTTCCGGAACCACCAGTTTTTTAGTAGGATCCATTCTCCATGCGGAAGAATTGTCGATCACAGTGGTACCAGCTTCAGCAAACAGGGGTGCGAATTCGAGAGAAGTATCTCCTCCGGCAGAGAAAATAGCAATATCAGGTTTGGCAGCTATAGCGTCTTTCATGCTTACGATGGTAAATTCTTCCTGTTTATACTTCACCTTCTTACCCACAGATCTTTCGGATGCTACCGGGATTAATTCTGTTACAGGGAAGTTTCTCTCCTCCAAAACTTTCAGCATAACTTGTCCAACCATTCCTGTTGAACCGACTACAGCTACTTTCATTGATTTAAATTAAAAATTAAGGTTAAACTATTATAAAGTTATTAATTGATCATTAATAACTTATTATTTTATGTTTTAAGCCCCAAAGACTCTCGTCCAAGGGAAGGCAAATGCAAATAAACCTGCAGCAATTAGTCCCATGATTACAATTCCTAAGGAAATCGTGTCATTAGACTTCACTTTTTTGTTGATGATGGTCATCAGTACTGCTGCGATAAGCATAGAAAACGGGTGCTCTACATACTGGAATCTTAAGTCAGCATTTTTCATGACTGATCCCATATCCAATCCTTTTGTAAAATTCATTACCAGCATGATGATTCCTATTAAAAACTGAACATGGAAGAAAATCATCGTAAAGAGAGTAGTCTTCTTTAAAAATTTGTTCACTTTACCACTGAAACCAAACATTGTGGCTAAAAGGGCAATAATAAATAACGAGACCAAAAGAAGTTCAAGGTACCCAAATCCTTTGTGTGCATTAAGCAAAATCTTGTAAAAATCCATATTCAATTTTTTGTACACAAATATAGCAAAAATCCCGGGCGTATGATCAGTAATTATACGTGGATTCTAAGATACACTTTAACCCGGGGTGTTTTTTTGCATTTAATTCCGAAATATTTCTAATGGCACTGTTTGTGAGGCTATTATTCCATATTCCAAAGGTATTTTCTTCCTTTTTAAGAACGTTTTCATCAGGTTTGAATTCAGAGGTGAATTTTTCGATACCCCGATGTGATGAAGAAGCATATTGGACTGCCTTTTTTAGAATAAATTGCTCATAGGTTGTTTGAATCTGATGAATTTTCCTGTCTTTTATCCAGAGTAAAGCTTTCTGTAGCAGTGTATTGATTAATGGGGATTTAAAATTGGTTTCAGATACATATACACAGGATCTTATTACTGGGAACAGGCTTTCAAGGGATATATTTTGTTGAGAGCTATACTTTTCTATCTGTATAAATTGGTTGTAAAGGATGATTAATGTCTGATTTAAGATGTGGAGATAATTCTCCTTCTGAAGTTTCTTTCTCGTATAAAACATCCTTTCTGAAAAATAGAAAAGAAGGTCACTAAAATATTCTAGCTGTAAAGGATGGTTGAAATTGATATGAGAATCCCTGAATTTTTCTAAATGTTTTTCGATGTATTGGGAAAGATAAGAATCCGCATTAAGATCAATCATCTTTTCCTTTGAGAGATATTGTACCGTCCAGGCTATTCCGCATAATCCGTCAAACAGCGATACATTGTGGATTAAGTTTATTTCATTTAACTCTGTCTCTACTAGTTCTGTTCCATAATTGTAAGCTTCTATGTCGGAGGAAACCCTATAATATTCAAACATAAAAATGGCAATAGCACATCTGCCATTAAGGCCCGTACTGAGAGAAGCAGGCTCATTGTTTTGAAAATAAACTTTTAAAGAAGAGTAGTATTTTTCAGCTTCCATGATCCTTTGTACTTGTGTGGAAATAATGTGCTTTTTTATAATACCGCCATATGAAATCATACGCAACCAGCTCATGCATTCTGTTGTCTCCCGTAAAAAGCCTGTTTAGCGACATATGAATAAAACTGGATACCATACTGTAGAAATCTACATTAAGGCGCTTTTTTTCTTTCAGGGAGAGGATTTTTGAAGCAGCGTCTGCCAAGGGGGCTTTATTTATTTTTTTCGTTTTTTTACTTAGAAATGCATCAATTGCATGCTTGTTTTCATTATACAGTCTATCAAATTGCTTCTTTGTATTTTTTTCAATATTAAATTCGCTGTAAAAATGATTTCTGAGTTTTTCTGCAAATTCCAATTTTTCTGAAAGAGAGAAATTAAAAACAGAGAGATAAAGGTCAATCAGTTTTAATGCCCATAGACTACGGATATTCTCCTGATCTTCGTTAAGAGAATTGATGATATTGATAATGATACTGCTGTCATAAAAGAAAATTTTTTCTGCCAGTTCCATGCTTGAAGCGCCATATCTTTCAATCTCCCGCGTATAGGTTTCTATCTGTAATTTCCATATGTATTCACCTGACATCAGATTTTCCAGTAATTTGTTTAGTGTATTAATAATTAAACCCACCTGATCCTGATCTTTCAGCCTTATTCTGTACCTGATATGATAGGAAGGATCATTATATCTTATGAAAAACCATTGGTCAATAAGATTTTGAGCAAGTAAAGACAGGCTTAAAGTATTAAGATGATCAATCAAAATATGATCTGCAGCATTATATCCACAAAATATATTGTAGTAAAGCCACTTATCGCCAGGTGGAAAAATCCGCTGAATATTATTTTGCATTTCTTATTGCAGAAAGTTTTTGGTTATTATAAAAAGTAAATATAAATTGATTGGTAAAGCTGCTTCCGTTTCTTTTTACCAGCTGATCTGTATCGGTGTACAGAAATTCTTTAAGAGTAAAACTTTCCCGGGTTCCTATGGTATCTATCAACATTTTTATACTGCTGATGTTTTCAAGATTAATGAGAAGATCATTATCATGTTCAGCAAACAAAACGTATTGAGGGAGGTTCCATTCCTTTCGGGTTTCTTTCATCCAATCAAAAAGTTCTTCATCTGAGGTATATTTTTTTGTAAAGATAAGCATGTCGTCTTTGGTAAGATTCCAGGTAGAAGCTTTAAGAATGCATTTTTTGTACTCTATTCTGGGAATGTACTTGTAATTTTTTTCCATTAATCCTAAATTCAGCCCAAGTCCATACCTGTTTCCCTGGTTCTGCAGATCACACAAGAAGTGATATAGAGGAAGAGAATTGCTGCTATAGTTATGGGCTGTTGTAAGGCGGGGAATGATGTATTTGTTTAATTTTTTCGATCGCAATAGTATTGTATGATTGCGTACAGAAACCATTAAATCTGAGGTGGTCAGCTGGAATTCCGCCGCTTTTTCAGATCTGGATAAATAAGGGATTTCATACTCTGCGAAGCCCGGACGGCAGATGACATTTCCTATTCTTGATTCCGGGATATGTGATATATCTGCAATAATGAAATTTTTCCTGATTTCTTTTTCAATGTCTGTAATGTTCTGGGTGTGTTCTCTTAGTGAGGAATCCGATGAGCAGAATCTTCCGAATAAATTGGCTCCGCTAGCCCCGCTGAACCCATGGAAAAAGATTTTTTGTTCCTGATCTGTATGAACGATCTCTGCCATCAGCGAGAAAGTGTCATGAATATCCTCCCACATTTCATCTGTATTTTGATGGATATCTGATGATGTTAACGTAATAATTTTTTCATTTTTTCTGAGGGCCTCTGTTATTTTATGATGAAAGAGCTCACTGGCGGCATCCCATTTTATTTCGTTCTTCTTTTTTCTTTGAACAGGAATCTGGAGACTTTCCAGAAAATGATTTCCAGGAATGATGTTGGGATGTATCCCGTAGCCGATTCCAATTTCGTTATCCAATGCAATTGATAAAGGGATTTCGCGGTCTTCATATTTTATTCTGAATTTTGTAATAAAGTTGTCCAGCAGAGGACTGTCTTTTTTCTGTGAAATAAATGATATTTTATTGAGAATATTGAGGCCGTCCTGAAGATCTTTAATGATAGTTTTGTCCAAAACATTCGTTTTTGCAGTGACGGATAAATCGGTCTGGAAAAGAAACTTAGGATCTGTTTTTATCCCCAGTTCATCAATCTTATTTTTCAGGGTATAATAGATGTCGACTGTGTTGGGGATTTTTTTATCGAGTTGGGCAAGTTCATTGCTGATTTGTGCAAATCTTTTACTGTAGCTGTTATTTTTGATTCGGGAAAATACATTGGTGATTGAAGTGAAATAATCATTTCCAATTGCGGCCCCGCTTATGTTGCTTACAAAAAGCTGATGATCTATAAGCTCGTTAATGAATCGCTTGGCTTCGGCAGGGGTGATCTCCGGATCGTACTGAGTCATCTGTTCAGCCAATGCATTTATAGTGGAACCGCTGGCGGCCTTGTTGATGATAAATTCCAAATGGGGTGTAGCATCAAGGGCCTGGATGTGATGAACTCTCTGTAGTCCTCCGGGATAGCTGTATTCTATATACCTGTATTGACTGCCTGCTTTATAAATGCTGGTATTGGTATGGTAGATAAAATTGTTCCGTAATTTTTTGTCATCGGACAAATACTGGGAAAAGGTAATGAGATATTGCATGTCCAGCCTTGTATATCTCAGATATTGGTTTTCTGTGTTTATTTCTATTGCATTATAATCACCAAATTGTCCTAAGGAGTATCCTGCGAATAATCCGAAAGGCGTACAGCGTGAAGACATTCTGCTGATATATTTAAGTAAGGATATTTTTAATTTCTCTTCTTTTTCCTTGCTTAATCCCTCCTCCAGCCACTTTAAAAGAGTGGCGTAAAGTAAAGGAGAGCCCAGGAATAATGCTTCCTTGAAATAGACGTCATTCACTAAGTTTTTAAGCTGTTCTTCCTGAATGTCTTTGCCTTTGAAAAGTGTTGTTAATAAGTTAAGCGGTTTTGATGGAGTTCTTAGAACATATTGATTTAAAACTTTGTAAGGAAACTTACTCATTATGATTTTTATTTATGAAATTAACAGGCATTCGTCCCAGCTGCTTATTTTTTCTTGTTGATAATCAAGCATTACTAATCCCGCTCCGGCTAATCCGTTAAGAATGCTCATCGGGGACTCTTTTGTGATGATGAACGAATCCATGCCTTTCTTTAGCCAGTATAAGGAAGCTTCTTCAAATTCCTGGACGCGATTTGTATGATATGCCCTTGAAAAGATTCTGGAAGCCCCGAAATAACCATGACATATTCCGTAGCCATTAATCATGGATTGTGTTATATCTTTTCTTTGTGCTGCCTTTTTTAAAATATCTGCTGACTGGACGTTCCATACCGGCTTCCCAAGTAAAGTTGAAGTATTTAGTAAAGCTGCTCCTATACCTATATCACCTGCGCACCAACTTAAGCTGCTGAATGACTTTTCTTCTGTCTCTAAATCAATCCATATCGGAAAGACAGATATGGAATCCGGCGGCATTTTAGTTTCCAGAACCAATTGGGTAAACTTTTCGAGCCACTGTTCAGACTGTTTCTGGAAATACTTTTTACCATAGGCTATACCAAGGATTGCTATAATTCCGGATATGCCGTGGGCAGGTCCCAGATGAAGTCTTTTTTTTAGCTTTCCTTCAATAGTTTCAGATACTGCAAGTTTACAAAGGTCATAATCACGGATTGTTTTGTAGAGATAGGGAAGTTTTGAAAAGAACAGGGAAATCTGTTTTTCATATTCCCTGCTGTGAGCAGTTCTTTTTAAAAAATAAAAAATACATCCAAGAGCTCCGTGAAAAAAATCGTAATTGTCATGCAGAATATATTGTTGCAGGTAATATTCGATCTGGGTGTCTATTGCTGATAATATGGAGGTGAATTCATCTTTTTCTACAAAATTATACTCTTCCAGATGATTTAAAAGCCATGCAAAGCCGGCCAAACCATTACAGTAAGAAGCGGAAAAATGACCTTCATTTATTTTTTCAATACAGAAATTTATGGTTTTAAGACTGTTCTCTGAGTGCAGTCCCAAACTTTCCTCGTAATAAAACTGAAAAAGAGCAATTCCGGCCAGGCCGTTTAATGCTCCTATTTTGCTGTATTGGGTATAATGATGTCCCAGATGGACATATATATCCTGTAATTTTTGATCCAAGTTTGTTTTAAAATAAGCTGAAGACATGAAAGCTGTTGAATAAAAAGCCATAGTAAAACAAAATTTACTATGGCCATAATTTTTAAATTGAGCGTTTAAGATACACACACATAGTAACATTCCGTACTATGAATAGGATTGCCCTGTGTATCATAGCTTGCATGCTGCCAGTATCCCTGACCGGAAGCATTCTCCGTACCTATTACGGGGGTTGGGTGGGTATTAGGCTGAACCACGTCACCGCCTTTGATGTTTTCTTTAAGATTTCTGCTTAATGGTGTGAAATTAAGTTTTGAGATCTTTGTTTTTTTCAATGTTAATTTCTTTCTCATGTGATTTATAGGTTTTATAGGTGGATATTTTTTGACGATTAAGAGATTTATTATGATCCACAATCGTAGTAGCACGTCGTTCCATGAATTGCATTGGTCTGGGCGTCATATCCTTCGTGGTACCATGCACCGTGGGCTGAACCGCCATCGCCTCCATATACAGGGGTTGGATGGGTATTAGGCATGACCACATCACCTCCTTTGATATTTCCTTTATGGTTTCTGTCCAGGATATTTGTATTGAGTTTAGAGATTTTAGTCTTTTTTAAAATTAATTTCTTTTTGTTCATGGGTTAAAATTTAAATTTATTTGTCTCTAAAATAGTAAAAATTAAGACTCCATCCAGTGTGTTTTAAAATTTTCTTCATTGATTTTTTCTATTTTGCTCTCTATGTAGTGATAAATTGTTATTGCTGTTTTTTTGTTGATAGTTTTAGGGTCAATACCTGAAACCCATAACTTTACAAAATCTTTATCGGGAAAATCATTCCAATGATATATCTTTCTGTATGCAGCATCACAGAGAACCTTTTCTGTTTTAGTATCTAAAAATGTCTCATATCCTAGATATGATGAGTAGAAATGAAGTGTTTTCTTTAAAAGGATATAATAATGATAGGAGAAAAAAGGAGAGTCTTCATCAATAGAAAGCAAATGATTTTTATGGTTGTACAGCCCGTACAGCCCTGCCTTCACTTCACTTTTTATATTTGTTTTTTTTAGAAAGGGAGTTGTTGTGTAGGTTGTTGCAAGTTCCTGTAAATCCGTTACGATGTTTTTCGGATCATAAAGAACCTTGCCAATATTAAAAATATAGGCTTCAAATTTCTGCCTGTTGATAAATTCGCTGTTGAATTTTTTTTTAACAGATTCAGTATTTCTGCCCAAATAGGAGAATGTATAGTTGTTGATAGTGGTCAGTCCCTTTACAGTTTTTGTTTTAGACCTGTCAAATATAATCCTGATATCTATATCTGAATTTTTATTTTGCAGCCCTACAGCATAACTGCCGGTGAGTAGAATTCCCAGAACATACTTTTTGTTTTTCCAATGGTTTAAAAAGTTTTCGAGTGCTTCTTCCATAAAATTGTTTTTATAAAAATAAAAAAAATCCCGGCGAAAAGCCGGGATAGATATTTATAAAATCTAATATTGTGATGTTATTAGAATCTGTAAGAAAGTGAAGCTGACCAAGTTCTTCCGAATCCGAAATAAACGTTGTTGCTAACATCCAAACCTTTGTAGAAGTTATTTGGATTTGCGTTGTAAGCATCTAATTGTTGTTGAGCAGTTTGCCCACCTGCAATATCTTTATAATCAGATATTGTTTTTTTGTTAGATGATCTTAAATCTGAAATGTATGTAGCATCAAATAAGTTGTAAACATTTGCAGATAAAATCAGTCTCTGTCCATTTTTCAGATCAAATGTATAAGATGCTCCAACATCAGTGAGGTTATAAGAAGGTGCTTTTAAAGAACCTTTTTCAGCTCTGGCTGCAGGAATTTGCCCATTTTCTCCAATGATAAAACCACTGTTGATACTAAATGTTCCATAAAGGTTGTCATAATATCTCCAAGTTCCGTAAATATCAAGGTTTTTAACTGGTTTCACAGTAGCTCCAATAGCTGCTGTGGTTTGCGCAGCATCAGATACTTTAAGGCCATCTAAAGCTAAAGTAACCTCGTTTTTTCCGTTTGAGCCAACAATAGGAGCTCCGTTTTCATCAACTAAAAGACCTGTAGGATTGTTTTTATATTTCCAGTTTCCTATAGATAGCATTCCGTTAAATTCTAAAAAGTTCAAAGGTTTGTAGAATAATTCTAGTTCAGCACCCATATGTACCTGCTTTACACCATTTAAGCTAACAGTTGCTCTTTCCAGGCCGTAAATAGTAAGGTTTGTAAGGCGAACAAATCTGTCATCCCAAGAAGTATAGTATAAGTTAAGATTAGCTCTAAGCTTAGAAGATCTAAAGCCGTAACCAAATTCTGCAGAAGCAATTTTTTCATTCTGAAGATCCTTATTCACGACTTGTTGGTTACCTGTCTGTCTGCCATCTGAAACAGAGTAAGGATAAACTGCAAAGAAGTTTGGCTGTTTAGAATAATAACCAGCGTTCACAAATACGTTATGATTATCATTGATGTTGTAATTAACACCTGCTTTTACATTATAACCAAACAGATATTTCATCTCTGTTTTTGTGTTTACCTTTTCTCCTAATTGTTCGGTAACACCATCTATAATCCAGTTGTCAATTCTTGAGAATCCTTGTTCAGAAGCAGAACCCTGTACAAATGCAGAAAGATTGTCCTTAGAATACTCTAATTGTCCAAAAACTCCACCCCAAAGGACTTCTCCGTTATAGTTTCTGTATACAATTTGGTCTTTATCTTTTATCGCCTTGATGAACGGGTTAGCAGAAGGTGTTGCATTGTAAACAAGGTTTACATCCATATTAGGATTATTCTTGTTGTCCTTTTCAATAAATTTGTTATTTCCCCAAAGATCGGTTAAAACTCCCGGGTGATAACCGTAGTAGTATCTTCCATCTAAACCAACTGAAAAATTAAAATTATCATTGATTTTATGTTGGAAATTGGTAAGGAATCCGTACCAATCGTGAGAGTTTACTGAAGCTCTTCTTACTAGACCATTGGTTCTTTGTGCAATTCCTGGCGTTGCATTAACTTTATTGATTGGAGCAGCAGGATTTGATGGGTTCCATAATACTGATTGTCCTTGGTTCCACGCAACAATATCATCAAAACGGATTAAACCATCTTGAGTTTTCGGAAGACTGTTTATACTTGTTCCATTAATGGATCCGATAACTCCGGTCCCTCCTCCACGTCCCCAAGAAGCATAAACAACAGTTGATAATTTAGATTTTTCGCTCATTGTCCAATCCCAGTTGATGGATGCAACAGGCTTACTATAATAATTTACAGATTGAGAATATTGTCTTCCATTCAAATATCCCCAGTTAGAATTGTATTTTCTGTTTGGCTCATCCCCAAAAACCTTATCCAATTTACCATCACCCATATCTAAATATGTAGCAATACTTCCGTTAAAGTTTTGATTGTGCCATTGAGGAGCCCCAGTAAATGTGAATTGGAAATCATGCTTTTTATTTGGCTGCCATCCAAGAGCAAAATAATAGTTGTATGCTTCAAAATCAGAGCCATCTATATATGTTGCACCTGCCGTTCTCGCCATTAAGAATGAAGTAGACCATCCGTTTGCAGATTTACCAGTATTGTATGAAAATAATGTTTTAAGGTATCCGTCATTACCAAGACCTAAAGTTACATTACCCTCTTTCTTTTTATCAGCTGCTCTTGTAATAACGTTAATGGTTCCTCCAATAGATGCAATAGCTAATTTGGATGATCCTAAACCTCTTTGAACCTGCATAGCAGAAGTAACATCTGACAAACCAAGCCAGTTTGACCAGTATACTGTACCCCCTTCCATATCGTTTACAGGAACACCGTTGATCATTACTGCTGTGTTATTTGTATCAAAACCACGAATATTGACACGACCATCACCAAAGCCACCACCACCTTTCGTTGCATAGATAGAAGGGGTAGAGTTTAAGATCTCCGGGAATTCTTGATTTCCTAATCGTTGTACAATCTGTGCTTCTTTAATGGTTGAAACTGCTACCGGTGTTTTTCTATCTTTAGCAATATCAGCAACACCAGTGATTACAACTTGTTCAATGTCATTGGATTTAGTTTTCACCGTATCCTGAACTTCTTGAGCATAATAAACACTAGCTGTAGATAATGTAATTACTACGGATAGCATCGATTTGTTGATTAATTTCATAATCGTTAGTAATAGTTAGATTTAATTTTCTGCAAAATTCGCGAAATAAAATTTAACTAATATTAACTGTATGTTAATTTTTACTTAATCTTAATAAGATTTAACTTGTTGATTTTCAGATTTATAAATAAAAATTGAATTTTTATATGAAAAAAATCATATTATTGAGTTTTTAACAAATAGGGGCTGTTTTTATTAAAAATATAACGCTATTTCACGGCTTTGAGACTCAAATCTATATTTTCGGCCGAGTGAGTAAGGGCTCCGGCAGAGATATAAGTGACCCCTGTAGAAGCAATTTCTTTTAACATATCACGGGTAATTCCACCTGAGGCTTCAGACTCACAAGAGCCGTTGATCATTTCTACTGCCTGCTTCATCATAGGTACACTCATATTGTCGAGCATGATTCTGTCTACTTTTGCTTTGATGGCTTCTTTTACTTCTTCAAGGTTTCGTGTCTCAACTTCGATCTTTAGTTTTTTCTTAGTACTTTTAACATAATCTTTTGCCATTTTTACGGCATTCGTAATACTCCCGTTATAGTCGATGTGATTGTCTTTCAGCATGATCATGTCATATAAACCATACCTGTGATTGGTTCCGCCACCTATAGCAACGGCCCACTTTTCACATACTCTGAAATTAGGAGTTGTTTTTCGGGTATCTAAAAGTTTTGTTTTTGTGCCTACCAATCGTGAATCCCAGTCGTGGGTAAGGGTCGCGATGCCGCTCATTCTCTGCATACAGTTCAGGATCAGCCTTTCTGTGGAAAGAATTGACCTTGCGCTTCCGGTTACAGTTAAAGCCACATCTCCAACATTGGCTGCTTCTCCATCTTTAATGAAGATTTCCACTTTTAAATCCTTATCAAAAGTCTTAAAAATAATTTCTGCCAGCTCAACACCTGCTAAAATACAGTCCTGCTTGACCAGAAGTTTGGCGCTCTGTTTCAAATCCTTTGGAATTGTAGAAAGGGTAGAGTGGTCGCCATCCTGGATATCTTCTTCCAGGGCATTTTTAATAAATGTTTTTAATACTTTATCTGTAGCGTATGCTGGTCTTTTCATATTTTTGATTTTAATAATAAAAGGAAGATTTTTTTCCGAACAATACATCATGAATAATGAAGAGCAAAAGGACTTCATTTTCTTTTGCATCTATTTTTTCAAAATCTATATTGTCTTTTATTTTTATATTGTTTTGATTAATACCCTGAAACTCTAATACTTGTTTTTCGTTTCGTCCTTGTGGTATAACTTTATAGCTCCATTTAAAATTATCCCAATCATATTCTTGAGTGTAGTAAATGATTTTTTCTTTATTAAATGTTAAAATCGGATATTGGTGATTATTGACATAATATAGAGTTAAGCGTAATTTATTATCTTCAATTATTTTATTTAAATCGAATTTTAAACTTCCATAATAATCCGGTTTTCCCAAGCCTTTCATATTGCATAAAAGATTTAAAACTAAAGGATATTTGGATCTGGGGATAATAATTTTTTTTAATAATGTTACTCCAAATAATCCCAAAAGAAGTCCTAAAAATATTATTCCTGCAAGGATGATTATACTTGAAAAATTATCAGTTTTTCCATCTTTTACCCAAAAATTCAATAATATAAAACCACAAATCAATGAAAGTATCATTCTTGAATAGAATAAAATATTGACTGTTGTAAGAATATTTAAATTCAGAGTTTTCATTGATTTAATTTAAACCAAATCTTTATTATAAAACGCCCCTTTATTTTCAGTCATTTCCATAGATTGGGTAATGATAAGGTGGGCAACGGTTGTTAAATTTCTTAATTCAGATAACTGTGGTGAAAGAATAGAATAGTGGTAGATCTCGTCCACGGCTGCTGCAATTTCCTGATGTTTCTGCAGGGCCATATTCAAACGTCTGTTACTTCGTACAATACCTACCAGATCGCTCATCATTTCCTGAAGCTGTTTTCTGAGGTAGCTTATGATAACCATTTCATCCATGATCTTCATTCCCTCTTCATTCCATTCCGGAACAGCTTTAAGATCATCAAAATTAAAATCATTTTCATTGAGGAGAGCAACTGTTTTTATAGCGGCATTGTGTCCGAAAACTAACCCTTCCAATAAAGAGTTTGACGCCAGCCTGTTTGCACCATGCAATCCTGAATTGGTGCATTCTCCCACGGCAAAAAGATTCCGGATAGAAGACTGTCCGTCTCTGTCTACTTCAATACCTCCCATTAGATAATGGCATGCCGGTACTATAGGGATTAATTGAGTGAAAGGATCAATTCCTTCTTCTTTACATTTTTTATAAATATTCGGGAAATGTTCCAGGAATCTTTCATGGTCCATATCCAGGCAGTCAAGACCGGCGTATTCATCACCGGAAATCTTCATTTCATTATCAATGGCCCTGGCTACAATATCTCTGGAGGCTAATTCTTCACGTTCATCATATTTGTGCATGAATTTTTCACCCTTTTTAGTCCTTAATTTGGCACCATCTCCGCGGACGGCTTCAGAAATAAGGAAAAGCATTCCGTTGATTTTGCTGTACAGCGCTGTTGGATGGAACTGGTAGTACTGCATATTGGAAACCTTACCCTTTGCACGGGCTACAAAAGCAATTCCGTCTCCGGTAGCAATAGTAGGGTTTGTTGTGTTCTTATAAACATGTCCTGCACCTCCTGTGGCGACCAATGTTATTTTGGAAGTGATCTTTTTGATTTTTTTTGATTTTTCGTCAAGAATATAGGCACCATAGCAGTTGATATCACCTTCACTTACTTCTTTTCCCGGTACATGGTGTTGAGTAATAATATCAATAACATAATGATGATCGAGGATTTCAATATTCGGGCTGCTGTTGGCTGTTGCTAGAAGAGCTCTTTCAATCTCGAATCCGGTAATATCTTTATGGTGGACGATTCTGTTTTCAGTGTGGCCGCCTTCTCTGCCCAAAGCAAATTCTCCGTTTTTCATATCGAAATTGGCGCCCCATTCTACAATTTCGTTGAATCTTGTAGGAGCCTCCCTTACGACCATTTCTACGACTTCGCGTTTGTTTTCCCCGTCTCCGGCACGCATGGTGTCTTCAATATGCTTTTCGAAATTATCATTTTTAAAATCGGTGACTACGGCCAGCCCGCCCTGTGCATATTTAGTGTTGCTTTCGTCTTCGTCGGATTTTGTTACGATGATGATCTTGGCGTCGGGGAGCTGTTCAGAAACTTTAATGGCATAGGAAAGTCCCGAGATGCCGGAACCAATTACTAATACATCCGCTTTTATCATATGCTTGCTTTAGGTACGATCGTTTAAATATTAAATAAATTTAAACAATTTTTCGTTTGGTTTTCTTACTTTTTTCATGTGCTGGAAATGATCTTCCTCAGAACGGTAGCCCAAAGCCAGGGTGACGGTTACCTTTTCTGTCTCCGGATTGATATTGAGAATCTCTTCTATCAAATCCTGGCGGAAGCCTTCCATAGGGCAGGAATCTATATTTTCAATAGCGGCGGCATACATTAGATTGGCCAATACTATATAGGACTGCTTTTCTGCCCAGTTGAAAATTTCATCCTGTGTTTTTTGGGTAATATGCTGATTAATGCTTTTTCTAAAAAGGTCGAGCTTCTCAACAGGAGTTTCTCTTACCTCGGAAATATGATTAAAATAGCCGTGAATATAGCTCTCCTCAATAGTTTTTTTTGAAATGATAACAATAAGGTGCGAGCAGGTAGAAATCTGAGAGGGATTATAGAAAGCCGGAATTAATTTCTGTTTCATTTCCTCACTTTCCACGACCAGTACTTTGTAGGGTTGAAGTCCAAGCGAACTTGCAGACAGCTTTCCCGACTCAAGAATATTGTGCAGGGTATCTTGAGGGATAATCTCATGATTAAATTTCTTCACAGAATATCTTCTGCTTAAAGCTTCCAAATAATTCATAGGACAAATTTAAGAATACAATACGAATAAAGTGCGTTTATAATGAAATATCTCTTTCTATGAAAAGTAAAAAGATCACTCCAAATTTGGAGTGATCCCTGTATTAAAAAAAGTAATTTTCAATTTACTCTCTGTTTTTTACCATAATCCAACCTGAGAATTTGATTGGGGTATTCTTGCTGTTATTTTCATTCCATGTGATGGAGTACCAGTAATTTCCTGTCGGCACTTTTTTACTTCCGTTGGTGGTGCCATCCCAAACATATCTGTTAGATTTGTCAGCCTGGAAAAGTTTGTATCCGTATCGGTCGAAAATTCCGATTTCCAGATTCTTTTTATTGGAAAGCGCTGAATAATCAATGGCATCGTTTACTCCGTCACCGTTTGGCGTGATCACGTTAATTAGATTAGGAACTGTAATGTTAATCTGAATAGGTTCGCAATCATAGCTGTCCTTTACATAAATCTTAGTTTCGCCTCTCGTCACATTAGTGAATATATTAGAATCCTGCCACTGTATATTATCCATTGAATATTGGTAAGGCGGGGCTCCTCCGTTAACAAATACAGTTACTGTGCTTCCTGAAATATCAATACTGGTAACCACAGGCTGTTCTGAAGCATATACCTTTACTGTCTGTAGTGTAATACAGTCCCCGGTCTTTAATTTTACCCAATAAGTTCCCACGCCAACATTATTTATAGCCTGTGTTGTTGCTCCTGTGCTCCACTCGTAGCCATTAAATCCAGGACCTGCATCCAGTGTGGTTTTGTCCTCAATACAGATGATCTTGTCCTGTAATACGCTCGACGGAACCGGAGATAAAACGGTGAGGGTTACTTTTGCAATTGAATAACATCCCTGTGCGTTGGATACCTTAATATAGATTACTCCGGATGGAGCGGTGTAGGTCAGGAAATTTAAAATTTCATTGGTTCCGTTTTCAGCATCCGCAAGGGATGGATAGTATTTTTTTATCGCTCCCGTCAATACTGTTACCGGAGCATTGCTTAAATTGAATGTTCCCAGTGAAGGATTGGTTTCGAGGAAGCATGTTCTTAATGATGCATCAGTAACTACAACAACCGGATTAAGATTCAGGGTAACTTTTGCCACACTCACACATCCCTGAGGAGTTGTCACTTTTGCAAATAATATGGCTGCTCCTGATGCATAGGCTGTAGGATTAGGAATCTGGTTGATCCCTGCATTCAGGTCAGCCATTGTATTGTAGAATGCCATCGTACAGCCGGGTACTGTTGTTAAAGCAGCTGTGGTAAGGTCAAATGTCGCAGTGCCGGCATTGTTGTTGTTACATCCAGTAAGAGAAGCATCTGTGGCTGCAAACGGGGTTGGATTCAGCTGTATGACTCCGTCTCCATTATCACAGAGTGTGGAGCTTGGATCCTTAATAACCACCTTTATTGTGGTGGCGCCTGAATACAAAAAGCTTGAAGGATTGGCAATAGGTGTTGGACTCCCTAAAACATAATAGGTGAATATGTAATTACCCGGATTATTAACAAACTGATCATTGAAAGACGTGAGATCAACAGTTCCGTTACCGGTTGCAGGATTGGTACATACAAATGGAGTCACTGTAGCATTCAGGATCGGAACCTTGTCTACAAAAACTTTTACATTTTTGATAGAATGTCTGGCGCTGGCACCTCCCGTAGCTGCCGAAAATCCAAAGTAACCCTGTGACATTCCAATGGCAGCACCTGAAGGAGCGAATGATTGGTCTGCAATAAGGACGCCGTCAATTTTTATTTTAATGATCCAGTTCGTAGGGTTGGTGAGATCTGTTTCTCCGTTTACTTCCACGTGTTTGTAAGTTGGGCCTACAAATGGCTGAGTAGGGTTGAGGTCGGGAGAGTGAAACGTACTGCCGGCTGTTGTATTGTATTCAATATTGTTTCCGGCCGTATTGTTAGTGCCATAAAGAACATGCACTTTACTCATCTGCCCTTCTGTGGTATTGTTGAAGATATCAAATCCTACCATCAGTCCTGATGCATTTCCGGGAATTCCGAGTCCGCCACCGGATACAAATCCTGTCGGCGGGTTGGCAAGATACCAGAATGTAAATCCGTCTCCTCTGCCGAACTGTGCTGTTCCGTTTCCATCAATCCTAAAGTCAAATTCCACCTTCCATTTGTCGCAATAGCTTAATGTGATAGGTGTAGCCAGCTTTACAGCACCATACAGACCTCCGTTATCGGTTGTAAGCCTGATAAAATCTGTGTCAACAGCCGCATTTGAAACAAGATCCCAGCCGGTTGTATTAACAGGGTTTCCCGTAAGCTGATAAGTTTGGGAAAGCAGCTGTCCTGAGAAACCGAATAATAATGTTAAATAATAAATGAGTAGTTTTTTTTTCATGAAATGAGGGGTTTGTGGTTATCGGTATAAATATATTTATTTTGATTCGTGTTATATAATGAATAATTGTCAATTGTTTAGTTTAAATTGTCAATTTGAAATTTATTTTAAATGATTAATGGTAATTATTGAAAATGGTAATGATTTTTTCATTTGTTAAATAAAAAATTAATTGTTAGTATTCTTTTAATTGATATTATTAAAAAAATCACCCCATTTGGAGTGATTTTTAATGGAGGTTAGTCTCTGTTTTTTACCAATACCCAGCCGGAATATTTTGTGGCGGTATTATTCTTATCGTTTTCATTCCATGAGATAGAATACCAGTAAATTCCGGTAAGGATTTTTTTACCGAAAGCAGTTCCGTCCCATTTGAAGTTTCTTGTTTTATCAGCTTCGTAAAGTTTATTGCCATATCTGTCATATACTATAAAAACCAGGTTTTTCTTGTATGCTAGTGCAGAATAATCAATAAAGTCATTCACGTTATCGCCGTTTGGTGTAATGGCATTGATGAGATTGGGAACAGTGATCTGAACTTCAACCGGTGAACAGTTGTAAAAATCTTTTACAAAAACTTTTACTTCTCCTCTGTGCAGGCCGGTAAAAGTATTAGAGTCCTGCCAGTCGATACCGTTTAAAGAATATTTGTAGGGGGGAGTGCCTCCGGAAACATTCACAGTTACGGTTGTATTATTAATATCAATGCTTGAAATAACAGGGTTTGCCGAAGCAATAACCTTCACAGTCTGTAGCGTTATACAGTCTCCTGTTTTTAGCTTTACCCAATAAAGACCGACACCTACTCCCTGTATAGAAGAGGTTGTTGCGCCAGTAATCCATTCGTAGCCGTCAAATCCCGGACCTGCATCCAGGTCAGTTCTGCCGTCAATACAGATGACTTTATCTTTTAAAACGGTAGATTTCACAGGTGGAAGTACAACAAGATTGACTTTTGCTATAGCGAAACATGCGTTTGAGTCTGTTACCTTTATATAAATTGCAGTACTCACGGACATATATTGAGATGGATTTACAATCTCATTGGTTCCGCTTAAAGCATCTGCCACACTTAAATAATACTTCTTTGTAAAGCCGCTTGTCAGCGTCGTTACATTGGCAGAAGTAAGATCAAATATAGCGCTCGTAATATTATCCTGAAGAAAGCACGATTGTAGTGTAGCTTCTTTAACAGGGGTCTCGGGATAAAAGGCGAGGGTAATTTTTGCTGTGCCGGTACATCCCTGAGGGGTGGTTACTTTTACATAAACTATTCCGGGGGCGGAAGTGTAAGAGTTGGGATTCGTGATTTCATTGGTTCCTGCATTCAGATCATTCAGTGTTTTATAATACTTTTTAGTGGCGCCAAGTACATTGGTGACATCTGCAGTATTAAGGTTGAATAAGCCTGTCCCTGCTTTATTGTTGTTACACGCCGTTAAAGTTTTATCGGTAAGGGTAAGAGGAGCCAGAACCAGCTGTATTTTCCCGTCCGGATTATCGCATAATATTCCTGCATTGTCCTTTACAACCACGGTAACCGTAGTATTCGCGTTAAACTGGAAATTTGTAGGGTTGGCAATTGGTGTTGAGCCCTGCAGATACGTGAATGTATAATTGGAAGGACTACTTACGAACTGAGAATTGAAGGTTGTTAAATTTACAGAAGCGAATCCTGTAGCTGGATTTGGACAGAAAGACTGTGTTGCCGTACTTTGTAAAATAGGAACTTTATCAGTATAGATTTTTACATTTTTAATAGAATGTCTTGATCTTGCGGCCCCTGTAGAAGCCGAAAATCCGAAGTATCCAATAGTCATGGCGGCGGCTGCACCTGATGGAGCAAAAGACTGATTGCAGATTGTTGTACCGTCAAGCGTTATGTTTACAATCCAGTTGGTAGGAACTGCCGGGTCTACCTGGGCTGTTACTTCAACATGTTTATAAGTTGCTCCTTGAAAAGGCTGGGTCGTATTCAGGTCCGGTGAGTGAAAAGAACTTCCCGGAACATTGAAGAATTCTACATTGTTGTTATCTGTTGTATTGGCAACCTGTCCATAAGCTACATGTATTTTGCTCATTGTAGCCGTGGTTGTGTTGTTGTAAGTGTCAAGGCCTACAATAAAACCAACTGCATTCTGGGAAACTCCAAGACCGGAACCCAATACACTTGCAACAGGCGGATTCGCCAGATACCAAAATGCAATTCCGTCTCCGTTGGAAGTTTGGTTAGAATCCATTCTGAAATCGAACTCAACCCTCCATTTATCACAGTATTTTAAGTTGATCTGGTCATTAAGCCTGATGGATCCGGACTGGTTGTTGGTATCCGGAGTGAGCTGCACGAAATCGCCCAGTACCTGTGTTGGCGACACCATGGTCCATCCTGTAGTATTCACAGGATTTCCCGTTAGCTGGTACGTTTGAGACGATAGGCTTCCAGGTAGAAAAAATGCAATGAGTAAAATAGAAGACAGTAAAAATTTTTTCATTAAAGGGGATTACTTTTATTTAGACACTGTAAATATATTAAATCCACTTCAATTAATGTATATTTAATGTTAATTTTACCGAAAATGATAATTATTTGTCAATAAATGATAATGATAAAGAATAAAATAACTAATAATGTGGATATTCATTTAGATTGATTAAAAAAGAGAACTGTTTTCCAGCCCTTCAAAATAAGTGTCGATTTCCAGGTCGGATGAATTTGCGGCCGCTACGGCCAGTTTGTCACAGAGCTCATTTTCAAAGTGACCGGCATGACCTTTTACCCAGTGCATTTTTGGTGTATGTTTGTTGTACATCTCAATAAATCTTTTCCAAAGGTCAGGGTTTTTTACATTTTTCCATCCTCTTTTGATCCATCCTGCGATCCAGTTCTGGTTTACAGCATCAGCTACATATTTGCTGTCTGTGTAAATGTGAATATCGTTCTCCGAAGACTTTAGTTTCTCCATGGCAGAAATAACTGCAAGGAGTTCCATTCTGTTATTGGTAGTTTTTCTGAAACCTTTGGAAAATGTCTTCTGATAGTTTTTTTCAGGAACACGCATAAGAATTCCATAACCTCCTTTTCCTGGGTTCCCGCTGCATGCACCGTCGGTGTATATTTCTATTCTCAAAAGTTTAGGTCTATATAAAACTGGTATTCTGTAAAATAATCTGAAGAATACCAAGCTGTTATTAATTTAAAATAGTATGGATTCTAGAATGGGAAATCATCATCATCATCAAGATCGTTCATCGAAGATCCTGAAAGCTTTGAGCTATCCGGTAAATCAAATGCTGCTCCAGGTTGAATAGTGGTTCTTATTTTATCAAAACCATTGGGTTCATTAGATCCGAAATTAGAAGGATAGCCTCCCATACCGCCGTCTAATGCTGCTTCAATATCCCCGAATTTTGCGAAATGTTTCAGGAATGACAACCTTACATCGGCTGTAGCTCCATTTCTATGCTTTGCAATGATCAGCTCGGCCTGATTTTCCGTTGGAGTTTCCTGGCCTTCTTCATCATTATCCCAAACGGCAATTTTGTAATATTCAGGTCTGAAAATGAAGGATACAATATCCGCATCCTGCTCAATTGCTCCGGATTCCCTAAGATCCGAAAGTTGAGGTCTTTTTCCGGGACGAGCTTCCACACTTCTCGATAGCTGCGAAAGTGCAATAACAGGTACATTAAGTTCTTTGGCAATGGCCTTTAATGAACGCGAGATCATGGAAATTTCCTGTTCACGGTTTCCAACTCCTTTTCCTCCGCCTCCGGCAGTCATCAGCTGAAGGTAATCCACCATGATCAGTCGTACACCATGCTGCATAACCAGTCTTCTGCATTTTGCCCGGAAGTCGAATATAGAAAGAGAAGGGGTTTCGTCAATAAAAAGCGGTGCATTTTCAAGTTCGGATACGTTGGAGAACAGTCTCTGCCATTCTTCATCATCCAAAGTTCCCTTTCTCAGCTTTTCGGAAGAGATTTTCGTTTCCGAAGCAATCATCCTCGTGATAAGCTGTACAGATGCCATCTCCAGAGAGAAGAGCACCATGGGGATCTTGTGGCCTACGGCGATATTTCTGGCCATCGACAGAAGAAATGCTGTTTTTCCCATCGCCGGACGGGCTGCAATAATGATGAGGTCAGAATTCTGCCAGCCTCCCGTTTCTTTGTCGATATCCCTGAATCCGGAAGGAACTCCTGAAAGTCCTTCCTTATCTTTCAAAGATTTAATAGTATCAATGGCCTGTTTTACCAATGAATTGGCAGTATCGAATCCTTTTTTAATCGTACCGTTGGTGATTTCAAAGAAAGATTGTTCTGCCTTATCCAAAAGTTCGAATACATCAGTAGATTCTTTATACGATGAATCGATTACATTGGCAGAAACATTAATCAGGCTTCTTAAGATATATTTTTCAAGAATAACACGGACATGGTATTCAATGTGTGCAGATGAACTTACCCCCATGGTAAGATCAATGATATAATGGTCCCCACCGGCCTGGCTTAATTTATCCTCTTTTTTTAATTCCTGAATAATCGTCATAAGATCTACAGGGTGGTTGCCCTCGTAAAGTTTCAGGATTGTGGCAAAAATAACCTGGTGTCTCGGATCATAGAATACTTCGGGAGTAAGAAGGTCAATGGAATGATCAAGACCTTTTTTGTCTATTAAAAAAGTTCCTATCACCAGTCTTTCAAAATCTACAGCATTGGGTGGCATTTTTCCATCCGCAATAGACAGTTCTCTTGCAAAATTTCCGTGTGTAAGGGATGATAATGTTTCTTTCTGCGCCATGATGCAAAGATAGTTTATTTAAAAAAAATAATTAAAAAATAGTAACTAACAAGTTATCAGCAATCCTGCTGCAACCTATAGCAGCAGAACGTAAATGAATGTTAGTAAAAAGCGGGGATCAAAAATAGAAAAATTTCAATAAGTACCATTCATCAGAATGAAAATGATTAATGGTTTTTATTCCAAATGATAAAGTGAGTAGCTGGACTAATAAATAAAACAAAAAAAGACTGTCACAATTGACAGTCTTTTTTATCGCTAAAAATAAGCTTATTCTTTATTCTTCAACAGTATCCATCCTGAATATTTCGTTTCAGTATTATTCTTGTCGTTTTCATTCCATGAGATCGTATACCAGTAAGTACCGGTAGGGATTTTCTTGCCGGAAGCCGTCCCGTCCCATTTATAATCTCTCATTTTATTAGCTTCGTAAAGCTTGTTTCCGTATCTGTCATATACAATGAAAACAAGGTTTTTCTTATAGGATAAAGCCGAGTAGTCGATCTCATCATTGATCTTATCTCCGTTCGGAGTGATTGCATTGATCAGATTCGGTACGGTAATGGTGATCTGTACAGGATTACAGTTGTAAGAATCCTTTAAGAATATCTTATTGTCTCCTCTCGGAAGTCCGCTGAATGTGTTAGATGCTTGCCAGTTGACACCGTCTATTGAATACATATAAGGAGGATT
This sequence comes from Chryseobacterium sp. NFX27, assembly GCF_049887855.1. NCBI lineage: Bacteria > Pseudomonadati > Bacteroidota > Flavobacteriia > Flavobacteriales > Weeksellaceae > Chryseobacterium > Chryseobacterium sp. NFX27. The sequence goes on along the minus strand of NZ_JAGEKK010000006.1, from coordinate 134,033 downwards.
TCCGCCTGAAGCGTTCACTGTAATGGTATTGTTGCTGATATCTACGCTGGAGATTACCGGTTGTGAAGAGGCGGAGATCGTTACAGTCTGAAGCGTGAAGCATTTTCCTGTTTTCAGTTTTACCCAGTAAACTCCTATTCCTGCATTATTGATAGATTGTGTGGTATCGCCGGTGCTCCATTCATATCCGTCGAACCCAGGTCCTGCGTCCAGTGTTGTTTTTCCTTCTGCACAAATTGTTTTGTCTTTCAGAACAGCAGATTTTACCGGAGGAAGAACTTTTAACGTGATTTTGGCAATAGCATAACACTGGTTGGCGCTGGTAACTCTTACATACACCTCTGTGCTTGTTGTAAGATAAGTGGCCGGACTGGCAATAGGGTTGGTTTCGGCCTTAGCGTCGATTAATGTCTTATAGAATTTTTTTGTCTGTCCTGCTACAGCACCTATGTCAGCTGTTGTCAGGTCAAATGTAGCCTGCATAATATCATTTTCGATATAACACTCTTCTAGTAATGCATCTCTTAGGGCAACCACCGGATGGAATGATAATGTGATCGCTGCTGTTGCCGTACATCCAAACGCAGAAATTAGCTTAACATATACGGTTTTCTCAGGTGAAATGTAATCGGTAGGACTAGTGATTTCATTAGTGTCAGCGGTCAGGTCTGCAAGAGTGGGATAATATTTTTTCGTAACGGTGCCTGTAAATACGTCTGCTGTTGTCAGGTCAAATTTCCCTGTACCTTCACCATTGTTATTACATGCGAAAATAGTTGCATTTTTCGCTGTGATGCTGGCATCTACGAATTTGAACTTACCGCTTATGAAACATTTGTTGACCACGTTGTCAGGATTGTCCGGATCCAGATACCGGATTCTGTAATAATAGGTAGTAGCTGCATTTACTGTTGCAATGGTAAGAGGGTCTTCTCCTGTTACTACATCGTTGGTATTGTCATGGTAGGTAACCTGGAAGTTAGAGTTATTTCCATTGATAATGCCGGGAGTCAGCGTTGTGAAATTAAATTGTGACGGCAGCCCGCATACCATAACCGTGGAAGGATCTGTAGGGTTAGCTGCAGGGATGCCTGGTGGAATAAAAGGATTAGGAGCCAGAACAGAGTCGTTGAACGCAGAGCTTAAGCTTGCCGTACCTGTCCATGTCAGTGAGAATCCATTAGGTGAACTTCTGAAGTTGTCTACAATAAGATAATAAGTTTCACCAGCCTGTACTACCATATGCGGGCTCCATTCGTCCTGATTTCCTGCGTTTCCGTTGGTATTGGGCGGTGGTGGCGGTGGTATTGTTAAAGAAAGACCGGTATTTCCCTGTGAAGCACCTGTACCGTAGTAATTACATCTTAGCGGTGTTACGAAGGTGTTGCCGGTATTTAAAGAGGTACAGCCATTGGTTGTAGGGCCGTACACAGCAAAGTCATAATCATCGGTGTCCACGTTAGGATTAATAGTAAATGCAAGGGTACCTGATGTTGCGACCGTAAAGGTATACCATACTGAATAATTTTCATCGCTGCTAAGGCATCCATTGTCAGACAGCTCCTCCTCAATATTTCCATGTCCTGTCGGTGTATAGAATATGTCCGAATTCCCGCAGAGCGGAATGGCCGTGACGCAATCGGACTGTGCATAAAACACCTGTGCTATAAATAAAATTAAAAGAAGTAATGTTTTTTTCATGTTTAAAATCATTTTTGTGAAACAAGATTTGAGTAAATAAAGTTATCAGCATTTATGTTGAAAAACCGCCCCGTAGAGCGGTTTTTGTTTTAACAGGAGAATTATTCTCTATTTTTTACCATTACCCATCCTGAGAACTTGAATGGCGTATTCTTTTTATCATTTTCGTTCCATGTTACAGAGTACCAGTATGTTCCTGTAGGGATCTTTTTACCGGCTACCGTTCCGTCCCATTGGTATCCGTTAGACTTATCTGCCTGGTGGATCTTGGTTCCGTATCTGTCAAAGATGCTGAATATAAGTCCGTTTTTACCAGATAGTGCAGAATAATCTATTACATCGTTTACGCCGTCTCCGTTTGGAGTGATAACATTAATAAGGTTAGGCACAACAACAGTTATCTCAATAGGTTCACAGTCATAAGCATCTTTTACATATACCGTATGGTCGCCTCTTGAAACATTGGTGAAGACGTTAGAGTCCTGCCAGTTAATATTATCCATGGAATATTTGTATTCAGGAGCTCCGGCAATAACGTTTACAGTTATAGTATTGCTTGAAATATCAATACCTGAAACAACAGGCTGCTCAGAAGCGTATACTTTTACCGTCTGTAATGTAATACAGTCTCCGGTTTTTAATTTAACCCAATATGTTCCTACGCTTACATTATTGATAGCCTGTGTCGTTGCTCCCGTGCTCCACTCGTAACCACTGAATCCGGGGCCCGCATCCAGTGTTGTTTTATCTTCAATACAGATGATCTTATCCTGAAGCACATTCGAATAAACAGGAGAAAGTACAGTTAATGTCACTTTTGCAATAGAATAACATCCCTGCGCATTAAATACTTTTACATAAACTACACCGGCCGGAGCAGTATAGGCTAAGAAATTTAAAATTTCATTTGTCCCGTTTTCAGCATCTGTTAAAGAAGGGTAATATTTTTTAGTCGCTCCCACTACAGTGGTTACTGTGGCAGTGCTCAGATTGAATGTTCCCAATGAAGGATTTGTTTCAAGGAAACATGTTCTTAAAGAGGCGTCAGTGACTGCTACCAGAGGGTGGAATTTCAGGGTGATTTCCGCTGTTGCTATACATCCGAATTCATTGGTTGCTTTTACATAAGCAGATCCTGCTGCTGAATGATAGGCATAAGGGTTGGTGATTTCATTGGTGCCGGTATTAAGAGCCGCCAGTGAAGGGTAATACTGTACTGTAAGGTTTGGCGTAATACCTGTGGCAGCGGATGTTAGATTATATAGCGCGGTTCCTGAATTATTATTGCTACAGGAGGTCAGCGTTGCCGGTGTCAGTGCAAAAAATCTGTCAACAAAATTTATTGTTCCGAACTGCTTGCATTTATTTAAGAAACTGGCCGGAGAGGTAGGGTCCGAATAACTGATAACATAATGATAAGTATCAGCTGTATTCACAGAGATAGGAGTTGTGATGGCATTCACGTTATCCAGAGCATCAGCAGGTGTTCGGTAATATTTTACGATGAAATTAGGATTCCCGTTAATTATCTCAGCAGTTAAGGTAGAAAAATCATAAGTTGCCGGATTGGTACATATATTGATTTTTCCATCATGATTTGGGCCAGGTATAATAAATGGAAATGGCTGTAAAACAGGATCTCCAAAAGGAGTAAGTAAGCCTGCAGATCCTCCGAAGGTCAATGAAAATTGCGAACTGGAGCCGGAAAATTGATCAACTAACAGATAATATATCTGCCCTGGAAGAACATCGATATACTTTACCATACCATCTGAAGGGTTTCCTAGATTATCCGTACCGGCACCTTCAGATGTGTCAAGTGCAGTAAGGTTTAGTCCTGTTGTGTATTGTCCGGCTGATGGAGCATCATAAGAACATCTGAGAGGGTCTATAGTTTGAATCTCTGCGCAGGTATTATTAGGCCCATACAGAGCCCAGTCGTAATCCACATTATTAACAGGGTCAATCGCAAATGTCAAAGTACCGGCAGTAAGGGTACTGAAGGTAAACCAAATAGAGTTGTTTTCCCCGCTTAGACAGCCCGCATTTCCTTCATCACTGTTTCCTGTTCCGGTGGGTGTCAGGGTGATGTCTGCATTGCTGCAGATGGGTATTGCAGTCAAGCAGTCGTTATTTTGGGCGAAAAAGATATGAGATACCAAAAAGGTTATAAAGAGTAATATTTTTTTCATATAATTTTTTTTAATGGCAGTAAATTTACCTGCAAAACTATTTTACAGTTTTATCAGATTCAAACTTTGTTCTCTGCTCTCGAATAAGGTTTAGTAAATCATTGGTTTCTTTGTTGTCTGGCTGTAATTCCAAACTTCCTGCAGTGAATTTTTCAGCAAGGCTGTTGGTATTTCCTGCATCTGCCTTCTTGTTGCTGTTCAGAATAAGCTCACCTTCCTTATATAGTACAAGGCCTGCATAATAATACGCTTTCCATCTGTAAGGATCTCTGTTCTTTTTTAATTCAGAAAATTCTCTGAAAAGCTTTTCGTAATCAGCTATGGTTTTTGCAGAGGATATTTTTTCTGCTTTTGCATTCAGTGTTTTCTCGTAACTACTCTGGGCAGAAATAAGTACACCAAATAATGCAAAACAAAAAGTAAGTAATATTCTTTTCATAAAGAGGGGAATTTATACGGCAAATATAAAAAATTATTAAAGTTAAATTAAAGTTTTTGTGATATATTTAAAAAAATCAGTGTATCATTGTTTAATAATTCATTTTTCTCAGCTTGGGATTTGTACTCGCTACCAGAAGAGCTACCAGTACCGTCATAGTTCCTCCGAAGACGACAGACCGTACCACACCGAGTAATTTTGCCATCAAGCCACTCTCAAACTGGCCCATTTCATTACTGGACATAATAAATATTGAATTGACACTCAGTACACGTCCTCTGATGTTGTCAGGAGTTTTCAGCTGTACAATAGTTCCTCTGATGACCACCGAAATTCCGTCAAGCATTCCGCTCATTACAAGGAATATAAAGGACAGCCAGTAAAGCTTGGACAAACCAAAGCCAATAATACAGAGTCCGAATCCGGCAACAACGACAAGAAGAATTTTCCCCTGGTTTTTTCTCAGCGGAACAATCGCCAGAAGAGTAATGATACACATGGAGCCTATATCTGAAGCGGCGTTCAGAAGACCGAAACCTTCTGCTCCCGCATCTAAAATGTCAGTGGCAAATACCGGAATCATAGCAACAGCTCCTCCGAAGAGGACCGCAAACATATCAAGGCATAATGCCCCTAAGATTTCTTTAGTCTTAAAAATATAGGAAATCCCCTCACGCATGCTTTCCACCACATTTACATTTTCCTTTTTATATTCAGAATGCTGCTGTTTCAGCTGCCAGAAGAACAGGGAGGCGATAAATATTAAAGAGATAATAACTATTAGTGTCCATTTTACTCCGAAAAATCCGATAAGAAGTCCCCCCGCAGCATGTCCACATACAGAAGAGATCAAAAATGTAGCCTGGTTCAGGGTTACCGCGTTCGGAAGATTTTCTTTCTTTACTATTTTAGGAATCATCGAGGGAACAATAGGCCCGATAAAGGCTCTTGCAATTCCTGTGAAAAATATAACACCATATATAAAATAAGTGATTTCATGCCCGTTAAAGTGCAGCTCTACATTAAAGAAAGCAGGGATCAGCAGAAGACCGATCAGGAAAATATAGGCATAATTGCAGATCAGGAGCAGTCTCTTCTTTTCATTCATGTCAATGACATGGCCGGCATATAAAGCACAGCTTACCGCAGGAATTACTTCCGAAAGACCGATCAGGCCTATTGAAAAAGGATCTTTTGTTAACTGGTACACCCACCATCCCAATAAAGTCGCGAGCATTCTGAAAGCTAAAACAATAAAAAATCTTCCCGTAAGAAGATTCCTGAATTCAACATTTTGCAATGTTTTTAACGGGGTAAAGGAAATCATGCACAAAAATAGCCCTAAATATTTATTTAAGGCTACTTATATACTGTTTTTCGAATGATAAATCAAATAGGTTCCGAAAGATAAAATCTATTTAGTCCGCTCTCAAGGCACTGATTACGATAGCTGCAACACCGGCCGCACCAATTACAGTAGCACCTGCTGTTGCTCTTGCTTTAGATCTGTCTTTTACGGCTGCTACATTGGATTTTGGGATAATTACCTCTGTACTGTCCTTTTTACCTGCAGTTCCTATAAGATTGTCACCATCTATGTTTCGGAACAGCATTTTCTGTTTGGCAGAACCATCTTTCATGGTAACAACATACATTTTTCCAGCCTGAAGATTAGAATAATTGTTTTTTGAAATGTCCTCGCTGTACTTTGTTGTAGCGCAGGATGAAATGACAAATAAGGATGTTAGTAAAGATGATTTTAAAAGTACAGATGCTTTCATTATTATTTTTTATTTTTTCAAATTTATAATTTTTTTCGAATATATGTTTTTGGAATTGAAAAAATATCTCTAAAGTTTGTAAATTTCCAACAGATCTGCAGTTTTTCTGTCATTGGCGAGTCTCGGTGTTTTATTCTGACCTCCCAGCCTGCCCTGCGATTTTGCATACTCATGGAAAGCGTTTCTTTTCAGTGGAGTAATATGCAACGGCTGAAGGATGTTTCCGGTAATAAGATCATCATAATAAGTATTTCTCTCGCGAAGCTGGCGGTCCAGCTCATTCCTGAACAATTCCAAATTTTCCGGCTCTTTTTCAAATTCTATCAGCCATTCATGATATGGAAGGCCTTCCGTAGGATTTACCTGTGGGGCAAGGTGGAATTCCGTGATCTGCGCTACCTGTCTTTCTAAAGTAGCTTTCATTGCTTCCTCTACTTCAAAGGCGATCACATGTTCTCCAAAAGCAGAGGTGAAATGCTTCGTTCTCCCGCTCACCAGAATTCTATACGGATCTTTATTGATGAATCTTACAACATCACCTATCGAATAAGCCCATAATCCTGAATTTGTAGTGAGAACCAAGGCATAATCTTTGTTGAGTTCTACATCTTTTAATGTCAATCTACGCGCTTCAGGTTTGCCATACTCCTCCAAAGGAATAAATTCATAAAAAATGCCATGATTGGTTAAAAGAAGCAGTCCCTCCTTGGTATAGTCATCCTGAAAAGCAAAAAAACCTTCAGAGGCCGGAAATGTCTGGATGATATCCACTTTTCCACCAAGCAGATCGTTCATTTTGTCACGGTATGGCTCGTAGTTAACACCTCCTGTCACAAGAAGCTGAAGATTAGGGAAAAGCTGTTTGATCTTTTTACCGTGTTTTTCACTAAGCTTCTCAAAATACATGATCAGCCATGGCGGAATTCCGGAAATGAGCGTCATATTTTCGTGCTCCGTTTCTTCAATGATCTTATCTACCTTCGCTTCCCAGTCTTCCATAATATTTGTATTCCAGCTTGGCAGACGGTTTTTTTGAAGATAAGCCGGAATATGGTGAGCTACAATTCCGGAAAGACGGCCCGTTTTTATTCCGAAAACTTCCTCCATCTCGGGACTTCCCTGTAGAAAAATCATTTTTCCGTTCACAAAATCAGCATTGTTTTTCTGGGCAATATAATGGAACAGGGCACTCTGCGCACCTGCAATCTGAAAAGGCATTCCTTCTTTTGAGATAGGAATGTATTTTGAACCGGAAGTGGTGCCCGAAGTTTTTGCAAAATATTCAGGAGTTTCCGTCCAGAGAATATTGGCCTGCCCTTTTTTTACCCTCTCAATGTAGGGTTTCAGATCTTCATAGTCTGAAACAGGAACTCTGTCCTGGAATTCTTTGACGGACTGAATATTTTCAAAATCATGCTCCCTTCCGAAAAGAGTTTTCTGTGCCGTCTTTACCAAAGACAGCAAAAGGACCTCCTGATTTTTCACTGAGTTTTTTTTGAATTCCCCGGTTTTCTGAACATGTTTCTTTGCCCAGACAAGTGCCGCATTTTTCTTGAAGAAATTTAACATGCCTCAAATTTATAAATAAGTATAGAATATGAAATCATTTTCAACCAATATGCCACAAAAAAAACCGGTGAAAGAGTTTCACCGGTTCTTCGAAATTTGATTATGAAAATAACAACTATATGTTAAAGTTTACTTGTTTTCTTTGTACCTCTTATCTGGAGTACCGTCTTTTTTCAGTTTTTGGTTTTCCTTATACCTCTTGTCAGGTGTTCCGTCTTTTTTCATTTTGGCTGCAGGTTTTGCCGTTTTAGCTTCAGGAACTTTTACTGTTTTTGCAGTCTGATGATGAGGGGCTGCAGGCGCTGCCGGAGCAGTCTGCTGAGCGGTTGCAAATCCCAGCCCAAGAGCCAGAAACATTGCTGCTAATAATTTTTTCATAGGTGTACGGTTTGTTTTTCTTGAGTAAAGATATACAAAAAGCAGGCTGAAAATCCCTGATTTTCAACCTTAACTAAAGTTTATTACTGCTTAAAAAAAACTTAATAGACAGCTTTTAAAAAGAAAAAGCCTGCTCCATTGAAGCAGGCTTTCATGTAAGTATGAATAGTTGGTTTAACGTGTACAGTTGGCAGTCCACGTTTTCCCGTCCTTGATGTATAGAATCTTCAACTCATTATTGTCAATTCTAATATAAGATGTGGCAGTGGAACCAACCATTACCAGAGTATGGTCTCCCTGCTGCTGAAATTCTACTCCGTTAAGATCCGGGATACCGTTCGAAAATGCGAAATTATACTTCGTACCGCTCGCAATTTTGGTTACAAATACACTTCCGTTATCTGTGCTGTTGTTGGTAGATCCGTCATTATAAGAAATGCTTCCCTTATAAGTTCCTGCGAAGAAATCGTTGTTTACAGGATCATCATCATCACTACATGATGCAAAAGATAATGCGGCAACAAAGACCAGCATAAAAATTCCTAAGATTCTGATTGCTTTTTTCATAATTTTATTTCTTTAAAAAGTTTGATAAGGTGTGATTTTCAAACACTATGCCATGCCGGAATATCAGTATATTTTTAACTTTTAATTAAATAAATTGGTAAAAAATTAAGAGTTAGATGGTGGTTGTATTGTTTTGGTTGTATTTTTAATAACTTTTGATTTCTGGAGAAAGAAAAAAATATCCTTATCTTTGTTATAAGCAAACGGTTTCGGAACACTCCCGAAATCGCTTTTGTCGTTTATACCATTACTATTTATGCAGCTAAAACCTATTCACGAAAAGTTTCTTCCGGACCTGCTTCAGAAAGAATTTGGAAAAGAAATCTTTACCCAGCTAGAGAAAAGCCAGCATATTTCCGTGAAAGGAAGTGCCGGATCTTCAGTTTCTATTTTTGTTGCCGAACTCTTTCTAACTCAGAAGAAGACCATTCTTTATCTGGTAGATGACAAAGAAGATGCATTATATGCCAACACTGAAATGGAAGACCTGCTTGGAAAGGATAAAGTTCTGTATTTTCCGGCAACCCATCTTGAGCCTTATCAGGTAGAAAAGACTCAGAATGCAAATCTGGTGCTCCGGACAGAGGTTCTGAATAAGATCAACTCCGGGAAAGCTCCTAAGGTTATTGTGGCTTATGCCGGTGCCTTGTCCGAAAAGGTTTTGAAAAAAGAAGATTTTAAAGCAATTTCACATCACATAAAAGTAGGTGATCAGCTGGATTTTGATTTCGTAGATGAGCTGTTGAACCATTATAATTTCCAGCAGGCAGATTTTGTTTCCGAACCGGGAGAGTTTTCAGTAAGAGGAGGAATCGTTGATGTGTTTTCATATTCCTACGAGAAACCTTACCGACTTACCTTCTTTGGAAATGAGGTGGAGAATATTAAAACCTTTGATATAGAAACCCAGCTTTCTATAGATAAGGTAAAAGACTTTCAGCTGGTTTCCAATATGAATTTTTCAGTAACCGGAACCCGGGTTTCACTGCTGGAGCTGCTGCCTAAAGAAAGCTTTGTTGTTTCCAGAAATGGCGCCGTTGGAATGCAGAAGATCAGGACTTTCTATGAGAAAGCATTGGAAAAATATGATACCTTGAATAAGGATATTGCGCACAGGGCCCCGCAGGAACTGTTTATTTCAGATCAGGATTTTCTGTTTGATTTTAAGAAATTTAAAACAATTGATTTTGCTGGAATTCCTATTGAAGGGCTTAAAGAAATTACCGAAATAAAAGTTGAGCAGGTTCCGCAACCTTCCTTTCACAAAAATTTCGAGCTGCTGATAGAAGATATTGAAGAAAAGCAAGGCGAAGGCTTTGATACCTGGATCTCTTTTTCTACAGAAAAGCAGAAAGAAAGGCTGGAATCTATATTTGAAGAGCTTGAACACGAGCTTCCCTTTAAAAGTTTCAAATCTGAGCTGCATGAAGGATTTGTAGATAACGGGCATAAACTTTTAGTATATACAGACCACCAGATTTTCGACCGCTATCAAAGATATAAAGCAAAAAATACCTTTGCAAAATCAGAACAGCTGACACTGAAAGATCTGATGTCTCTGAAAATAGGCGATTACATTGCCCACATCGACCACGGAATAGGGAAATTTATGGGTCTTGTCAAGGTAAATAATGACGGGAAAATCCAGGAATGTTTTAAATTGACTTACAAAAATGGAGACTTATTATATGTAAGTATTCATTCACTGCATAAAATTTCAAAGTATAACGGTCCGGACGGAAAAGAAATTGTACTGAGTAAACTGGGTTCTCCGGCCTGGAAATCATTAAAACAGAAAACTAAGGCGAAAGTAAAGCAGATTGCTTTTGACCTTATAAGATTATACGCTGAAAGAAAAACGGCAAAAGGATTTTCCTATACTCCGGATTCCTATCTGCAGAATGAGTTGGAAGCCAGTTTTATTTATGAAGATACTCCGGACCAGGAGAAAGCAACCATTGATGTGAAAAGGGATATGGAGGCAGATACGGTAATGGACAGGCTGGTTTGTGGTGACGTAGGTTTCGGAAAGACTGAAGTAGCGATCCGTGCCGCATTTAAAGCCGCGACAGATGGAAAACAGGTTGCTGTATTGGTTCCTACAACGATTCTGGCATTTCAGCATTACAGAAGTTTTAAAGAAAGGCTGAAAGATTTTCCGGTGAACGTTTCTTATGTCAACAGATTCAGAACTGCCAAACAGAAAGCAGAAGCTTTAGATGGTCTTAAAAACGGAAAAGTAGACATTATCATTGGCACCCATCAGCTGGTAAGCAGCTCCGTGAAGTTCAAAGATCTTGGACTGCTGATCATTGATGAGGAACATAAATTCGGGGTTTCGGTGAAAGATAAACTGAAAACGCTTAAAAGCAATGTAGATACCCTTACCCTTACTGCCACTCCTATCCCGAGAACACTCCAGTTCTCCCTCATGGCGGCAAGAGACCTTTCTGTGATCAAAACACCGCCGCCAAACAGACAGCCTGTTGATACACAGCTTGTTGGTTTTAATGAGGAAACCATCAGGGATGCTGTTTCTTATGAGATCCAGAGAGACGGGCAGGTATACTTTATCAATAACAGGATTGAAAACCTTAAAGATATTGCCGGGCTTATCCAGAGGCTGGTTCCGGATGCAAGAGTGATTACAGGACACGGACAGATGGAAGGTAAGCAGCTGGAAAAGAATGTGCTTGATTTCATGGAAGGGAAATATGATGTACTTGTTTCTACAACGATTGTCGAAAGTGGAGTGGATGTTCCCAATGCGAATACCATATTCATTAATGATGCCCAAAGATTCGGAATGGCAGATCTCCACCAGATGAGGGGAAGAGTAGGACGGAGCAACAGAAAGGCTTTCTGCTATTTGATCACGCCTCCTTATGATATGATAACCTCTGATGCCAGAAAACGTCTTGAAGCTATTGAGCAGTTCTCAGATCTTGGAAGCGGTTTCCAGATTGCCATGAAGGATCTTGAGATCCGTGGAGCGGGAGATCTTCTTGGGGCGGAGCAGAGCGGATTTATTAATGAAATGGGCTTTGAAACCTATCAGAAGCTTATGCAGGAAGCCCTGGAAGAATTAAAAGATGATGCGGATTTTGAAAACCTTTTTGATAATGAGGAAGACAGGCAGAAGCTTTTCAAATCTGTAAAAGATGTCAATATTGATACTGATCTTGAGCTGATGCTTCCGGATTTCTATATCTCCAATACCGAAGAGAGGTTATTGCTGTACCAGAAAATTGCAGAGATTGATAATGAAAAAGATCTTTATAAATTTGAGCTTGAACTGATCGACCGTTTTGGGGCTTTACCGAAAGAAGCGGTTAATTTATTGAAGAGTGTTGCCTTGAAATGGCTTGCGGCAGAGATAGGATTTGAAAAGATCGTCATGAAAAATGGTGTGTTTTTGGGATATTTTCCAGCAAATCCCCAGGATAAGTTTTACCAGACCGACAGGTTCAGGCATATCATCAGCTATCTGACTCAGAATCCGGCGGAGGCTCAGCTTAAAGAGAAGATCGGTAAAGAGGGTAATCTGTTGATGATGAGAAAAGAAAAAGTGAAAAATGTGGATGAAGTTAATGTGCTTTTGAAAACGATTATCGGACATAATTAAGAGAAGAATACCATATTTTAATAATCAAAAAATAGGAAAGGCCTAAAAATTTACTTTTTAAGGCCTTTTTTTATTGAAAAAAAACATGATTTTTACACGTAAAAAGTAAGGTATCATACGGATTTAGAAGCATTTGAAGTCACAATAGGATGAGAAAAAATATTGCCGTATCCTCGGCTGGCATTGGGTTTGATTGCTTTGATCCCGATAAGTCAGATATAAAAAGTAGATTTTGTAGTAATAATTCTACTTTTTTGTACATTAAATTCTACAGCATAATTGCTTTATTAGTACGGGTTTACGGGCTTGTAAATGGTTTATTTTGTTTAAAATTCATACCTTTGCAGCCCTTATTATGAAAAGAATTATTTATTGTTGCGCAGCCGGGCTTTTATCGCTCTGTGTGAACGCGCAGGTGGGAATCGGGACTACTGCTCCCAAATCTACTCTCGACATCAACGGGAAAACCACCTTAAGAAAAGAACTTAGAGTAGGCGGCACATCCGACCAGGTTGGAAATGCCGGATTGAACGGCCAGGTTTTGGTTTCGCAGGGAGAAGGTCTGCCTCCAGTCTGGAAATCGTTGAATGTTTCCTTTATGGAGGAAGGACAGTACAAATTGATCAATTCGTATCTATCATCGGATCAGGCAGGTATTACGGCGCTTTCCAGTGGTATTGCGGCAGATAATGTGTATAAGAATAATGTTGGGGATGACATTGCCGATACCTCAAAAGGAAAGTGGGTGAAAATTGCGGGACTTGAGAACAATTTTATCATCAAAAACGGGAAGAACAGGCTTACTTACCAGTTTCAAACAGGTGTTGAAATGAAGGCTCCGTCTGCAACAACTTCCCAGTCTGTTACTTTTACCTGCGGGGTTTTCAGAAACGGAAAACTGGTAGCAGTACGTCCGGATAAGATTGTTTCAAACAACAATACGGAGAAACAGGGTATTCTGGATTATATTTTCACTCTTAATTATACAGAGCAGAATGTTCCGGTTGGGGCACAAAAGCTTGAGGTGGCGTGTAGAAAAATCAATTCCTCAAATCTAAGCTCACAGTTTACAGTCGGGCGTAATGTATCCGATACCAATACGGTTTCCAATGCATTTACTCTTGAGTCTGTTATGAAGATCGATGTTATTGAATACGTAACTTATAAAAGCAATTAATTGATGAAAAATATTATTTCGATCCTGTTTTTTATGACAGGGCTGTCTCTTTCTGCCCAAGTGGGAATCAAAACGGATTCACCAAAAGCGCAACTTGATGTCAATGGTGATATCAATTTAAGAAATAAAATCGTTGTCCTTAACGTTACAGATAATACTTTGTCCCAGGGTAATAATGACCAGATCCTTGTTTCTCAGGGAGAGGACTATCCTCCGATCTGGAAGTCACTGCGTATCCCGGAATATGAACCGAATAAATTTTATCTGATATTCAATAATTCCTTTTCAGACAGGACCGGTGTGAAATTTACCAACAGTGAGCAATCCACTATTGCTTCCAAAAATACAGCTTTTACTAAAGGAGCAGATATCTCAAGCCTTCCCGGATTTAAGAAAATTGCAGGTCTGTCGCATCCTATCAGTGTATTCAGCACGGAAAGCAAAACTTATTTTCAGTTTGAAACTGTAGTGCAGGCTGATCTTCCTGTAAACGGGACACCTGATATTTCCATAGATTATGCATGTGGTATTTTTGTGGATAACAAGCTGGTTAACCTCAGACAGAGAAATTTAAAGGCAAGTAGTGCGGCAAGCACCTTTATTACACACAATCAGATCGGGATAGTCACCAATCTTTCCAAAGGACAGCATGAGGTAAGTGTGGCCTGCTCAAGGCTGGGATCTTACAGAACAGCAAGCGATGTTGTATTGGCTATAGGAATCAATGCATATAGCAATATTAACAGTTTTATTACGCAGTCTTCCCTTAAAGTTGATGTGTATGAAATTCCCCAGGTATTCAATCCAATTATAAATTAATCCAGGCATGAAAAAAATTATTATTATAAAGTCATTATTTTTTGCTGTGCTGGCAACTGCACAGGTGGGAGTAAACACTGCCAATCCTGTGAATATGCTGGATATAAACGGTGATTTAAATGTTAGAAGAGAAATCCGAACCGGTGGAACGAATCTGCTGAAAGGATCTGCCGGATCTGCGGGAACTATTTTTCATAACAACTCAGAACTGAATGTGAATGACTGGAAAAGTATAAAAATTGCCGATGGGCAGGGAAGTATGTCCGTATTTTCATTGAATACTGTTGCAGACCGGGTTGGAGCAAGTTTTTCTTCCCCTAATGGAGCCACCGCTCCTTATATGGAAGGGACGGCGATCACCTCTGCGTGGACGGTTCTTCCGGGAGCAGTCGATACTTTTTCCATTACCAATGCCATCAATAAAGTGGCCTTTACCTTTCAGACCACCGCTCAGAAAACGGGAAATTCCAATGCTTCTGCGGGTTTTGCATGTGGTATCTTTATAGATAATGCGCTTAGAGCAGTTAGAACTGATGTTTTAATAGGTTCGGAAGGAAGCTATAAGATTTTCAACCTGAATGCAACACTTACGAATCTTACCCCTAAGAACAATTATTCTGTGAAGGTGGCCTGTACAAAAAGAAACCTTAATTCAGGAACATTGGGAATAGGAAGGGCAGTCAATACAGACTATCTGAACAATGAAATGTCTCAGTCTGTTTTAACGACATCTGTACTGCAGCCTTATTAATTTCATGATAAATCATAAGATAAAAACCTGAAAACATTATGTTTTTAGGTTTTTTTTGTAAAAAGATAAAGATTGTCATGAATTTGTTGAATAAGTGAATGTTTTCGTCAAAAAAATGAATTATATTTGTCAACTCACTAAAATATTTTTTCATGGGAAAAAACTATCTTTTTAAAATCATTGCCGGTGTATTTTTCGGACTTATGGTTTCATGTGACAATTCTTCTTCAGATCAATTCGAGCCCAGTGCCAATAATGGCGGAAACAACGGGAACCCGACTCCTCCAGCCAGAGTTCTGGAAAAGATTACATTAAGTGGCGCTGTTCAGGAAGAATATACAGTTAATGGTACTGCTTTTCAGAAAGGAATGCTTAGAGATGGAAATACCAGTAATTATTATACAGGTACCGTAACCTATATCAATAATAAAATTGGGAAAATAAAATTTTTGGGAAGCCTGACCGGAAGTATGACGTATGATTTTAGCGTAAGTGAAGACAGCAAAGGCAATGTGTACAGCGCAACGTGTACTGGTACAGCCGCTACTGCAATAGACTCTTTTGTAAGTGATTATATATTCACTTACGATGCCACAGGTAAGAAACTTGTGAAAATCCTGGAAAAGAGAAAAGTGGCCGGAAATACAGCTTACAGCTTATTCACTGAAAGCACTTTTACCTACGTGGGAGATAATATTTTCAAGGCTGAATGTGCCAAAGGAACACTTACATCATCAGGAGCACCTAATATGGCTACTGCAAAGATGACTGTTTACAGCTACCAGAACTATGATTCTAAGGTTAATCCGTTTTCCACACTTCCCAAATCATTCTTTACTGCCTGGAGCCTGGTACGTCCTGAAAATTTTTATAGAATTTCTCCGAATAATCCAACATCGGTATATGTGATGCCGCCATCTCCCGCACCAGCAGTAAATACACCTATGACCTACGTGTATGATGCCTACAACTATCCCGTTTCGGATAAGGATCAGATTCTTAAATATACTTACAGAACTCTGTAAAGTTCAATTGATTATCAGTTTTACTGGAATATAAATAAAAACATAACTTTTGTTCAAAAAAAAGTTATATTTGTCAAAAAATAAACAATTACCTGGAAATGAAACAGCTTTTCTACTTTATTTTATTAATAGCAGGATTTTCATCAATACATTCCTGTAAAGACATGCTAGACGAGGACGGGGATCCTTTATTGGACCTTAATGGAACAGGAGGCCTGATTGGCCCAAGAGCATTATACAGAGAAATTACAGATAAGGATACATTAGCAGAATATCACTACAGTGGGCTTTTGGTAACGAAAGTAATCACAGACAGTGCTTCAATTACGAATATTGCATACAGCGGTGACAAAGTAAGCCAAATTAACTTTAACGGATTTTTGGATCTGGACGGAAACGGGAAGCTTGATAAAGACAGCGTTTCTTACAGCCAGTTATTTACTTATGGACCGAACGACAAGCTGGTAACAATTTCTGAAAACCGTTCTGTTTTCAGAAGGCCTCCACCTGTGCCGCCGGCAACAAATCCCGGCCCACAGACCCTATTAAGAAAAACAAAAACCCACTACCTGTTAAAGTATAACGGCTCAACAGCAAAGCTGGACTCTATCATCATGAAAAATGGTCCTGATGTTCCAGGGACACAGTTTGCGTATATCAGTTATTCTAAAACAGGATACACTTATTTAGGAGATAACGTATCCAGGGTGGTAAGAAATTATGGTCCTATGGCCGGAGATGCAATGGGAAGACCTACTACCAGATATGCATATGATTTCGTGAATTACGATACTCTGATCAGCCCATTTACACTGCTTCCTTCAGCATACAAAATTTCAAGACTTTTATCAACTGAAATTAATGATAAGGAAAGTCATATCTTATCTCCGAACAACCCTAAGAAAAGATCGGTAACAGATCTTATTCCTCCTATCCCGTCTCCAATTAACTGGACAACCAATTACAACTATGATCCGCAGACTTATATGACAAAAGGATTTGGTGTAAACTATATTTATAAGCCTTTTTAAAAGGATCTTTATAATATACAGGCCCAATCTTTTGTAAGATTGGGCTTTTTATTTTTTATCCCTTAATTTTGCAAAAAATTTCTGAATGAAATATTTAATAGTCGGGCTTGGAAATAAAGGCCCTGAATACGAAAATACACGCCACAATATAGGATTCAAGGTAGCTGAGAAAATAGCTGAAACACTGGAAGCTTCATTTAATACGACCAATTTCGGCTGGATGGCAGAAGGAAAATACAAAGGAAGAAAGGTTCTTGTTCTGAAGCCGGATACTTATATGAATCTTTCGGGAAATGCAGTAAAGTTTTGGATGCAGAAAGAAAATATTCCACTGGAAAATGTACTGATCATTACAGACGATCTTGCTCTTCCGTTCGGGACTTTAAGAATGAAAATGAAAGGTTCTGATGCCGGTCACAACGGGCTTAAAAGTATTAATGAAACCCTCAATACTCAAAATTATGCAAGGCTGAGGTTCGGGATTTCTGCAGACTTTTCTGAAGGGCGCCAGGTGGATTACGTGTTGGGAACCTGGAATGAGGAGGAATCCGGAAAGCTGAGTGAAAGAATTGAAAAATTCTCTAAAGCCAGCCTGTCCTTTGTGTTTGCCGGTATCAATAATACAATGTCTGCATTCAACGGAAAATAAATAGGATGTCAACTTAAAATAATCAATTGATTATTTTGCCTTAATGATTCTTAACAGCTTATTAAGTCTTAATGGTTCAAAAGAATAGTTATTTCTAAGCTTATTACAAAAAAATAAAAGACCACCGGATTTTCCGATGATCTTTTGTTGTACTTTTTAAAATCAATTCCAATCTAACTATAAATGATTTTCTTTATCTATGAGAAATAAAAATGTACAGATTTTTATCTCTTAAAGCCAGGTTACAACTCCGGTTTCAACATCATAATTGGCTCCAACTATTTTGATCTTACCTTCATCTTCAAGCTTTTTAAGTGTTGAGCTCTGGGTACGGATATCTTCGATGGCATTTTTTACGTTTTGCTGATTCAGCCTTTCCAAAAGCGAACCGTTTTTTGATGAACGTTCTTCACCTTCTTCAATGATTTCATTGATGATTGGGTCGAAATGATGAATTAAATGATTTAGATTATCCATTCCCATTCCCTGAATCTGCGCAGCATCCAAACCTCCTTTTAATGCACCGCATTTAGTGTGTCCTAAAACGACAACAAGCTTGGAACCTGCAACATTACAGCCAAATTCCATTGACCCTAAAATATCTTGATTGATAAAATTACCGGCAATTCTGATACTGAAAATATCTCCTAATCCCTGATCAAAGATAAGTTCTGCAGAAGTACGGCTGTCTATGCAGCTTAAAACTACTGCAAAAGGCCACTGACCTTCACGCGTTGCATTGACTTGCTCTAAAAGATCTCTGTTTGCTTTTAGGTTATTCACAAATCTTTGGTTTCCGTCTTTTAAAAAATCTAATGCTTTTTCAGGATTAATGGTAGATTGGGTTTCGTATGTATGTGCTTTCATATGATTGATTTATTCTTTTTAAAATTAAAAATTACTGTAATTAATGAGCTTACATAGCTCTTCTGTGTGTGATCAGGATGTGAGAGTCTTCATCTGTTTCATAATCTTTGTATGAAGTTTTGAAGCCTAAAAGTTCCACATTGATATCTTCTTCTTTGGCCCGGATATTGGCGAAATCCTGGATCATTTCCAGTACATCTGTCGCAATATATGAAGTTCCCCTTGCATCGATGGTCACGGTAGAGTTGGGCTTTACATTTTTTAATGTTTTTTTGATGGCTGCTTTATTCAGGAAAGAAACTTCTTCAGCAAGCTTAATGTTGATTTCATCAGCATCATTCAGTTTTTCTCTGCTCAGATAATAGGCACGCTTCATATTTCCCTGAAGGATATAGAATACGGAAATAGCCAGACCGATTCCAACTCCTTTAAGAAGATCGGTTGCCACAACGGCTACAACCGTAGCGACAAACGGAATGAACTGGAATTTACCTAAATGCCAGAAATGCTTGAATGTTGCAGGCTTTGCCAGTTTATATCCTACAAGAATCAATACTGCGGCAAGTGTCGCAAGCGGTATTAAGTTCAGTATGAACGGAATAGTAAGCACGCATACCAATAAAAGTACACCGTGGATCATGGCGGAAAGTTTTGAAGTGGCGCCGGCGTTAGCATTGGCAGAACTTCTTACTACGACAGATGTCATGGGCAGCCCTCCGATAAATGAGCTTATTAAATTTCCGATTCCCTGTGCTTTAAGCTCAAGATTAGTGTCGGTAATTCTTCTCTGTCTGTCTAATCTGTCTGAGGCTTCAATACAAAGCAGGGTTTCAATAGAAGCTACAATAGCAATGGTTGCCCCTACTATCCATACCTTAGGATTGGTGAATCCATTAAAATCAGGCATCGTAACAAGATTTTTGAAGTCATCCAAAGACTGAGGAACCGGTAGTGAAACCAGATGCTGAGTACTGATGGCCAAAGAGCTGCCGGACATTTTGAATGCTTCATTCAGAAGTATCCCTGCCACTACTGCAACCAATGCTCCGGGAAGCATTTTCATTCTTTTTAAAGCTGGAATTTTGTCCCATGCAATAAGGATACCTACGGAAACCAGCGTTACCACGATAGCTCCCAGATGTATAGCTCCGAATAATTCTGTAAAGTATCCGAAATTAAGGCCGTTATCAAAAATAGATTCATGCCCTTCATAGTCTTTATCGAACCCCATGGCATGAGGAATTTGTTTCAGAATAATGATAATCCCGATAGCGGCAAGCATTCCCTCAATAACGTTATTCGGGAAATAATTGGATATGCTTCCGGCTTTGATGAATCCCAGAATTAACTGGATAAGTCCGGCAATGATTCCTGCACAAAGGAAAAGCTCGAAAGCCCCCAGATCTGTAATAGCGGTTAAAACAATGGCTGTAAGACCTGCTGCGGGACCGGATACTGATATATTTGAATTACTTAGAAATCCTACAACTAATCCTCCTACGATACCTGCAATGACACCTGACAATGGCGGTGCCCCTGATGCTAAAGCGATTCCGAGACATAATGGAAGCGCGACTAAGAATACAACGAGTCCGGAAGGGAAATTCTCCTTGATTCCTCCTATAAATGATGTTTTTTTCATGATGTTTTGAAAAATACTATAACCGATTGATCTATCTTCAGATAATCAATTATAAAAGATTGGAAATTTAATTTTAAGCACACGTATCCGATATCAGCTTTTGATATGAATACTATAAAATCTAACGATACTTAAAATTAAGCTTCCGGAGGCGGGGAAAATATGGAAAGTAAGGGCGACAGATGAAAGGAATCGTCTATCAGCTCAAAAGATACACCCTGAAGGTCAGGCTCGGAAAACTTCACGTAATCGAATACGTCCAAAGTTTTCGGAAGTGTCTTTTCATAAACAATAAAAGATGACGGGTGAGAATGGGGCTCCTCTTCATTGATTGTTACATTGGTCCTTGCTATATCCCAGCCTGCAACTGCAGCAATGCCAGGCAGTGCTGTGAAGTTTAGGAAGAAGGTCAATACAATAATACTCCAGAATTTCATCTTACATTCATTTTAGAAAAACTAGTCTGTTTTTCTGCTCATTACCCAATCAGAACTTGTAAGGTTGTAGATTTTTTGGATGTCTTTCAGCGTTTTCTCAAAATCGATCTCCAAATCAATAATCTTACCTGTTCTAAGGTCAAATACCCAGCCGTGTACAATAGGATACTCATCTATGATATATCTTTCCTGTACGCAGGCCATTTTGATCACGTTGATGCACTGCTCCTGAACATTTAGTTCTACAAGTCTGTCATAACGTTTTCCTTCATCTTCGATAGTGTCTAGTTCAGCCTGGTGCAATCTGTAAACGTCACGGATGTTTCTTAACCAGGGATTTAATAATCCCAGATCCTGAGGGGTCATCGCTGCTTTTACACCGCCGCAATTGTAGTGTCCACAAACAATAATGTGATTTACTTTTAAGTGCTCCACGGCATATTGGATTACCGCTGTTGAACTCATGTCTAAAGTATTTATCACATTAGCGATATTTCTTGTTACAAAAACTTCGCCCGGTTTTGTGCCCATCAGTTCTTCCGCTGTCACTCTACTGTCAGAACATCCGATATACAGAAATTCTGGATTCTGAGTTTTAGCTAATTCTTCGAAGAAAGTTGGATCCTGCTTTATTTTAGACTCTACCCATTTCTTATTGTTTTCAAAAATAATTTCGTACGATTGTGACATAATTTCTTAAAGGTTATAATTATTTATTTCGTTTAAATTATTTTCAAATTCAATAGATTAAATCAATAATCATGCAAAAATATAATTTTTGTCGAAAAGGCAGTTACTTTTAACAAAATTTAATATTAAAATATGCTTAAAATCATGTTTAAAAGGACTGTTTCCGGCGTTTCTATACAAATTGGTTTGAAAAATTGATGATTTAAACTTGTATAAAATTACAAACTATAAATGATAATAATTAAAACCGGAGATTAAAATATTCTTAATTCTATTAAAAAACCATCTCAAAACTGAGACGGTTCAAATTTTAAGCAGTTGTTAACTGTTATTCTTTAATAATTTTCACTATTGTTTCGGAATTGTTGATTCTTACTAAATAAACTCCGGATAGTAAAGAGGAAAGATCAGTACGCTCATTTTCAAATTTACCGGACTTTACGAGTTGACCGGATAGATTATAAATCTGGTAATAATATTCTTTAGCAACATCGTTACCTTTGATATACAGAAGGTTTTTTACAGGATTTGGAAAGAACTGAAGATTGTTCTGAGCCATTTTTTCTTCTATCACTGTTTTTGAAAGAACATTTTTTGCTTTTGCTAGCGCATTCGGAGCCACCGGAATAGCAAATGGCTCATATCTTCCGATTTCATTTCCATTGGCATCGTACTTAATTTCCGCACAACGGCAGGACATAGCAGCCTGCGGACGGAAACCGAATGTTGGCACTAATGTATATAACAAGTCGCTTGTACCTCCTCCGGTTGTATTGAATAACATGCCAAGAGAAGGACCCGTTCCCTGACTGGCAGATGTCCAGATACCGGAAAAGGAAAATGTTACTTTTGCAGCATCCATTGAAGCTGTTAAATCATTACCTCCATTAAAACCTCTTATTCCATTATTAGGGAACACACCTATATTATATTCAGCTTTGTTTAATACGAATCCAAATCTTGAATTCACTTTCCCTTGGGCTGAAGTTGCTCTCACCATCCCTCCTACATAGTTAATTCTATTTGCATTGTAAGCTTCATTTCTTACATTCAGAGTATTTCCGTTACCAGGATCCATTCCATAGATATTGGTATTGAATTTCGCATTGTAAAACCAAGGTGTATTTCCCTTTGAAATAAAGTTCCCCAAAATAATTCCTGTAGAAACGGTATGCAAATCAACAATTCGCCAACCTGCAGGGCAAGGATCGTAAGGAGATTTCTCTGCAGCATGACCCCATCTTTCCGGCATATTGCCATTTTCATCTGAAACCCAATCTAGCTTTGTGTTATCAGATTGGTACAGATAATTCATCGGATTGGACACAGAATATTTCACTATTTTCTTCAGCTTGTCTGCTTTGGAATCAAGTGTAGAAACTGAAGCCGCAGCAGAATACGTAGAATAAGGCTGGCTGTAAGTACTTGTATAAGATGCTTCTGTGATGTTTCCCGAATAAGGAATGGCACCGGTTGTTGCATTAGCCGGATTGATTTGTCTGTATACAGTATAAGCATTAAAAGGTCTTGAGAGAACACCGTTGGTCCATACCTGCGGTAAGTTATAGAACATTCCGGGATTGTAGAATGCCGGAAGCGGATCTTTTCTGCCCCACTGGAAGTGTAGGCCTCCGCTGTCATGCATTTGATCTAACTTCTTATAAATATCCGTCTGGCTGTTAGATGATGCAAGTGGCTGCCCTTCTGTATCTGCCAATCCTATAATATGTTCATTGATAAAAGGTAGCCTGGCTCCTAAATCTCTGTCCATGAAGGTAGTTTTCATAGGAACTCCAGCACTGGTCATTGGATCTACAAACTGATCATTGGCCGCTATAACCCCACCATTTCCAACGTTTTCAGGATCCACATCATACGTTGTGACCACAGATCTCGGTGCCCAAATGTGCCAGCTCCATACAACAGGGTCATTATGTTTGTTGGATGTCCAGGTTCCTGTACCTGCATGGAAGGCAACCACAGCATTACCTGTCTGATTTTGATTTAAAGTAACTTTTAAAATGGAACTATCTATAGATCCGTTTATAATTTCCATTTTTTGAATTAAACTTGTATTGCTGGTCCAAACTACAGATGATGATTTTGTACTTTCTGCTGGGAAAGAAAAATCAGTGTTTAAATGCAGCTTGTGCATAGCATAGGCTTTTTTCAATGGAATTTCAATAATCCTGTCATTATCTTTATTTGGATCTATAGTATTTCCATTTGGATTTGGAGTTACCAACGCAGGATTGGTATATTCTATATAACTGTTTGGTAGTTTAGTCCATGATTTTAAAGTTTCTATAGAATAAGTTTCATTCGTTGAATAAACAAAGTTTGTGTCAAATGCCGGCGACATAAAAGCGGCATTAGGATCATAAATACAACGGACACCACCACTGCCTGTATATGCACTGCTGGAGAACCTGTGCCAGCCCGGTCTCGGTTTAGAAGCGCTTAACGGATCTGAAATTAAAGCCAAACCAGCCGCTCCAAATGAAGGCTGTCGTACCTGATTGATCATTTCAGAAGCAGTAATGAAAGTAGTAGTTAATAGCCCGCCGTCTGCACTCTGATCCTGGAAATTTATAACCGGTGTGATCCATCCTGTTCCATATTTTAGAGGACTTGCTGTATTCGGATAAGATTCATAATTTCCGTTAATAGGAAATTTGCCCAAATTCATTCCGTTAACTCCTGAAAAATCAAATCCAAACTGAGGATAAATCTTTATGCCCGGATAATCAGCATTTAATGAAGTTGCGTTAAACTCCGGATCAACCGTATTTCCCGTATGCTTTCCCCAAGGACTGTATCTGTTTTCATCCGGCATTGGAACGCCTGAATTTCTACCTCCCGAAAAATAGCTTGAAGGTACTCTCCAGTTACATGGGCATGGGTCATATGGTGACTTCAGTGCATATCTGGAACTGGATTCTCCAACAGCAGGATCGTCTATATCTGAATAATTCCCCTGACGTGTATCTCCCCAAAGATCCCAGGCAATTATATTTTCGCGGTAAGGAGGAATAAATTTTCTGTATTTTTCTTTTGAAAACCAAGTCGTCATACCTACCTGTGTCCAGCTGTCATTGCTGTTTTGTGCTAAGAAATCTTCCCCATCATTCAGCAGTGCTTCTCCTTTTTTGGCAACATAAATAGGTGTTGCAATAAAACTTATCGGGTTTTCTATAGAGAATCTGATGTTTCCGTTAGGTGTATCTGTTCCGGTATTAATTTGAGCAGAATACTTATTTCCTCTTATTTTTATGAATTTCGCTTGAAAAGCAGGATCATTGTAATTTAAATTAATCTCTCCATTAATAGGGTAGAGGCTTAAATCTTTTAATCCAAAAGATGGAAACGGATCTTTTCTTCCCCATTGATACTGTAAACCTGCAGATTTATGCCAGTCGTTTCCAACAAAATTGGCATTAGTAGCCCCCAGGTTTCTATCCATCCATTTCCAGTTGGTCACTACATTTCCGTCTTTGTCTTTTTCAAAGCCATGATGGTAAGTGCTTCCATGGGTTCCTGGGTCGTCAGTAGCCCATACGTGCCATGTCCAGTATATTTTGTCATTTACTTTATACGAAATAGCAGCGTTACCTTCTTTTATTTTATTGATCATTACTTTGATCCTCGCATTTTCTCCTGTGCCTTCTAAGGTAACAGATTTTATAAGTCCCGGTTCATCTTCCCAATACAGTCCTGCTTTTGCAATACCTTGTAAGGAAATAGGTGTATAATTACCATTGTCATCTTTCATGAAATCGCCACCTCTGGACCACATTTCATAAGCTTTTTTTACAGGAATATATAAACCGTCTACCGAGGCTCCGTTTTTATCTTTACCTGTGAAAATATAACTGTTTGGGGCTTTTGTCCAGTCTGCAGGACTGTTATCGGGAACGGCTCCGGAACTGAGTGTATAGCATGCATTTGCACAATCTGTTGTACTTAATTTTACGTTGCCGAAAATTCCTACATAATTGATGAACCGGGCAATTTCAGACTCAATATCGGAAAGAGATCTTACAGACTGTGAAGAGCTGGTAGCGTCGTTTCTTAAGGCTCCCATCCCGTAAAGTGTCATTTCAGGAGTATTTGAAATAATTAGATTTTCAGAACCCGGACCTCTTCTTGCTCCCCCCTGATCGTTACCATATCCAAAGAATAATGCACCATAGTTACTATGCCCGGTTGCTGGTTTTATACTGATAAACTGTCCGTCACTTTTATAAACCCTGAATCCGGTTGCCTGGCTGGATACCACCACAACAGGCTCCTGATCTGTAATGAAGTCTGAAAGCTTTTCGTAGATCGTATTATAGAGATTGAAATACCGGCTTTGCAGCTGGTTAGGATTCCTGAAATCATGTTGACCGGGGCCGTTAGGGTCACCAGGCCACTGACTGAATTTTAATAATAATCCACTGATGGAGAATTTACCGGCAAACATATATACGGGATCATTGTAGGTATATAAATAAGGGATCGGATGTCCGGGCATTTCATGGTAGATAAATTCAGGTGTTGCTCCCAAAACATCAGCAGATACTCCCGAATTGATCATTTTAACGGATTTGTTTCCATTACCATTATCCATTACTGAAGCTGGAGATACAGGTGAAAAAGCGTTATCATCCTTTTTGTTATTCATAATAACGGGTCCCAGTTTGTTCCATGAATATGCTGAGGTCACTCTGTCTTTTATTCCCGTTACTTTTCCATTAACATCCATGATAAGAGTTCCTTCTTTCTTTGGTGTTAAAAGAATAGTGTATTCATTTTCATCCAGATCGCAATTGGCTGCTGAATAATCAGATAGCCTGTAATGATTGACTGTTTTACCCCAGTACACGCTGCTGAAATTAGCTGTGCCGGAGTCTGAGCTTAATTCAATCTTTAAATTATAAGTTGTGTTTGCAGAAGCTGGTAATTCAAAAACTGCTTTTAAGTTTTCGTTATACTGATTGTAAGAGTATAGTGTTTTACACCATGCGGTCACCCATTCTCCAAGGGCATTCTGATATTTGATGGAAAGAAGAATATTACCGTCAGTGAAAGGCTTGGAAAACTGCCCGCTCATGACGACAAGTCCTTTTTCATTCACATTTTGTGAAACAATAATAAGAGGATCCAGGTCGTAAACACTTGGGGGTACTAGTGTTTTAAAGCTGGTTCCGCTGAGGTTCTCATTAATTTCCGGAACGGGTATTGTCCTCGAAAAAGCATGAGACGCTGCAATACAAAATACCGCAGCAAAAATCTTTAATGTAGATTTTTTTTTCATACGTATAGAATTAAAGTGTTTTTAGAAATAAGAGATTAACCTTTTAAGAAATGGCTAGATATATACTGATTTTTGTTCGGATCTCTACTTGTGTATAAAGCCCTGAAGTTTACAATACATAAATATTGATCATTTCTTATGCAAGATTATCTTTTTTGCTTATCAGATTCTTAAGAGTATAAGATTCAGAGATAAAAGTGAGTGAGGCAATATGAAAGCTGCTTCATATCTGAATTGTGAATTTTTTTCATGTTTTGTGTTTTTAAAGTTATATGCGTTTTTTTGAAAGAATTTTTAATTCTTTAGCAAAAGTCGATAAAAAAATAATTTCCCACAATAGAGAATTTGGCTTTTTGAGAAAAAAGCCAGGTCCTAGATATAAATCTACAAATGGATTGCTATATTTTATTATTGATATAAGCTTCTGTAGCCCTTTCTGTTGAATAGATGCTTCCAGGATTTCCAACGACTACTGAATTGGCGGGAACGTCAAAGTTTACATACGAATTGGGGGCAATTAAAACATTGTTTCCAATGGTAACTCCACCTACAATCACAGCGTTGGCCCCTATCCACACTTCATCACAAATTGTAGGGAATCCCTGAAGTTTACCACGGTTTTGCTGGCCGATCGTTACCCCCTGTGCAATATTACAGTTCTTTCCGATTTTAGCTTTGGGATTAATCACTAAACTACCCCAGTGGCCTAAGTAAAAACCTTCTCCTATCTCGGTTTCAGGGTAAATCTGATAGCCATATTTTATTTGGTAATGTCTGAGGACAAATCTCCAGAATATTCCTAAAACAGGCTTTTTATTATGTTCCTGAGCTTTTCTCAAAACATAAATGAAATGCAGATTCGGATTGATACACTTTTTCCAGATCCCAAATGAAGAAAGCCATTTTCCGCTCTCCCTGTAAAAATCCTTTTGTATGACAGTATAACCCATTTTAATTTTTTATAATTCATCAATGATCTCCTGAAGCTGTGCTACAGATTTCTGCAGTACAAAAGGCAGATCAGTCATTGCAATTTCTTTTTCGTAATGAGCTGCAAGCTCCTGGTTGGTAAGAAGTTTCTTCATCCCTTCGTAAATTCCATCCTCAGAATTTGGAATAATAATGCCTAATTTTCCTTCCTGAAGAAGATCTTTTATTCCGGAAACATCTGTAGAGACAATAGGTTTATTCAAAATCAAAGCTTCTGCGATAATGGTAGGGAAACCTTCGTGCCTTGAAGACATCACATAAAAATCAGCTTTTTTCAGATAAGGATAAGGATTACTTCTGAAGCCGAGCATTTTTACAGTTTCCTGAACACCCAGCTGATTCAGCTTTGCGTGAATGTTCTCAAAATCAAAACCATCACCAATAATGATGATCTGGTGCTTCAATCCCTCGTCAGTCAGTTTTTTATGTACATCAAGAAGCCTGTCATAGCCTTTCTGCGGATAAACAGTTCCAATCGTAATAAAAGTGGGAATAGTATTGGAGAAAGGATAGTCATCGATTACCGTATTCGCTTTATTTAGAGTATCATCTTTATCTATCGGGTTATAAATTTTAATAACTGCCTGTTTTTCTCTTTCATTTTGTGAAGCTTTCTGCATTTCCTCTTTCAGCTTATTAGAAATAACCAGTATCCTGTCAAACCTGAAAAGCTGTCTGATCACATTTGGTGTATATTCTTTCAGATTAAAAATATCGTTCTGTATCCAGATGATTTTTTTTGAATCCTTTTGAGGGCTGGAAAGAAGTTCTCTGTACATTCCGTGGATAGCAGCTATTTCCACATCATAC
The DNA here is from genome assembly GCF_049887855.1 of Chryseobacterium sp. NFX27. Lineage (NCBI taxonomy): Bacteria > Pseudomonadati > Bacteroidota > Flavobacteriia > Flavobacteriales > Weeksellaceae > Chryseobacterium > Chryseobacterium sp. NFX27. The sequence continues at coordinate 105,594 of NZ_JAGEKK010000006.1, read as the reverse complement.
TTTTTATTTTTTAGAATAAACCGGTAAAGAAGAGCCGGGAACCAGAGAAACAGTTTCTGGTAAAGCACCCTGAATGCTTTCACAGGAATTTCGTGAGGTCTGTTGGTGGTAATCATTTCACCTTTCAGGAGATATTGCAGGTTGACCCACGACGGAACCTCCTTGATATACATTCCTGTATAAAGGTTGATCAGCAGGTCTATTTCATATTTGTCTTCAGGAAGGTTTTTGAGAAAGTTGATGAGAACTTTTTCTGCGCCGCCATGCCGGAGAGAACCTATACGAATAAGGACTTTCTTTTTTTGTGACATTTATTTTTTTACAGGTTTATAATTATGAGGGAGATTTTTGATAAGGTATTGTTCTAAGGCAGACCGGTCTGCTTCTAACTCTAAAGGGTAAATGGTGTTGTTGGCTAATAATTTTTCGCCATATTGTTCAATTGTACAGATAAATTTTGCAGGAGCTCCTGCATACACTGAATTATCAGGAATAGAGCTGCTGACAACACTTAATGAGCCTACAATACAATTGCTCCCAATAGAAACTCCGGGTAAAAGAATAGTTCCTTTTCCAATAAAGGTATTGTTACCGATTTTTATTCTTCCGAAAGTTCTTCCGTCTTTATACTTTTCAATTCTTTTGGTTACCCGGCCATCTCCGCCGTGATTGATGAAAGAAACACCTTCTGCAATCGTTACATTATCACCCATTTCTATAAGGAAACATTCTGAGCCAAAGTTTGGAATACCTTGAACATACAGATTGTCGCCCACTTTCATGCCTTGATGAATGGCCACTTTTATCGCTGCATTTTTCACCATGTCTTCATATAGGGAACGGATTTTCAATATGATTCTGAATAGGAGCATCATTATTGTGAATTTGTTTTTTATTTTTACAAAGAAAAAGAATTTCTATGATAAAAGTTTCCAAAATAGAATATTATTTGCCCGGTAAGGTTCTTACCAATGAGGATCTTGAGAAAGAATTTCCTGATTGGAGTTCTGATAGAATTCTTGAAAAAGTAGGGATAAGACAGCGCCATATTTCTTCAGACAAAGAAACTGTTCTGGAACTTGCTGTAAAATCTTCAGAAAAGATTTTCGAAAGTTATGACAGGAATAAGGTAGAATTTATCCTCTTTTGTACCCAGAGCCCGGATTATTTTCTTCCCACTACGGCCTGTATTCTTCAGGACAGGCTTGGCCTCAGAAGAAATATTGGAGCAATGGATTTTAATCTTGGGTGTTCCGGATTCATTTATGGACTGGCTTTTGCTAAAGGATTAATAGCAGCCGGTATTGCGGAAAGTATTTTACTGATCACATCAGAAACTTATACAAAGCATATCAATAGTAAAGATAAAGCCAACCGAAGTATTTTCGGAGATGCATCGGCCTCTGTAATTGTGGAGAAGGATGACAATGCCAGGGATTATCAGTTCTGTCTGGGCACAGACGGAAGTGGTGCTGAAAATCTTATTGTAAAGAAAGGAGCTTTCAAAAAAGATTTTGAACTTAATCCTGAACATGATTTTGGTCCGGAGAATCTTTACATGAACGGACCCGAAATTTTTAATTTTACTATTGAAAATATCCCGGGACTGATAAAAGAAACTTTAGAAAAAAATGGGCTGACGATGGAAGATATTGATCATTTTGTTTTTCATCAGGCCAATTCTTTTATGCTGAATTATTTAAGGAAGAAAACCAAAATACCGGCAGAAAAGTTTTATATCAATATGGAGAACACAGGAAATACAGTGTCCGCAACCATTCCCATTGCCCTGAAAGATATGATGGATAAAGGAATGCTGAAAGAAGGAGACAGGGTATTAATGGCCGGTTTTGGCGTGGGATATTCCTGGGGAGCAACCGTGCTGAACATTTAAAGAAGTAATATAAATTGGTAAAATAAAAATATATGAAGACGTCCGTTTTTTTAGAGAAATTACAAGAAGAATTAGAAGAAAAAGAAGCATTAACAATTGACACAAACCTGAGACAGCTGGAAAGTTATGATTCCATCAGTCTTCTTTCTGTCATTGCTTTTGTTGATGAAAGTTTCGATAAGAAAATTGATGCAAATTATTTTAAAGATATAGAGACTGTTTCTGATCTCATGAATATTATTGGTGAAGAAAATTTCGAAGATTAGTGAATCCGTTTTCTTTAAAAGATAAGATAATTCTTATTACAGGCGCTTCTTCCGGTATTGGGAGAAGCTGTTCTGTAGAATGCAGCAAGAGCGGGGCAGGTCTTATCCTTATTGCCAGAAACAGTGAAGAGCTGCAGAAAACAGTATCTATGCTGGCTCCGGATACCAAGGCAGAAACCATTATGGCAGATATTACCAATACTGCAAATCTTGAAGAGCTGATTGCTGAAAAAATATCGGTTTTAGGTAAGGTCTCCGGATTTATCCACTGTGCCGGAATAGAAAAAACACTTCCGCTGAAAAAGCATACTTCCCAGCTTTACACAGATGTTTTTGCAGTCAATGTGATTGCGGGGTTTGAAATTGCCAGGATTTTATCCCTCAAAAAATATAAAAACGAAATTTCCAGTTTTGTCTTTGTTTCCTCAGTAGCAGGAATGGTAGGCGAAATAGGGAAAACAGCCTATTCAGCGAGTAAAGGTGCCGTAATTGCGGGAGCACGTTCCATGGCTATGGAGCTTGCAAGGGGTGGAACAAGAGTCAACAGCATAAGTCCGGCGATGGTAAATACTCCGATACTGGAAAAAATGTTTGAAAATATTGGTGAAGACGCTGCAGAAGAGATCCTTAAAAAACACCCGCTAGGAATAGGCCAGCCAGAAGATGTAGCCAACGCCTGCATTTTCCTGCTTTCGGATGCTTCAAAGTGGATCACGGGCTCGAATCTTGTGGTAGACGGAGGATATTCCGTGCATTAATTTTTTCTGTAAAGATCTTCAAGAATTTCTTCCACCGCATCAAAGATTTTCTGATTGTCAAACTGGTCCTCTATGGTTTCCAGGTTTTTTCTGATCCTGGCAATAAGCTCCGGATCTGTTAAGAAAGTCTTCATAGCAGCATACATCTCATTCGTATCATAATTGATGAGGTAACCGGTTTCTCTGTCTTTGATCATCACCCCCACATCTCCTGTATCAGTAGCAATAATGGGCTTCTGAAGGATTAAAGCTTCAGCGATCACCAGTGGCCATGCTTCAGATTCGGAGGGCAGAATGAAATAATCCGCATTTTTTACATAGGGATAAGGATTCATCTTGTTGCCGCTTAAAATAAAGGTATCCTGAACATTATTCATGCGGATCTGCTCTGTAAGATTTTTCATTTCTTCACCGCTGCCTACAACAATAATGCTATGGTGAAAACCTTCATAAATTAATCTTTTGTGGGCATCAATAAGCTTGTGGTATCCTTTTCTGTCATGAAGGCGCCCTACGGAAACAAAAACGGGGCCCTGAGGAAGAGATTCTATTTTTTCCTGTGCTTTTTTCTTGATTTCATCAATAGGAATAGCATTAATTATTACACTTTCATCAGGATACTTTAATTCCGGGTAATAGGTATGCATCAGATCTTTGATTTTCTGTGAACAGTAAATCATGTGGTCAAACTGTGGGAAATTGTCCAGAATATCAGGAACCAGCGGCTGTAGCTTAGGTAAATTGATTTCAGAGTGAAACCAACCCAATTTTTTAGAGGCTGGGTTGCTGGAATTGGTAACAGATGAAAATGCTGAGTAAGTAGGAGCGATCTCGATATCGAATTTTTTGTTCCCTAACAACTGGTCAGAGATTTTATTGTTTTTCAGAGTGCGGGAAAGCTTCAGTCTCCTGCGAATCAATTGAAGTTTATAGATCAGTGGATTTTTGGATAAATCTTCCTTTCCGTCAGTAAAATATATCTTTTTAACGTGTTCCGGGAATTCATTTCTAAGTTCACCCTGATTCATATTCAGACATACTGTTATATCAAATTTTTCAGGATTGAGATTGTTGAGGATACTGAGAATCACTTTTTCCACGCCGCCCATCTCCATAGAACGGTGTCGGAAAAGAACTTTTATTTTCTGATTTTTTACTGACATTACCTGAAAAGTTTTTGTAAAGTAATGGAGATTTTTCTTTTTATCCTATATGGAACTGAATTCTGGTACTCCAATAGTTTGAAAATCTCCTGCTGTCCGGCATAGGTTTCCGGAACTTTCATTCCGTTTATGCTTTTAATATTTCTCCGCTTCATTGCGTTGAAAACTACCTGGGCAAAATATTCGTACGACTTTGTTTTATTCTCGTTTTGTGAAATTCCGCCTGTATGGGTCCTGTAAAGATAATTGGTGTCGTCAATGAAATAAACATCACCTTTTTCATACATCTTTAAATAGAGATCCTGATCCTCCGAGATCTTCAGTGCAGCATTCATCTTTTCAGTTTGCTCATAAATATCTTTTCTGAACGTTACAAAATGAGCAATCTGAATAGGATAATTAAAAAAATAGGGATCTTTATTCTGAACCTGCATGGCAGATCTAAACGGAGCAATGGGCTTCAGATTCTTATCACAGCTCATAAATCGTGAATAAGCCAGTACCACATTTTTTTTCTTTGCAAATACACTTACGGCCTTTTCAATAGCATGGGGAAGAATAGCGTCATCAGGATCAACAAAACCACAGATGTCGCCTGACGCAAGATCAATAAGCCTGCTTTTGGTAACTCCCACACCGGAATTTTGTTCATTTTCGAAAAATTTAAACCGTTCGTCACCGGCAATGAGGGCTTTTATCTTTGTCTTTTCAGCTTCAGACGAAGCATCATCCAAAATGATGGCTTCCCAATTTTTGTAGGTTTGAGTAAGCAGTGAGCTGTAACAGTCTTTGAACAGCATAGCATTATTGTAATGGGCGATAAGTATTGAGAATTTCATCTGAATTTTAAAGGGAATTAAATACTAAATCCTGTTTATTAACAACCTGCGTATTGGCAGGAACATCTTTGAATATGGTACATCCTGCTCCGATAATGCAGTTGTCGCCTATTGTAACACCTTTCAGGACAGTAACGTTACTTCCCAGCCAGCAGTTGCTGCCTATTTTGATAGGAGCTTTAGTAAATTTAGACGGATAGAGTTTGAATGCCGGAGAAGTTTCATACGTGTGGTTATGGTCATAAAGTTTGACATTTTCACCAAACAATGTATTTTCACCAATTGAAATATGTTCCAGACAGTTGATAGAGCAGAAATTATTCATGAAAAAGTGATCACCTATTTCTAAGCTGGCATCTTCCATCACCAGAATACAGGTGTAGTTTCTGAATTCCACCGACTTTCCGATGCTTATTTTTTTTATGTTCTTATCAAGAATAAAGCGTCCACCGACCCCCAATCTGATATTTTCAAAAAATACTTTAGGGTTTTTTTTCAGGATAGAAAGCTGCTGCCATCTGTATATTTTTTCGAAAAAATTGTAGAACATAGAGGAGCTTTTGTTTTTTTATTTCATTTGAGTCTCACAAATATAATCTGTTTTTACATAAATGAGAAAAAAATATTTATTTTTGCGGTATTAAATACAACACAGTGAGTGAAATAACAAGGGTTCTCAAAACGTTTATAGGGTATTTGAAAAGACCCGATCTTTATCCGGAACTAGGCCGGAAAATTATTAAAAATACAGTCAACAGGGGGAATGCTTTCAAAGGCAAGGAAAAAACAAATTCGTGGGCTGCAGGAAAAGCAATGTCCCAGAAAGAGGCTGTTTCAAAACTATTCGGTCTTGAAATAAGTGCTTTCCGTACCGATTATGCGGAAGTTTTAAGAACGGCAGAACAGCGGGAAAAAGAATGTCCTGTAAAAATGGGCGGCCCGGGAGCTTTGGAACTGATGTATTATGCGTGCGAATTTGCCGATGCAAAGCATGTGGTGGAAACAGGTGTAGCCTATGGATGGTCGTCTCTGGCTTCACTTCTGTCTCTCACAAAAAGAGAAGGTACACTGTACAGTTCAGATATGCCGTATCTGGCGCAGGATGGAGACCAATATGTGGGCTGCGTTGTTCCTCAACATCTTAAAAACAATTGGAAATTATTCCGTTTTGCAGATAAAGAATCACTGCCAAAAATTTTTGCTGAAAATTCAGTTTTTGATGTTCTTCATTATGACTCTGATAAAAGTTACAACGGTAGAATGTGGGCCTATGATGAACTGTATAAGCATCTGAAAAAAGGGGGCGTTTTTATCAGTGACGATATTGGTGACAATTCTGCTTACCAGGATTTCTGTGAAAAAAACAGCATAGAAACAACAGTAGTGGAATATGAAGGAAAGTATATCGGCGTTTTTGTCAAGTAGTTTTAGAGAAGAATGTGTTATAATGCTTTAACCGTATATTTTCATGACGGGAAAAGATTTTTCCCCCTTGTCCTTAAACTATTATAAAGCTGTTGAACAGTCCTTGTGAATGAAGATAAGCCAGATTACCTTTACCAGATTCCTTGCAGCTATAGCTATAGTTATTTCTCATTTCAATAAAGATATGTTTGTTTATAAGACAGATTATATTTCAAATATCTTTTTAAAAGCCAACGTGGGAGTGAGCTATTTTTTTATTCTTTCAGGTTTTATTATGATCGTTGCGTATCATAATAAAGAGAAAATAGAATATATTGAATATTATAAAAACAGGTTTGCAAGGATCTATCCGTTATATGGAGTTGGGTTACTTCTTTATCTCGTAACCAGATACTCAAATTTTAGTATTATCAATATTTTTTTATATCTGTTCGGGCTGCAGAGCTGGATACCGGGTAAGGCTATGATCCTGAATTTTCCGGGATGGTCTATTTCTGTGGAATTTCTGTTTTATCTGATTTTTCCTGTACTTTATAATTATTTTTATTCAAAAAGAAATAAAAGCATCTGGGTGGCGGGTATTGTGCTGTGGATTATTACCCAGGTATTTTCCCATCTTTATGAAGCTTCACCATCCTATAAGGGACCGCATACAGAAAGCCATGAGTTTCTGTATTATTTTCCGCTGATGCATGTAAGTGAATTTTTGGTAGGAAATCTTGCAGGATTGTTCTTCGTGAATCATTTTAAGCAGAAAAATTATGATATTCCTGTCATTCTGGTCTTTGCAGGGGTGATGCTTTCGCTGATTTTTGTTCCTCTTTTTTATCATAACGGACTTATGGCCGTACTTTTTATTCCGCTTATTCTTTTAATCTCATGGAATAACGGAAGAGTTACAAAAATTCTCTCATTAAAGCCGTTGGAGTACCTGGGTGAAGTGAGCTATGCTGTTTATATTACCCATATTCCCATTTTGTATATCCTGAGGGAAATTCTGAAACAGCAGGATTATCAATTTGATATTAACAGTGTTTTCTGGATTTATCTTGCTGTTCTTATCATGGTCTCGATGCTGTTCTATCAATTTGTTGAAAAACCGCTTAGGGATCTTATTAAAAAACTAAATATCAGATAAAATCTTTATTTTTGCAGCAAAACAAACACAATGAAGAAAAACACAAATATTTTCAAGATATGTACAGCATTCAGTTATACTGAAGATCCGGAACTTACGGAAGGCTTTAAAAGAAATAAGACTGAACTGCCAGCATTGAGAACGAGTACAATCCTATCTTAAGTAAATAAAAGAATCATGTACAAAACGTTTTCGGAACTGAAAAAAGCACTCCGCAGAGACCTCCCTCAGCTTAAAAAAATTAAGGTGGCATTACTTGGTGACACTGCTACACAGTTTCTCAATGTTGCTTTGAAGGGTACCGCTGTGAACGAAGGCTTTGAATTTGAGATTTTCGAAGCTGATTTCGGTCAGATCTCACGGCAGATTCTGGATCCTTCCTCAGAATATTATGAGTTTAATGCAGATTATACCATCATTTTTGAATCCACTCACAAACTATTAAGTCAATATTATAAATCATATGATACACAGGCTGCTTTTGCAGAGCAGAAAATCTCTTATATTGAGAACCTGTACCAAACTATCCAGAACAGAACCAAAAGCAGAGTGATCTACTGTAATTTTCCGGGAATAGATAATCAGGTCTTCGGAAACTTTTCCAATAAAGTAGAGTCGTCCTTTGTTTTCCAGCTGAATAAGCTGAATTATCTGCTTTCGGCGGAACTGGCGATCAAAAATGATAACTTCTTTATTGCAGATTTACTTTCGATTCAGAATAAATGGGGAAGAGACTTTATGTTTTCTCCAAACATCTATGTGAACACAGAAATGGTGCTTTCACTGGACGCGCTTCCGATTGTTGCCCACCATATCACCGGAATTATTTCTTCTTTGGAAGGAAAGTTTAAGAAATGTCTGATCCTGGATCTGGATAATACCACATGGGGCGGAATTATCGGAGATGATGGCCTGGAAAAGATCCAGATAGGAAGTCTGGGAATAGGAAAAGCGTTTACCGAATTTCAGTACTGGATCAAGGCTCTTCAGAGAAGAGGTGTAATTTTGGCGGTTTGCAGCAAGAATGATGAAGATAAAGCCAAAGAGCCTTTTGAAAAACATCCCGATATGGTCCTTAAACTGGATGATATTGCTGTTTTCGTAGCTAATTGGGATAATAAAGCGGATAATATCAGAAAAATCCAAAGCATTCTTAATATTGGATTTGATTCCCTGGTATTCCTTGATGACAATCCGTTTGAAAGAAATATTGTACGCGAAAACCTTCCTGAAGTCTGCGTTCCTGAGCTGCCCGAAGATCCGGCAGAATATCTGGAATATCTATACAGTCTGAACCTTTTTGAAACATCCAGTTTCTCGGAAAATGATGCAGAGAGAACCAAACAATACCAGGTGGAAGCACAGAGAGCGGTCGATCTGGACAGTTTTACCAATGTTAAAGATTTCCTGAAAAGTATGAATATGGTTTCGGATGTGAAATCTTTCGACAGCTTTTCAAAACCTAGAGTTTCACAGCTGACACAGCGTTCCAACCAGTTTAATTTAAGAACTGTGAGATACACGGAACAGGATGTCGACACCCTGATCAAATCCGAGGAGCACCACACTATTTCTTTCACACTGGAAGATAAATATGGTGACAATGGGCTGATCTGTGTTATTGTTTTGGAAAAGAAAGATCCGGAAATACTTTTCATAGACACCTGGCTGATGAGCTGCCGTGTGCTTAAAAGAGGAATGGAAGATTTTACCCTGAATACCATTGTGGAAACTGCCAAAAAGCACGGATTCAAACATGTTATGGGAGAATACCTTCCTACTGCAAAAAACCAGATGGTGAAAGATCATTATGAAAGATTAGGGTTTACTGAGCATAATGGGCAGTGGATTTTGAATGTTAACGAATATCAGTCAAAAGAAGTATATATCATTAATAAAAATTAAATTAAAAACATGGATAAGAACGAAATTTTATCAAAGCTTACCAATGTCTTTCGTGACGAATTGGATAATGAAGAAATTGTATTAAATGCTGAAACGACAGCCGAAGATGTGGAAGAATGGGATTCCCTTTCCCATATTCAGTTAATTGTAGCCGTTGAAAAAGCTTTTGGAATACGTTTTACCTCTTCTGAAATTCAGGGATGGAATAATGTAGGTGAAATGGCTGATTCTATAGCTTCAAAACTATAATGAAATTTCATCATGTTGGAGTTGCCTGTAAAGATATACAGGCAGAACTCCAAAATATCAGGCAGCTTCATACTATTGTAGAAGAAACTCCTGTTGTCTTTGATCCGAATCAACAGGCGGAGCTTTGTATGGTTACAGTGGAAGACGGCTTAAATATTGAGTTTGTTTCCGGAAAACCTGTAGAAAATCTTTTGAAAAAGAGAATTTCGTACTACCATATCTGCTATGAAGTTGAAGATATTGATAAGACAATAGAACATCTTACCCAAAACGGAGGCATGCTAATTTCCCCTCCCAAAGAAGCTATTCTTTTTAATAACCGGAAAGTTGCTTTCCTGATGCTTTCTTATGGAATTGTTGAACTTTTAAACAGTAACTAATGCAGTTTACATCATTAGTATTCATCCTTTTTTTCTCAGTTGTATTTGCTGTGTATTGGTGGGTTTTAGGTAAAAAGCTTAAAGCTCAGAATATATTTTTATTATTGGCCAGCTATGTATTTTATGCAAATTGGGACTGGAGGTTTTTAATACTTTTGATCATAAGCTCAGGGGTCAGTTATTATTTGGGATTAAAAATTTCTGAGACTAAAACTCCCGGAAAAAAGAAGCTTTTAGTCAATCTGGGACTTCTTTTTTCTATTGGAACCCTGTTTTATTTTAAGTATTTTAATTTTTTCATAGACTCTTTTGCAGAGTTATTCAAGATTAAAAGTACACTTACGTTAACCATAATTCTTCCTTTGGGAATCAGTTTCTATACCTTTAGAATGATAAGCTATCTGCTTGATATTAAGAATAATAAATTGAAGGCAGAAACAGATATACTGGCATTCTTTAATTATATTGCTTTCTTTCCGAGTATGACTTCCGGACCTATTGATAAGGCTGGACTGTTATTGCCACAATTAAAGAAAGAAAGAATTTTCACGCTGGAAAACGGCTCAGATGCTGCAAGACAGATTCTTTTGGGAGCATTTAAAAAATTAGTTGTTGCCAACAGTATCAGTCCTGTTACACAGGAAATATTTCAGAACTATGATCATCTTTCAGGAAGTACGGTTGCTTACGGAATGATTTTATTCCTTTTTGAGATGTATGCTGATTTTTCAGGGTATTCTGATATGGCAATAGGTTTTGCCAGACTTTTAGGATTTAAGATCACGAAGAACTTTGCTTTTCCACTCTTTGCGCAAAATATTGCAGAATACTGGAGGAAATGGCATATTTCCCTGACTTCATGGCTTACCGAATATGTTTTTACCCCTTTGGTTATTCAGTTCAGGGATTATGAAAAGAAAGGACTGATTGCTGCAATTATTCTGAACTTTATATTAATCGGAGCCTGGCATGGGCCAAGATTTACCTTTGTCCTGTTTGGTCTGCTTCACGGGCTTTATTATGTTCCATTGATTTTGAATGATAAACTGAATAAGAAGAAAAAGTTTTCAAAGTCTGTTCCTACCTTTAAGGAATTGGGAAATATTTTGCTGACAATGGCAATGGTTTGTTTTGCCCTGATACTTTTCGTTGCGCCAACCCTTACTGATGCAGTGGGAATGTACGGAAGGATTTTCAGTCTTTCTGTTTTTTCGGTTCCGGAGTTTATGAAAATTAAAATTTTAGGATTAATAGGAATTATAATATTGATAGACTGGCTGAATAAAGATAAAGAACACGGTCTTGAAATCAGCAGATTTAAACCTTTTACCAGAAGAGTTTTTTACGTTTTTCTTATTTTCATGATTTTATATTTCGGTGTGTTTGGTAATACTAGTTTCATCTATGAACAGTTCTGATATGAAGAAGTTTTTATTTAAAATATCCTTTTATATTCTTGCCGTTGCTGCTGTTTTATTGTGGCTGGGAAGTTATGCAGATGGTAATACGGATGATAATTACAGACATTTTACAGGTCCCAAGCCTTCCAATATAATTCTGGGCGATTCCCGCGGTTCCCAGGCTTTGGTGCCCGATGTTTTAGACGGTAAGTTTAAAGACAGGAGATTTGATAATTTTTCCCTCAACCTTACCGAATCACCATACGGACAGATATATCTTGAAGCCTTAAGGAAAAAACTTAATCCTGATACCCAAGATGGCATCTTTATCCTGACTGTTAATCCCTGGAATGTATCCACAGGTAAAGATGTTAAAGATGCAAAAGAATATACAGAAAATACTTCCTCATTGGCAGACATGCATTTTTATGATATCGCGCCCAATTATGAGTATCTTTTAAAACATTACCCTAAAAGCTGGTTTAATATCTACAATGACAGGGAAGCCATAGGGAAATCCAATACTTATCTTCATAAAAACGGATGGATGGAAGTAACGGTTGATATCAATCCGGCTGATTTAAGAAAAAGAGAAGCCAGCAAAATAATCCAGTATAAGGAATTTGCGAACACTCAGAAAATATCCCAGGACAGACTGAACGCGTTGGAAGATATCATTAAATACCTTGATGCCAAAGGAACTGTTTATATTGTCAGAATTCCTGGTTTTAAAGGGGTTATGGATATAGAGAATGCTTTCTCCCCTGATTTTAATGATATAATAGGATCCCTTGCCAAGAAAAATAACGTGAAATTTCTTGACTTTTCTTCACAATATGATAAGTACATCTATACAGACGGAAATCATATGTACAAAGAATCCGGGAAAGTATTTACTGCCCAGATTGCTGATTCTATTCTTCTGGATAAGAAAATGTTAAAATAAATTTTTCCTGAAATTAATATTGAATAGGCCCGAACGGATACTTGGATAATCTGTAACCAGATATTTAGCGATCATTCCCCATTTTTTGAAAGTCGGGGCGATGGCAATCTCAAAACTGCGAAGCATTCTGTTGATGTGCAGTTTTACGTTTTCCGGGACAGTTTTTTCATTTTCGGCCCATGTATTCAGTTCTCTCCAAAGTAAAACACGCGTTTTCGCCGGGTTTATCTTCCCTGAATCCACTTTTGTGATCCTATTATTTTCGTGTACTCCTCTTAAGGCAACCGCCTGATCATTAATGCCTGTATAAAGCTTAAGATAATAGGCAAATCTTATGGTGATTTCCGAGTCCTGATGAAGTCTGAGTGAGGTTTCGAAAAACCTGTCCATCTTGGAAAGAGAAGCTGTTCTTAAGGTTAAGGTATCCAAATGAATAAGCCCGAAAGTACCGCGTAAACTGATCAGCCCCAGATAAACATCTTCAGGATTGGTTTTTTTGTATACCGTATCCAATTTGTCCTTATAAATAGGATAATACTGTTCCCTGGCTTTCTCCGAATAATATTTTACCCCGATAGCCCCATATACGCCTTCTACTTCAGGATTTTTAAAAAGTTCCCTTTCAGCATCGAATCTGTTGGGCAGATAATAATCATCCGCATCCAGGAATGCAATAAAATCTCCTGTTGCTTTTTCCATTCCTAAATTTCTGGAAGCTCCCGCACCGTGATTCCCTTTGTCGGGATGCTGGTAAAGTTTAACCCTCTCGTATTGTCCGGCTAATTTCTGGCAAACCTGCAGGGCGTTATCCGGAGACTTATCTTCAATTAAGATAACCTCATATACTTCTTGGAACTGAAGAGCCGATTCTACAGCCTGCGAGACATATTCTTCAGCATTATAAACGGGAATGATTACGGATATTTTCATGATTATCGGTTGAGATAGGTAAAACGATATTGTGTTTTTAATATTTGAGGGTCTTTGATTACCTCTAAAAAGGTACAAAAATATTTATTTAATCCTGTTTTTAAGGATAGATCAAATGATTTATAAGTCAGATAAATCTTTCTTTTACAGTCTGCAGGTAACGGATTGGCACCTGCCCAGTCATGCAAAGATTTCCATAATAGGAACTGTCTCTGATTGTATTGTGGTGAATATCTTATAATTTTTGTAATCCTGTTATTGTCATGAACTCCTCTTATCGCAATAGCTTTATCTATAATTCCTGACTTTAAATAGCAGTGATAGGCCAGTTTAATGATAAAATCGGAGTCCTGATGTACCCGAAGGTTTTCGTTGAAGCGAAGATTGTTTTTCACTACCGCTGATTTTCTTATAGTAAGCGTATTCAGATGAAAGAATGTTCCGAAAACTTTAGGAGTCAAGCCTAATAAACCTTTCAAAACAGTCTCACCTTCCGCAGGGAAATTAACGGTGGTCAGTGATAGATCTTTAAATTTATCCTGAAATTCTTTTCTGCCTTTTTCTGATAAATATTCTACGCCGATAGCTCCGAAAACACCTTCCGTTTTTTGTTCTTTAAAAACTTCTTTTTCTGCCTCAAAACGGTTGGGAAGATAGTAATCATCAGCATCTAGAAAAGATATAAACTCAGAGCCGGCTTTTTCAATCCCTAAATTTCTTGTGGCTCCTGCTCCATGATTTCCTTTATCCGGATGTTGATATAATTTAATTCTTGAATCTTTTAAGACCAGTTTTTGACAGACCTCCAATGAATTGTCGGTGGATTTATCCTCAACCAATACAATTTCTTTTATTTCATCAAACTGTAAAGCAGAATCTACCGCTTTCTCCAAAAAGGCGGAGGCATTGTAAACAGGTATAATTACAGAGATATTCATGCCTTACTGTATATTGCTTTTAATTTTTCACTGACAATAAGAGGATCGTGGTTCTTTTTGATTCTGTCCAGAGAATTTGCTGACTTTTCAGGCAGCTGTTCCGGATTTGTAAAAATCCCTTCCAAAATATTTTCAAGCTGTACTTTCAGGGTTCTTTTTAGTTCTTCCCGCTGTTCATCAGTAAAATAAAGAGCCTGCTTTAAACGGTTCTGAGGAAGATGAATAAGCCAGCCGCAATCTTCATTATTGATCTCGGGCAGGGCACGTATATCTGTCGTAATTACAGGAACGCCCGCTGCCTGCATTTCCAGAACAGAAAATCCATAGGTATCCGACCACGTGGGCAAAAGACCGATATGTGACTGCTTAATAAGCTCTAATACTTTTTCATTAGGGATATTTTCAAAAATATCAATCCATTCTTCTTTTTTCAGCATTTCTTTGGTTTCTAGGGCTTCTTTTTCAGTGACCCTGGTTACGTAATTGTCCGTTTTAAAAGATGAAACAATGCTAAGCCTGAAACTGTATTTCTGTCTTAATTTTTTCAAAACCTCTATCATTTCAGGGCCTCCTTTTAAATGAAACTGCGTACCTACAAAAATAAGATTAAAGATTTCCCTGTTTTGGTAGATCTCCTGTGAATTTCTGGGAATGATTTCCTGAGAGGGATGAATCACTGAAAGTTTAGATTTTATAATTTCCTGAAATTCAGGGTAGTTTTTTAAAAGCTCCCGCTGGATATTGGCCGATGCATTTGAAATTGAGATAATTCCCAGGCAGTTCTTTTTGCAGATCTGCTTGAGGGCATTTTCTGTTTTTTCATTACGGATATGCTGAGGTTTAGTTTTCTGATGATCATCTTTAGTTTCAGGGAAACGCGGAACAAGAGTCTCAAAAGAAGTTACCCATTTCTGGGAGGAATAATTGATATCATTATAAAGATGAAGAATATCAATTTTAGGTTTCTGATAAAAGAAATACCGTCCTTCAATATCCGTCTTTTTTCTGAATAAAATTTTTCTGACAGTAGATAATGAATGAAAAAGATTGTTATTCTTTCTTAGGAAAACATAGTCGAATTCAGAAACTTTATTTAAAATATTTCTTTTAATGGGATAGCCATTTTCTGCCAGTCCTATTCTCATATTACTGTAAATGTTTTTTATTATTTTGAAACCAGAGCGCTAAAATCAGCAGGCTCCAATGCTGGTGGTGCTGATTCAGTTTTTTCTGTACTTCGTTAAAATCTAAAAACTCAAAAATATAGCTGTTTTTATTTTCTAGAAGGTCTTTACTTAAATCCTGAAGTTCCTGTTCTTTGAACCATTCTTTTACAGAAGCCCCGAAGCCGTTCTTTTTACGGACTGCAATTTCTTCTGTCCAGGCTTGGGAATAGGCCTTTCTCAATATGATTTTATCTTCCGTTGAATTCACTTTGTATTGCCATGGCATCTGGATGCAGAATTCCGCAAAATCGATATCCAGAAAAGGAATTCGTACTTCCACAGAATTGTACATAGAGGTTCTGTCACCTTTCAGGAGCATATTGGCAGGGACATACTTTTCCAGATCGATCCGCATGAGATCATTGAAGTCTTCATTCGATGGTTTAAAACTAAAGTCCTGTCCGGGAATGTCATCGCTGATTCCCAGTTGTCTGATTTCGGAAACAGAGAAATGATTTCTTACTTTATTCTGATGATAATCTAAGGTATCGGTAAATTCAGCTCTGAGACGTCTTTCGGAACCCATATCCCTGAATTTGCCGGCCAGAAGAATCATCTTTGAAAGATATCCCGGATAATAGCCTTTTTGGGAAAGATTGATGTTGTATTTATAAAAAGAATAGCCTCCAAACAGCTCATCACCTACATCTCCTGAGAGGATGACCTTCAGATCTTTTGCCGCTTCTTTGAAAATAAGATGGGTAGGGAGCAGGGAAGAGTCCATCAATGGCTCGTCCATGTACGAATAGACTTCCTGTAAAGTTTCAGAAATCTTCTGTTTCTTATCTAAAAGGATATGATGGTCTGTTTTATATTTATCTGCAATAGCCTGTGCATACGGCATCTCGTTAAGATCTCCACTTTCGTAACCGTACACCAATGTTTTTATATTTTCTTTATATTTTGAAGCAACGGCAACAATGGTACTGGAATCCAGTCCTCCTGAAAGAAAAGAACCTACGGGAACATCGGCTACCATTTGTTTCTTTATCGCATTATCTAAAAGATATTTAAATTTTTCAATACTCTCATCCATGCTCAGTTTGGACGTTTCAGCAGGAATGGTCCAGTAAGGTTTTATATCTATTTTTCCTGCTTTATATACCAGAGTATGGGCAGGTTTAAGATTGAAAATATTTTTATAAATTGTCTTATGGGGATGGATGTAGCCGTTTTTTAAATAATAGGCGATCTGTGCTTTATCAATTTCAGGTTTTATTAATCCTGATGCGAGAATAGCTTTAATTTCGGAAGCAAAAATAAACTCACCGTTTTTACCAACAGCATAATAGAAGGGTTTCTCTCCGAAACGGTCTCTTGCACAGAACAGCTCCTGCTTTTCTTCGTCCCAAACTGCAAAAGCGAACATTCCGGGCAGATCATGGATCAGTTTTTTTTCTTTTTTCTGATACATGGCAAGCACCACTTCGGTATCTGAACTTCCGTGGTAAGAATAATCAGCATACTGATCTTTTATAGCCTGATAGCCATAAATTTCGCCATTCAGAACGATGCATTCCTTTTTTGTACTGGAAAACATGGGTTGTTTTCCGTTTTCAGAAAGATCTATAATCGAAAGTCGGCGGTGGCCTAAAGCCGCATTGTCATAAAACTCATGATGTGAAGAATCCGGGCCACGATAGGCGATGGCATCTGTCATCCTTTGAATTTCATTTTGATAGTTTCTGGCATTATGGGTTATAATTCCGGCTATTCCGCACATAGCTTATATTTTTTTAAATTTTTTGATTCTTTTTTGCAAATCATGTTTTATTTTAATTGCATAAAGTGCTCTGAAAAAGTTTCTTTGATTAATATAAATTTTAGTGAAATTTATATTAATATCAAAACCGTTTCTCCATATAATTTCACGGTATTTCTTTAATAGTAATTCGATGAAATTTTCAGGAAATATTGTATAATAATTTTTAATAATATGCTCACAGAATAAGTAAGTAGCCAATTGCTTATCTCTCGTAGAGTTGTCCATTCCTGAAATACTCTCGCTTGAAATTCTTACTCCTACTTTTGCATCGTGTATAAACAAAAAATCCTTCAGATCTGAAAACTCAAGGATGGCCAGATCATCGGAATGCCATGCCAAAGGAAATTTTTTAAATCTATATTTCTGATAGATTTCTTTACTGAAAATATTTTCTGATAAACTATTGGGAAACTGGCTGCTTATTTTTTTAACTAAAAAATCTTTTGAAGAAACAATATTCTCCATATGAGTAGGATTTCTTGTCTGAGATCCATTTTCATCTATAATATATTGTGAGAATTTCACTAAAGAAATTTTATTTTCCTGAATTTTTCCCAGATTTTTATAAAACATTTCCACTACATTATTTTCCAATATATCGTCGTCTCCCAGTATCATTATCCATTCCTCATCTTTTGCTTCATCAACGACTCTTTCCCACTGTAAAGCCAGATTTTTACCTCCCAGATTTTCTTTATAAATAAAATATTTATAATGGGTATTTTTTAGTATTTGATGGATAAGATCTTCCGGATCTTCCGGACTAGCATCATTCCCTATATATACATTAAATCTTTTATCGGTTTGTGCTTCAATAGATTTCAATGTTTCCGAAAAAAACTTTTTTTTATAATATGGAACTATAATGGCTAACATGTAAAAAATGATTTAAATGTATCAAAAGAAATTAAATTCAGGCTTTCTTTTCTATGCTTGTCAAAAGTATAATATTCAAAAAAATTATTTTCAATTTTATTAGAAGGACCAAAGTTTACTTTTCTTGAAATAACCCCAACACCCCAGTCTGTATCAATACAACAAGAATAGAGGTTTTCTCTTTTCCTGTTTTTGACAAATGCTTTCCATGTTGTACCATTCCAAAGAGTTGAAGCCGGGGATAAAATATAATCATAATTTTCTGAAGCATGAAATTCAGTAGGAGGGTTACAGTCGTGCATCACAATAAATCCATCTTCTTTAAGGTAATCTAAAGAGTTTTGTATGTCTTTTTCCACTTGTTCTGCAAGATGAGAGCCATCAATGAAAATAACATCAAATTTTATATCACTTGTAAGGGCCTTACCGCTTTTCAACATTTCAAAAAATTCATCACTGGTAACTTTAAAATCTACACTGTTTGCAGCATTTTCATAACCAGGGTCAACACTATATTTTTTCTGAGAGGAAATTTTATTAAAGTTATCATTTGGGTTTCTTACACCTATTTCCAAATAGACAGTTGGTGTAGTAAATTGTTGTAAAAGAAAACTAATGATATCTGTTCTTAAAGGAGTTTTTTCGATTTCCTCAACAAACTTCTGCTTAGCATGAATGTGATATTTATTATTAAGATATCTATTGGCTAATTCTAATTTTCTAAGTTGATATTTTATAGCATTTACTCCAGGTATTTTCATAATTTTAGTGTTTAATTATTTTAATTGAGAGGGAAGGTATAAGGTAAATCTGCCTGTTTTTATCACTTTATAGTGTTCAGGATGATTTACGAATTTTAAAGGTACGAATTCTTTCGGGCTGAAAGGATAGTCGTTACTTTCAATATAGATATAATCATCCGGAGTTTTATTCAGCTTTTTAATGATATAATGCATATAATCTTTTAAGGGAAAGTAATAATAGATAGGAGGGTTGGCATCCAGAATATACAGATATCCTATCAAATGATTGCTTGAGTAAATTACATTAGACTGATTCTGCAGGTATGGACGTAAATCTTCTAGGTCTTTTTTCCTTTGTTTATCCAGATAGAGATCATATCCGTTTACTTTTACTTTTTCTGTCTGTTCTGTAAATATAAAGTCTTTCCACCCTTTTATATGAAGGGTATCAGGAAAGGCAATAATCATCAGGGACACAGCTACAAGATAACCCGACATCCAGAGAATATTCTTATACAATCTTATTAAGCATATAAATACAAGAAGGAAATAGTAATATTTATAGACGGGAAGACGCAAATGAAACCATGTTTGAGAGCCAAACGCCAGGCAGTAAGGGATAATTAAAATTAGAATAATCAGATATTTATTTTCTTTGGATTCTGTTTTGCTGGCCCAAAATCTTACAGCAAGCAGATGGGCGAAAAGAATAAAAGAAAAAATATACCAGGAACTTGAGAATATAAACAATCCTAGAGTGATCATCCCAATAACTGCTAAGACTTTATCTAAAACTTTAACGGAGCTCTCAGAGAATTTTGATCTCCATAATATGAAAAGCGTTATTACGGCTGGTAAAATTCCATTCAGGAAAAGATAAATACACCAAAACACCATAAAAGTTTTGGAGTGCTGTTTCTTATGAAAGCCAAGATAATCCTTCAGGAATCTGAACTGATCAATAAAATTATCTAAAGTATCAAGGAAAGTGAAATAGATAAGAATTCCCAGTATAAGACCTGTTAAAAACCACATAATATTAGCTTTCCACCGCTTGGGATCACATAAAATGATAAAAGCAAATATGGGAGCTAAAACAATACTATGGGAATTGCCGTTGAACAGGACAAAGGCTAATACAAAACCGCCTAAAACCTGAACGATTTGTCTTTTGGTGATCAATGAGATCAATATCAATGAAACTCCGGTGTTCACTAATATAGTATTTCCAATATACTGATGAATAATAAGATTACTGATACTCCAG
Organism: Chryseobacterium sp. NFX27; assembly: GCF_049887855.1. NCBI lineage: Bacteria > Pseudomonadati > Bacteroidota > Flavobacteriia > Flavobacteriales > Weeksellaceae > Chryseobacterium > Chryseobacterium sp. NFX27. Next base: position 85,486 of record NZ_JAGEKK010000006.1, on the reverse strand, counting down.
CTTTCAAACCCAATAAGAATACCTAGAAGGCTTAAAATAAAAATATTGTTTTTTAAATTAAGGTATTTAAAGACCGAAAAGCAAAGTAAAAAATTACTCAGCACCAGGGTTGTGATAGAAATAATTCTGAAATGATAAACATTAGGAGTATACAGAAACCTGAATATCCTGAAAAAGTTGGTTCTGTCAAAACTTAAACTCTCCCCCTTATTTTTGTAATAGGACAGATAATAGGCTTCGTCATTAAAAATAAACCCCTTGTCAAGGTTGGCGTAGGTAAGATATGCCAGCAGTAAAGATCCAATTATAAATACAAAATAAATTGATATTTTAACTGGATTTTGGAGTAGATTGTTCATGGCATATTATTTTTTACATTCAAAAATAAATGCAGAAGCAATATTTTTACTCATCGGGTGATACTGTAAAATCACATCCAGAAATTTAATAGGGAAGGTAAGGCACATCACAATGATCAGTAAGATATTGTGAAGAGGTTTTATCCCGAAAGAGAACAGCATGACAATCCATTCCTGTAAAGGCCATAGCATCCCTCCTGTAGGGCTTATGGAATGTATTTTAAGGTCTTTAAAAGCACTGAACTGTACTTTGATCCCTTCATAAGTATATCTTTGGAAATCATAAGGAGAGGCATGAAAAGCCTGCATAAAAGGAATTTCGCATAAGAGTTCTCCACCCGGCTTCAAAACCCTGTAGATCTCTGCAATAACAGCCTGCGGATCAGGAACATGTTCCAGGACAGCAATATTAATGATCTGATCTATAGAATTATCTTTAAAAGGCAGTTTGGTAATATCGCAAACGACATTCACTGGATTGTATGGAATAAGATCAACATTGATGATATCATCCCTAAGGTCTGTATATCCGCTTCCGAGATTGACAACAATCTTATCGGTATTTTTGGTTTTTTTAAGAACTCTTCTTAAGAAAAAATATCTCGAAGGATATAATGGAGCGATGATATAAATGAGAAGCTCATATAACCATACATATTTTTTGAAAAATGTTTTGATCTTGTCTAAAGAATCAGAAACAATGTCTTCATCGAATTCAAGAAATACAAATTTCCCGTTTTTGTATTCATAATTAAACTTAGCGGTATCAATAATTGATTCTATTTTGTCTTTCATCTGTGTATTTAACGTTTAAAGGGTATGTAATATTGGGAGATACTGAAATTTTAGGTATTGACTGTTTTTTCGATGATGGTATACGGCCTGTTTCTCACCTCGTTATAAATTCTGTAAATATATTCTCCTATAATTCCTAAGCTGATCAGCAGGATAGAATTGAAGAAAAGAATAATAATGATAATTGTGGTATAACCGGCTACTTCAATCTCATTTGTAAAATATCTTATAATCGTAAAAAGGCTGAATAATATAGAGATCAGTAAACCTACATTTCCGAGTATACTAATGATCTGTAGAGGCAGGGATGAAAAGGAAAAAATACCGTCTTTAGCAATTTTTATAAGCTTTTTTAATGAATATCCGGATTCTCCTTCTATTCTTGCGCTTCTGTCATATTCCAGACCGATTTGCTTAAAGCCGACCCAGGCTCTTATTCCTCTCAGATAAGGGTTCTGTTCATTAAGGGTTAGCATTTTATCTTTTACATTCTTTGTCATTACGCAGAAATCACCAGAATCTAAAGGAATTTTGGTCTCACTTATAGAATCAAGCAGTCTGTAAAATCCGGTATATGCCATTTTTTTTAGCCTGCTTTCTTTTCTTTTTCTTCTGACACCATAGGCAACTTCGTACCCTAAATCAAGTTGGGCAAAAAAACGGGGAAGCAGGGACGGAGGATCCTGTAAATCATCATCAATAATAGCAATATAATCGCCGGTAGCATAATGGAGACCTGTTTTTACAGCAATCTGATGGCCGAAATTTCTTGAAAGTTTAATTCCTTTGATATAAGGATATCTCCCGGCAAGCTCTTCCACCACTTCGAAACTGTTATCCGGGCTTCCATCTTCCACCAGAACAACTTCCAAATCCCAGCCGGACTCCTTTTTTTGGGTGTCAACGGCTTCTAAAGTTTTGTGAAGGAATTGGGCCGAACGATAAACCGGTATTACGAGGGTTATTTTTCGATTCATTGTGTTAATAAAGTTTAAAAATACATAAAATAATTATATTTTTAAAAACGTAGGTCCTTCCTGGCTTACCTCTGTTCTTATTTTACTCAGAATATCAGCCTCTGCGGATATCTTTTTATATTTCTCCACCAGCTGTTTCGAAATCCTAAGTTTACCCGATGCCGAATTTTTAAAGATACTTTGAAGCAAGGCTTTTTTTTCTGACTTCAGGGCATCCGGAAGGTTAGGGTTGATGATCTTTGTTTCCAGACTGAGATCTTTATACCGGGTATAATCTACTTTACCTAGAGACTGTTTACCGTCATGGACTACCTTACTGCCCGGAACAAGAATTATTTTCTTTCTGTGGAAATGAAGTCTGTTAACATATTCATTATCTTCACCGTAATGAAAGAAATAAGGATTGAAGCCTCCTACAGTTTCTATCGTTTTTTTTGGTAGCAGCCAGTGTGCGGCATTGACAAAACTGATCTCATAATAAGGTTTCAGTGTCTGAAAATACAGATCAGATATCAGTCTTGTTTTCTCATAGTTATGAGCAATATATTTATCTAAGAATATATCAAGCTTCTTTTCGGTTCCGTCTATGTGAATAGGGCTTATAATGCCTATTTCCTCTTTATTGGGATGAGAATGATAAACTTCCAGCAGTTTTTCCATGCTGTCTTCATATAGCCATGCGTCCTGATTCATCAGATAAAAGAAATCAGCACCTTTTTTGTAGGCGGTTTCTATACCTAAATTATTGGCTTTTCCAAACCCAAGATTCTGTTCAGACTGTATAAAATGAACTTCCGGGAAATGGTTTTTAATATATTCCTGAGTTCCGTCCGAAGATCCGTTGTCTATGGCGATACACTGTACCGGAAGTGAGGAATGCTTTAAACTGGTAAAGCATCTTTCGGCCCATTTCATGGCATTGTACGTAACAATAATAACGTGAATACTAAGCATGGCGGTTTTCTAAATATACTTTCGGGTTATGGATTCCAGATAGTCTCCAGGATTTATTCCTGAGAAAAATATCTTTGTATCTTCATCAAAATCTACTTGATAAAAGTCACCTTCATCGATCTCCGAGTAACAGGCTGTGTTACCAGTTTCTGTCTCAATAGCTTTAATAATTTCTTTCAGATCATAATAATAGGGAAAGGCAAAGCTGAACGTTTTATTATTCAGGGTTAAACAGTGAGAGTCTAAAAATTTTGAAATGTCTTCAATATCTACAAGCAGCCTTCTGGCCTTAAGATGCAGTGAGAACTCTTTTTTAGCTGCAATCTGTGCCTTGAGAAAATTAAAAAGCGTATTGGGATTTCCTCCTTTACCTACAATATTTCCTATTCTTAAAATAAGAAAGCTTCCGGCATTGTTTTCAATATAAGTTTCGATGGCCTTTTTGTGAATTACATAGGGGCTGTCCTGCTTGGATTGGTCATAAATGCTTAGTGTAGAAAAATAGACCAGTTTTTTTTCTTTATTTTCATCATGTACAGCTTTTAAAAGAGAAAGCTCTCTTTCAAATTCTGAGGTCCTTGTTTCCAGCGAGTTTGAAACGCCGGAAGCAAAGAAAATGGTGTCATTTCTGTCATAAGATTTTACAGCATTGGCTATAATACCATTTCCGATAATCATACGTTGGTTTTTTTCATTAGGTGTTTTATATAAGGGGAACAGAATTTCATATCTATATCTTGTAAATCAGTGGTTTTTATTTTAAAAAATCAAAGATATGAAAATAGTATTTCATTTTTATTTGGGTTATAAAACGATCCGGAAAAGGGATTTGTTTAAGATATTCTCTGTATTGGGTGTGGCAGTAATTGACGTATCCGGTATTCAAATCTGTATTTAAATGTAATCCGGAGACTACTTGTTTTACGAAAGGATATCTTTTGAATAATACAAAAATATTGTCGCGGGTCAACGGTTTTTTCTCTTCAGCAGTGAATTTTGAGACCGTATTAAAACCGATATTCTGTTTAGGATGAATTCTGTATTCTCCCAGAACAGAATCTTCTATCCAAAGAGAATTTTTGTCAGCAGCAATAAGAAGAAGCTCGTAATCGTGAATGATCGTCTCATTGACTCTTTTCAGGGGCAGGTGTTTTTTTAGAAAGATATTCCGGACAGCCATACTCATTCCGGGAAATACATTACCCTGATATAATAATCTTTTAAGTATTCCTTGCGAACCTTTACAATGTTCAGGGTTAAAGTTTTCAATATCCCAGTAATTCAGGCTTTCCTGACCGTTCATCGTTTCACCGAAAAGCTTAATATTATGACATACTGCATGAATATCATTATGATTTTCAAAGACTCTGTTGATCACTTCGGTTTTATTGCTGTACCAGCGGTCGTCCTGGTCACACAAGAGTACAATGTCACCGGAACATAAGCTCATGGCTTTTTCAAAATTCCGCACATATCCCAGGTTTTCTTGGTTTTGGTGGATCATGATCATCTCCGGATACTGTTCTGCATAACGGGAAAGTATTTCTAATGTACGGTCTGTAGAACCGTCATCACAGATTACAATTTCAGAAACCGGTAAGGTCTGGCTCAGAATACTGTCCAGCTGTTCGGCAATATAAACTTCGCCATTATAGGTGCATAGTGCTACAGATGAGGTCATAATATCTGGATTTCTCAGTTTTTTTTCTGAAAAAGGCTGTAATAATATCTTTTCAGGGCAAGATATCCGGAAACTACCTTACCGCCGGTTGCTTTTTTAAACTCGTGCTTCAGCTCTGAAAGCTGGGTCATATGGAAATCAATCATATAATAGGCAAGCCTGTCGTGAAGGTCATCTCCATATAATTTCTTTAATATGGGAAGAAGGTCTATTCTTTGGCGCAGGACTTTGTAGGCATCAGAGGATAAGCTTTTTTTATCATCTTCTTTCCGGTAATGGGCCAGTGGCTCATCAATCAGAAGTACATCAGGATTATTTTTCGTGATATACATCCACATCAGCCAGTCTTCATGAATGCTTAAAGAAGTGTCAAATGCAAACCCTTCCAGAAGTTTTCTTGCAATTAAAGCACAGTGAATGGGAATCGTAAATTTAAGGTTCCACCCGAATACAATATTTTCGAAGGTTGCAAAATCTTTTTCAATGCGGTTGTATCCAGGATAATGGTTTTTGTTCCTGTAAATAGTGAACTGGCTTATGATCAGCGGATATTTTTCACCGTCAGAAAGGCTTTTTGCAAACTTTTCACGGTGTAAAGTATCATCAGAATCAAGAAACTGTATATAATCTCCAGAAGCCTGTTGAAGTCCCGCATTCCGGGCAGAGGAAATTCCACCGTTTTCTTTACTGATATACTGAAAACGGGAATCTTTTTCGGTCCAATTTCTGATAATTTCTTCGGTGTTGTCGGTGGATCCGTCATTCACAATAATACACTCCCAGTCCGTGAAAGTCTGATCCATTAAGGATTGCAGGCATTCATCAAGATAATCAGCCTGATTGTAGCAGGGAACGATTACGGAAATTGCTGTATTGTTCATCACAGGTATTTATAAAATTTACACAGACCCAGCTTGTTTCCCAGTTTTACCCATCGGGAATTTTTGATTTCTCTTTTCAGATTTGTATTGTGGGTGGTTTCCTTAATATACTGCCCCATCCGGACATAGTTGTCTAAAAAAAGTTCTTCAATATTAATATTTCTTCGTTCAGCCATTTTTATAAGCGCAACCCAATGCCAATAAGCTGCCTGATTTTCACTTTTATTGGATATTCCGCCGCCATGTACTCTGTAAAGATAAAGATCTTCATCTATGTATTTTACCGGAGCAGCCTCACACATCTTCATGTACCAGTCTTTATCTTCGGCCATTTTCAGATAAGTATCAATGCCTGATGTCTTATTATAAATGGATTTTTTAAACGTGGCAAAATGGGAGATCTCTGCATGAAAGTTCAAATATTTCTCATCCAATCCGGTAATCTGAGTTCCCTTATGGATTCTTATCTGATTCAGATGATCATCGCAGAAAATGAAATTGGAATAGACCAAACCCACATCCGGATTTTCTGAATGGGTTTTAAATACAATTTCCAGTGCGTTACTGGTCAAAGCATCATCAGGATCCAAAAATCCACAGATTTCAGAACTGCTTAGTTCCACCAGTTTTCTTTTTGTGTAGCCCACGCCCTTATTAGACTCATTGGCATGAATTTTAAAACGGGAATCATCTTTAGTTATATTCCTGATGAGTTCAAGAGAATTGTCCTTGGAGGTGTCGTCCAGAATAACAGCCTCCCAATCTGTAAAAGTCTGAGCAACAAGACTGTCAAAGCATTCTTTGAAGAAATGTCCATTATTATAATTGGCGATTAAAACACTTATTTTGCTCATCCTTATTTTTCTTTTGATAATACCTTTTTCAGAGCTTCCAGATAACCGAATCCGTGTTTGCGGTCCGGTTCCAGGATATTTCCTTCTGCCCATTCATTCCAGGATTTTACCACCAGAAATTTTTCAGTATAATTTTTATCTTTCAGAAAAGAGGATGCTTTTTCAACTTGTTTTTCAAAAAGTTCAGGACTGTTATTTCCTAAAATAATTCCACGGGTACCACTCCTCGGGGTATTATCCCAATTGGGAAGAATGCATGGAAATGTATCAACATCTGTTTCCTCAAAATGAAGATCATTAACTACATCCGGTGTATTCTGAATATCAACAGGCTTTTGAAAATCAGTTGTTTTAAGTCCTAAAAGGCCCTTGATTCTGTTGCTATAATACTGTTTTGCAGAGATATAAGGCTTTTTATTCATATGAGGCCGCCATGCCCTCATAAAAGCGTTTGATATTTTTGCCTGATATCCTAATTTCTGATACCCATGACTGTCTTCTGTTTTATTACTAGCCATTAAATAGAGACCATCAAAACCGTTTTCTTTCGCCAGACTCCTGAATTTCTCAAGATATTCCGGAGCTTTTTCTTGGATGTGCATCGGGTCATAGACTACCAATACAGGTTTGTTGTCTACTTTAATGTAGCGGGAATCCTTAAAGAAAGGCAGCAGATATTTAAAATGGGCTTCCAAATCTTCATCAGAATATATTTGCTCTGCCAACACTTTATCTTTTAAGCCGTGCCAGATTCCAGACCACGTTTCGTTGGCCCAGCAGAAACAGAATGGAAAGTCCGGTTTTCCGGATTCCAGTACTTCATTGGCAATGCGTTCAAGCAGCTGTACTCCGTTTCCAAACCAGTAATGATAATAAATAAAGCCGTGTACCCCATAATCGCGTGCCATCTGGGCCTGCTGTTCTCTCACTTCAGGAACGCGCAGATCATAATATCCCAGATCTGCAGGGCAGATAGGCTGTTCATGCCCTTCAAATAAAGGTTTCGCCTTTCCTACATTAGTCCATTCCGTAAATCCTTTTCCCCACCATTCATCATTTTCAGGAATGGGATGGTACTGGGGAAGATAGAATGCAAGCGTTTTTATTTGTTTCATAAATTATTTTTCTAGTGTTTTTATCAGTCTGGCAGGTATTCCTGCTATAACAGAGTTCTTTGGAAAGCTTTTGTTAACAACGGAATTGGCGCCTATAATAGAGTTTTCGCCAATCGTAACTCCGGGTAGTATGCAGACCCCTTCTCCGATCCAAACATTGTCTTCTATGATCACCGGACCTTTGGAAGACAGAGGTCTTTCGGCAGGAAACTTATCCAGGTCTTCGGCGCTGATATTCCCATGATAATGGTCCGAAATATATATCCTGCTGGCCATAAGCACATTATTGCCAATGCTGATCTTATCAATAGCTCCGATGTGAACATCAGAATTAAAATTCACATTATTTCCGATATGAATCTCCGGCTGGAAAGATTTTCCGTAAAAATTATCCCATGCCTCAAGTCTCAGATTGAATAATGAGCTGAAATTATCACCGATGCTTATATATTGGGGATTTTTGATCCAAAATGTTTCAGGAAAACCTGACTGCTTTCCGAAAGCTTTGAAATTGGCTTTTGCCCAACTGTTATTCTGCTGCTGTTTATATTTTTTATAAGCTTCGGAATGCAAAATTCCGAATAAAAATTTAATAATATGTTTTTTTATAAAGCTCATATTTTTCCGTCTACTTTTCCAGTGATGAATAATACTCATGAATCAGGCTGTTGATATTCTTTTGTTCTGCTTCTTCAAGTTCATAATAGAAAGGAAGCCTCAGCAGACAGTCTGTAAAATGATCTGAATTCGGAATATCAATAGGAGAATTATCTTTTAAAAAGAAATCGCTTTTATTCAGACTCAGATAATGAAATACAGGGTGAATTTCTTTTGTTTTTAAAAACTGGATGAGGTTGGATCTTTCTTCATAGCTTCTGCAGATGATAAAGAACATATGGGCATTATTGGTCGCAAAAGCCGGTATTTCAGGCAGCGTTATAAATCCTTTTTCCTGTAACGGCTGCAGGCTGCTGTAATATTCGTTCCAGATTCTGATTCTTTTTTCCTGGATGGTACCCAGGTTTTCAAGCTGTGCATACAAAAATGCAGAAAGTATTTCGGAAGGAAGAAAGGATGATCCCAGATCTACCCAGCCATATTTATTAACTTCTCCTCTGAAAAATGCACTTCTGTTGGTTCCTTTTTCACGGATGATCTCAGCACGTACATTGTACTCTGGATTATTGATCACGAGCATTCCTCCTTCTCCACAGATGATATTCTTGGTTTCATGAAACGAGAAAGCAGCGAAATCTCCAATGGATCCCAATGCTTTTTTGGTGCCGTCGGAAAAAGTATAATAGCTGTCAATGGCCTGTGCAGCATCTTCCACGACAAAGAGGCTGTGTTTTTTAGCCAGAGCCATAATTTTTTCCATATCACAGGCAACACCTGCATAATGTACGGGAACGATGACTTTTGTCTTTTCGGTAATATGTTTTTCTATTTCTTCAGGATCTATATTGGGATTGTCGGAATATGAATCCACAAAAACGATTCGGGCACCACGCAAAACGAAAGCATTGGCGGATGAAACAAAGGTATAGCTGGGAACAATCACTTCATCTCCAGGCTGGATATCACATAAAATAGCGGCCATTTCCAATGCATCGGTACATGATGTGGTAAGCAGCACTTTTTGAAAGCCAAATTTTTCTTCAAAAAAGGTGTGGCATTTCTTTGTGAAAATTCCATCGCCGGAAATTTTACCGCTTTTTACCGCTTCTTCAATATATTTAAGTTCATTTCCTACTATAAATGGCTTATTAAATGGGATCATAGTGTTTTAAATTTTGAATCTTTAATTTTTATAAATCTTTTTTCAATATATGTGAAAGAAATATAACTGATAAAAACAGTTAAAGCTGGAATACCAATATATATTCCGATATTAAATACAAATATATTATTATAAAATGCTAATATCTTATAAAAAACAGGGAATAGCAAAAACATCACGAAAGGATGGTACATATAAATTCCATAAGAGATGTTTCCCAGATAGGAAAAATATTTGCTTTTAAAGGTAATTGGGTTTGACTGGTTGATGCTGACCAGTATCAATAGCAGAAATACAAATCCCAAAATAATATTCTGAACATAGAGTGTGAATACCGGAGCAGCAATTAGAAATCCTATTAATAAAAGTACGGCTATATAAATGGATTTGCTTTTTGTATATTGTGTGATAGCCCCGGAATATTCCGAATAAAAATAACCTCCTAATGCACCAATCGCCATAAATTCGAACGGAATGACCGCAGCCAGTGTGCCTAATAGAGAATTGGGGAATTGAAGATTGGTTATAATAAAGGCAATTAAAATAGATCCAAAAACTGCAGCTATTAATTTTCGGGTAATAAAAGAAACGATAATGGGCCAGACTATATAAAATTGTTCCTCCACGCCCACGGACCAGGACTGGGATGCTCCTACAATTACTTTTCCCGCATATAAAGCAAAATTAGGAAGAAATAAAGCATAAAGTAATATCGCTTTTAAATCATAATTTGAAGGATCTATGATTCGATTATAATATGAAGGTGTTATTGAAAATATCTGAAAGGAATTTACTAAAGCAGGAATGAGAAGAAAAGAAATTAAAATGATAATATAGTACAATGGCCATATTCTGAATATTCTTCTGAGATAGAATTTTTTAAAATCTATGCGGCTGTTTTTCTTTTTTTCTGATAATAAAAGATACGTGATCAGAAAACCACTAAGTACAAAGAAAAGATGAACACCGTTTTTGCCTAAATGCTCAATGAAATATGCCGTATATTTTGAGCCAAACAAGGAATCCATTTTGTCCCGGTGTTTGAAAAGCTCAATGTGGTGCAGGATAACAGCGAAAGCGGCAATTGCCCTTAATTCATTTAATCCACCAAAAAAAATATGCTTTTTTGAATCCATTTATCGTATAAATTTAACAGGATTTCCTACATACAGCCCCGGTTCATTAATATCTTTAATAACCACGCCTCCGCCACCGATCTGGGTTTTGGCAGCCATTGTAAGATTATCTATAATGGTGGAATTAATACCTATAATGCACTGTTCTTTTATGTTTACAAATCCTGCAATCGCAACGGACGGAGACAGAAAAGAATGTTTTCCGATGACCGTATCATGCGCTACGGTACAGGAAATATTCATGAGCACATTATCTTCGATCTTAACATTCTGGTCAATAATGCAGCCGGGATATATTACTGATCCCTGCCCGATAGACGCAGACTGATCCGTGTAACAGGAAGAGTGGATAAAAGTATGAAACGGGACTTTTCCTTCAAGGTTCTGAAACAGTTCTTTTTTGGCATCAAGATGCTTATAGCCGATAGCGATCAGAACAGCATCAAATTCATTTTGCTGATATTTAGGTATTACATCATTATTACCTCCAATAACAGGAATATGGTCAATAAGAGTATTGAGTGGCTGAAATTCATCAAAGAATGCAACCACCTTATCGCTGGAGTCATGATGAATATGATAGGCAATCTGCTGTCCCAAATGTCCGGATCCGATAATGGCGATTCGTTTCATGATTTTTATAAAATTATTCTGTGCTTTATTATAAAGTTATATCAACTTTTTATCCTAACATTATTTTACGGTCAGATTTGTAAATCAGATAACCGGATCTGTCATTGCTGGAGTGAGCAGGTTTAAGATGATCTGATAAAATTTCTTTTTTGACAATATAATCTTCTTCTTGATCACCGTTGATAACAGGAAGAAGAAATGCTGTTTCTTCCGATAAAAAGTAAACGCCGGAATAGGCTATTGACTGTACATTTGCAGGTAAAATATACTGATCTAAGGCTATCTCCAGTACAGCCTGCAAATAATCGAATCCGGCAGATAGCTGAACAAGATCAGAACCAATAAAATCACCACCCATACGGCTTCCGATTTCTATAGGGTAAATTTTCCCTTCTTCAGTAATCATAAGTTCTATATGGGAAGCTCCGTTTTCAACCTTTGTGGCGTTCAGGATCTGGTAACTGATCTCATGGATTCTATTTTTGATCTCTTCGGAAAGAGAGCTTGGCTGATGATGTGCCAGCTCCACGAAATAAGGTTCTTCTGTTATTTCTTTATCTGTTATGGTAATAATAAGGTGCTCACCTTTGTAACTGATTGTTTCTACACTCACTTCTTTTCCTTTGATAAACTCTTCTGCTACACAGGTTTTAGAAAAAGACACATGTACTGCATTTTCTATCGCTTTTTTGCATTCTTCTGCAGAAGTAGCTTTTATTACCCCTAAACTTCCCGACCTGTCGGACGGTTTTACAATAATAGGATAAGTAAATGATTCAAAGTCTTTTGCGTTAAATTCGGAAACTGTAATAGACCGGGGAGATGCTATACCATTTTCCTCGAAGCATTTCCTCATTAAGGATTTATTGGTGGTCAGCAATGAACATTCAATGCTGTTCCCCACCAGTCCCAAATTGGCTGCTACGTACGCTATAGTGGGAATGCAGATGTCCGTAGCTATGGTAAGAATGCCGTGTATTCCTATTTTTTTACATTCTTCAAGAATAATTTCTTTTTCTAAAACTGAAACGTCATAAAAATGATCGGCAATATCTTTACAAACAGCCTTGCCGTCGTCCCATGCAAAACAATGAACTTCCAGTCCGTTCTTTTTTGCTTTTTGAACAAGAGGCAGCTGTAAGTAGCTGGCTCCTAATATTGCAATCTTTTTCATTGTTTATTTTAAAATTTGAGGTTAATATTTTTAGCGAATGTTATAAGCTTTCAATTTCCTGAATGTTTATAGAGTACTCCTTATTATGCCAAGTGGCAACTCCTGCGTCTATCCATGGCTTTTCCATTTGTTTCTTTAAAAAACCTTTTTCCCAATTGTGAGGAGTGTCAATCTTTTTTACTTTGATTATAAAAGTTGCATCTTTCAGACTTACGCCATTCATGCTAGCCCAAAATGCTGTAAAATCTCTTATTCCTCTTTTTAAATTTTCCTGGTTAATAATGTTATCTGTAGTGCGGAAAGACCATTTGATCCATGTCGGGCCATAGAGATAATCTCCGGCGGTACCATCCTTGTCGATTATGGGAAGCCAAACTTCGCGTCCTGTCTTATCAACGTAAACAACAGAAATAATATGATTATATTGACTAAAATGATAGTCCATAAAAACAGCATGATGGGTAATTCCCAGATAGGTTTTCGATGGCTTTTCCACTGCATCTGAGATTGTACTCATTTGTTTTCCCAGTGAAGTATTTTCAAAACCTCCCTTTTTTTGAATTGAATTATAAGAAACAATCACCTGCAAAGCTATGATGATACACAGGCTAATTTTGATGAAAGAGATTTTGAGATCTTCAAGAGTGTAATGCTGAAGAATTTTCAATTTATCTTCATCAGGAGGAATTACCGGTGGTGTATAGCCGCAGTTTTCTTCCGTACAGCGCTCTGTATTTCTGTTTTTGGCTACATATTGATAGACCGCTTTTCCTGTATGATAAATTCCGGGAATACGTAAGATCCAGCTTAATGGTTTTAGGTAAGTGATGGCACTGAACACCTGAATATAGGTATCCAGTCCTTTATATACTTTTCCGTTTCGTACAGAATGAATGTCATCCAGAAGGGTGTCTGTAGGAATATTTTTCAGTAATTCATTTTGTTCTGCGTAATACTGTACCGTTTTGAAATCAATCCTTTTTGAAATATCAAAATGTTGTATTGTAATCTTGGTACGGTTGCACAAAGGACATTCACCATCATAATAAAAAATGAGCCTAGCCGGTTTTTCAGAGCTTTTAAATAGTTTTTCCCACCAGGAAACAGGAACCATCAACAGGTAAATGGCACACATGCCCAATCCGAACCACGGAATAGGATAGCAGATCAATATACCCAAATGTAGGCCCAATCCGATGATCAGTAGAGGGACCCTCCATTTTTTTCTGAAAAAAGTAAAAATGAAGACCAATTCGAAAATCATGGTTAGATATCCCAGGAAAAGCATCAGATATTTCTGATCCAGTATATTGGGTATAGAAATATAGTTGGTAAAAGGGATGCTGGTAGGGTACCACATACCCAAGCCTACGGTCCAGTATGCGGATGTAAATTTATAAAATATAGAATCAAAATATACAAAAGCCATCCCAATAAAAACAGGGATGAGGTTAGATAAAACACTTACTTTTTCAGGAGGATTATACTGGAACCTGGTATTCGAATATTTATATTTCAGCAGAAGACGATCCAGAGAGAGATTCCTGGATACAGGCAGGAACAACAAGAGAAAGTTCATCCCAAGATAGGCATAAAACATATGGTACTCGTAGCTATTGATGCTGCCAATAAGGATAATGGTCATCAGATAATTGACAATGGTTGCCAGTCTTGTGAAAAGTCCCAGCATGATAAAAATGAGGGCCATCATCCATATTTTTATAGGAATTCCAAAATCAATTTCCGCAGGATCCAGAAATGGAATTTTATCAAAGATCAAGTGTCTGAAATAATTGAACTGGACGACTTCACAGAATAACACCAATGTGTAGGCAATCCTGAAAATGGAAAGACCGAGCCCGGAAATTTTTTTATTATAAAGTCTTTTGATCATCCTGTTCTAAAATTTTGGTAAAAATTTCTTCTGCATATTCATACGAGGAAAATTCCTGAACCTGTTGTACAGCGTTTTTTGAGAAAACTGCATATTGGTTTTTATCCAGCTCGAATATTTTTTTAATTCCTTCTGCCAGCTGTCGGCTGTCTTTCATAGGAATTTTATATCCGTTGTAATCGTCTATGACCATATTAGTGAGTACTCCTGTATCGAAGCCTACCACGGGAGTTCCGCAGGCTAAGGCCTCTGAAACCATCATCGGTCCGGAATCCTCAATGGAAGAGTTGATAAACACATCCGTTGCCTGATACAATAATGATAAAAGTCTGTAGTCCTTGATATAATCTATTTTCTGCTTCTTAAAAGTAACCCTGTCGAATTCCTTATTTATACTGTTGGAAACAACTAAAAGGTTTATTTTCTTTTTCAGATCTTCCGGAAGCTGCTGATCCAGGATTTCTAAAGCTTCAATAAGATATTTAAAGCCTTTCCGCGGATCTTCCATGTTCTGTGCTCCGGTGAGGATATAAAAATTCTCTTCTTCCAAAGAAAAAATCTTTTTCGCGATACTTTTGTTTTGATCGTTGAGAAGGGTAGTGTCTATCAGGCTGTTGATATTGTAGATCGTTTTCTGTGCTCTGTAGATTTTTGATTTCTTTGCCTGCTCCAGGGTTAAACCTGATCCTGCAATAATTTGAAAAGAGGCTTTTTGAGCATTTTGATATTTCCTTTCCAGATTGTCCTTTGCCACATGCTTTTGGGATTCATCGGGGATTGCCGGGCAGTTATCACAACTGTTCGTATAACCCTCGCATCCCCAGGAAAAATGACATCCTCCTGTGAAATGATTCATATCCACCGTGATATTGTATACCTTCGCTTGCGTGGCTTTTTGAATGTTGAAAAGATCCGTACTGTTAAGAAAATCAATGGTCATACCGGTAAAAATATAATCCGGAATAAACCCCACTGACTTCAACAGGCTGTCTACATTGATATGCTCTGTAATTTCGTCTTTGCTTAAAAAAGAATACTTACTGTCCGTTGTCAAGGCTTTTTTTACTGCAGCCTGGGCCTGAGGCTGCAACAATTTTGCTTTTATTTTCCGTATTGCCCGTTCTGCTAAAGACAGGTTTTTAGTAACAGGAGAATGCTGTACATGAATATAAGGTTTTATAAAATCATCAGCCTTCGTTTTATTCTTCACGCACATCACTACTTCATGTCCCATATTTTTAAAAATATGAGCCACTTTGTACATGGCTTCATAGGCGCCGTTTACATCGCCTGTAGATAAAACTAATATCTTTTTCATAATTTATCTTACATCCATATGACAGGAGGATGAATGATCCCATTATCTGTATCTCCAGTAAGAAAGTTTTCATGCCCCGTTTCAACAATGCTGATCTGGATGCCTCCTTTTATATAATCATAAAGCTCAACTCCCGGAGTATCTAATGCCACAGAAAGTATATAGGTATTGGGAATAAGCTTGTAACCTTCAATCTGTATAGACAGGCTGTGTTCATGCATGTTATCAAATGTTTTTCTTGTAATGAAAATAACATTTTCAAACTTGTCTAAAATGGCAATATTGACACGGATTCCCTTGTCAACACTTCTGTTGACATAGTCTATATTGATGTTGATATCATCGGTATGGCTGAACTCCATGGTCTCAATATTCCTATTATTGAAAATTTTGACGTTATGGATCTGAGCCTTTTTACTCAGATCTTCAATGTATTTGAATTCAGAATTTGGTGATAGTTCATGGATGATATAATTTTCCAGGACCCTGTTGATGCTGCCCTGATCTGCAAGCTGGCCGTTTTTCATAAGAATTCCGGTATTGCATAATTGTTTTACGGCGGCCATATTATGGCTTACAAATAAAATGGTTCTTCCTTCTCCTTTGGTAACATCGCCCATCTTTCCAATGCATTTTTTCTGGAAATCAGCATCTCCTACAGCCAAAACTTCATCAACGATAAGAATTTCAGATTCAAGGTGGGCAGCCACTGCAAATGCAAGGCGCACATACATTCCGGAAGAATATCTTTTTACCGGAGTATCTATATATCTTTCCACTCCTGAGAAAGCAACGATCTCATCAAATTTTCTTGTGATTTCTTTCCGTGTCATTCCGAGAATGGCGCCGTTGAGAAAAATATTTTCGCGCCCCGTCATTTCAGGGTGGAAACCTGTACCTACTTCCAGTAAAGAAGCAATTCTGCCGTTGGTGTGTATTTTTCCTGTAGTAGGTTTGGTTACCTTACTCAGAATTTTAAGCAGGGTGGATTTTCCGGCTCCGTTTCTGCCGATGATTCCTACGGCACTTCCCTGCTCAATTTCAAAATCGATGTCCCGGAGTGACCATACATATTCAGAATCTCCTTTTGTTGCTCTGTCGTTAGCTTCCCCGATTTTTAAATACGGATCTTCCTTGCCTCTTACTTTGTGCCAAAACCTGTTCAGATCGTGGGAAAGCGTACCTGTTCCCACTTGTCCGAGACGGTACTGTTTTGATATATTTTCTGCTTTTAAAGCCAGCATATTTTAATTGATTTTTAAATTAATAAACATGATTCCTAAACGGTATCCATGAAAGTCTTTTCAACCTTATTGAAAACAACAACGCCTATCATCAGAAGGATCAGAATGATCACTGAACTGACTCCCAGCATTGCAGGTGAAAAGTCCCCGGTACCGATCCATGCATATTTAAAGCATTCAAAAACACCTGTCAGTGGATTATAATAAGCCAGCTTTCTGAAAACTCCCTGTAGTGCAGATACCGGATAGATGACCGGTGTTGCATACATGTACAGGCTTATTCCGAATCCCAGCAACATGCTGAGGTCTTTGTATTTGGTAGTAAGTGAGGAAAAAATCATTCCGACTCCTAAGGCGAAAAAAGCCATCAGGATGATCAGGAATGGTGTGGCAAGTACCCAGATGTTGGGATGAACTTCTCCTTTACTGAGATAATATATCCAGGCAAGGATAAACAGAAGGAATTGTACTCCAAACCGCATCAGATTGGATATTACTATTGACAATGGAGTGACAAGTCTTGGAAAATAAACTTTTCCAAAAATACCGGCATTCCCTGCAAATGTATTGGATGTTGCGATAAGTGAGGTTGAAAAATAATTCCAAAGGGTAACTCCTGCAAGATAAAATAAGAGGGGAGGTCCATCTGTAGGAAGTTTAGCTATTTTACCGAAAACAACAAGATATACAATCGTGGTCAGGATAGGGTTAATAAAAAACCATACCGGTCCCAGTACAGTTTGTTTAAAGCTGGAAACAAAGTCTCTTTTAACAAACATATAGACCAGATCTTTATATCTCCAGACCTCTTTAAGTTTTAGGTCGAATAAAGAATGCTCGGCATCAATCGTTTCTGTCCACTTCTGCTGTGGTTCATTCATTTGTGTAAGTTTTTGCAAATTTAAAATATTTAATTCTTATTTAGCTTTTTCAATTAGTGAATAATTATTCATATAAAACTGAAACCAACAACTAATATATTAATATTTGTTATTATGAACAAAAAACTATTAGCCATAAAGCCAATAGTTATTGAAATTTATAATAAGAATCTTATTTGTTGACAAGTTGTTTGTAATATTCACTGTAGCAGCTTTCTTATCAGGTATTGCTTTTATAATTTAAAATGCGTTAACAGCTTTGATAATGGCCTGAATCTCTTCCTCTTCCAAAACAGAAGAAATGGGAAGACTCAGTACCTCATGGTGCATTTTCTCTGTAATCGGGAATGAAAGGTGTGCGTACTCTTTATATGCTTCCTGCTTGTGAGGCGGGATAGGATAGTGGATAATGGTACTGATGCCTTTTTCCGTTAAATAAGCCTGAAGCTCATCTCTCTTTTCTGTTCTTATCACAAAAACATGCCATACATGCTCATTTTCGTCAGCCGGATTTTCAGGAAGGGTGATCTTGGGATTGTTGATCTCAGAGATGAATCTTTTGGCAATGTCTCTTCGGGCATCATTTTCTTGGTCAATGTATTTCAGCTTAACGTCCAGAACGGCGGCCTGAATTTCATCCAGCCTGGAATTTAATCCTTTATAAATGTTGACATATTTCTGGTTTGAGCCGTAGTTAGCAATAGCGCGTATCGCATCGTATACCTGTTTATCGTTCGTGGTTACGGCTCCTGCGTCACCTAAAGCGCCAAGATTTTTACCTGGATAAAAACTGAAGCCTGCAGCATCACCAAGGTTTCCTGATTTAATACTTTTCCATTCTGCACCAATCGCCTGTGCATTATCTTCTACAATCTTTAGGTTATATTTTGATGCTATATTTTTAAGCTCTTCGGAAAAAACAATTCTCCCCTGAAGGTGGACAATGAGGATGGCTTTTGTTTTCGGCGTTATTTTTTCTTCAATTTTCGAGATATCAATATTATAGGTGTTGGCATCCGGTTCTACAAATACGGGAATGAGTCCGTTATCTGATAAAGCCAGAACTGAAGCGATATAAGTATTGGCCGGAACTAGAACTTCATCACCCGGCTCCATGATACCCAATTCAATATAGGCACGGAAGATAAGGCGAAGGGCGTCCAGTCCGTTGGCTACCCCTAAAGCATATTCTGAGCCGATATATGAAGCAAGATTGGTCTCAAAGTTTTTAAGTTCGCCTCCCATTAAATACCAGCCGCTGCGGAAAACACTTAAAAGTTTATTCTCAATTTCTTCCTGATATTTAAGGTTTATTTTTTTTAAATCTAAAAAGTTAATCATTTTCGTAACCGTTTTTAATTTCAATTTTCAAGCCTCACCTCCCAGGTGTATTTCATAGAGACTAAGGCTGGTAGGTAATCGCTTTTTTACAAATATATATACATTCCTATATCGAATTTCATATATTATTTAGCTGTTGTCTTTTTAAATTCTTCATAATCTCTGAAGTAATCTGCTTCATCATATTCTTCCGAAGCCAGACATAGCAGTACCGCATTATGGGAAAACTGAATGTCACGCCATACCAGTTTGGGAATATATAAACCTTTTGTAGGATGATCCAAAGTAAAAACTTCTTTATGCCCATCTTTATCCTCTGTATTAAAGATAATGGTTCCTGAAACAGCAAATATAAACTGCTGCAATGCCTTATGAGCATGTCCTCCTCTCGTTACATCATGCGGCGTATAATACGTCCAGTAGACACGTTTTATCTCAAAAGGAACATTTTTCTGAGTCTCCGCAATAGTAATGTAGCCCAGTGATGTTGATCCTATTTTATCGAATGTAATGATTTGCGGTTTATTGTATTCCATTAATGTTTATAAATAATTCTTTAAGCCCTCAAAGTTAATTATAAAATTACTATCGGAGTACAGCCTGTTATTATTATGTAACTCAGTATAAAAATTTATATCAAATAGGTGTTTCAAATTAGAGAAAATACGAGATAATATTACATTAAAAAACTATCGGCTATAAAGCCAATAGTTGTATAAAGTTCAGGATATGTAATGTTACTTTCTTACGAGCTGTTTCAGGTATTCACCATAACCGCTTTTGCCATATTTTTCAGCGGTTTCCAGCAGTTTTTCTTCGTTGATGAATTTATTCCGGAATGCAATTTCTTCAATACAGCCTATTTTGAAGCCCTGTCTTTTTTCAATAACACTTACAAATTCAGAAGCATCATTCAGGGAATCAAAAGTTCCGGTGTCAAGCCATGCGGTACCCCTGTCCAAAACACCTACTTCAAGTTTTCCTTTACTTAAATAAACATTGTTAACATCCGTAATTTCAAGTTCTCCTCTTGGAGAAGGCTGAATATTTTTTGATATCTCCACTACCTCATTGTCGTAAAAGTATAGACCAGGAACTGCATAATTTGATTTAGGGTTTAAAGGTTTTTCCTCAATAGAAACAGCTTTAAAATGATCATCAAATTCCACAACGCCGTACCTTTCGGGATCTGAAACATGGTAGGCAAAAACAACTCCGCCATCCGGGTTGGTTTTATTCTTTAGTAAAGTGCCCATTTCAGAACCATAGAAGATATTGTCACCCAAAACCAATGCAACAGGGTCATTGCCGATGAATTGATCACCTAAAATAAAGGCCTGTGCCAGTCCGTCGGGACTTGGCTGTACAACGTATTCTATATTACACCCGATCTGAGATCCATCACCTAAAAGTTTAATAAATCCTGCCTGGTCATGAGGAGTCGTAATAATCAGAATATCTTTAATTCCAGCCAATAACAAAGTTGAAAGAGGGTAATAGATCATTGGCTTATCGTAAACGGGCATCAGTTGCTTGCTTACAGCTATGGTAAGAGGGTAAAGTCTTGTCCCGGATCCTCCGGCTAATATAATACCTTTCATTTTTTTTGTGTTAATTATACTGAGTCTCGTAGTATTTCTGGTAATCACCGCTTGTTACATTTTCCAGCCACTCTTTGTTTTCAAGATACCAGTCAATGGTTTTTGAAAGACCTTCCTCGAAAGTTACAGATGGTTTCCAGCCTAAATCTTTATTAAGTTTAGTCGCATCAATAGCATAACGCTTATCGTGTCCCGGTCTGTCCTTTACGAAAGTGATTAATTTTTCTGAATGCCCTTCCGGTTTTCCCAATTTGGAATCCATTTGCTTGATCAGTTCTTTAACGAGGTCGATATTCTGCCACTCGTTGAATCCCCCGATATTGTATGTCTCTCCGGTTTTAGCTTCATTAAAGATCTGATGGATACCTTTTGCATGATCTATTACAAATAACCAGTCTCTTGTATATTTTCCGTCACCATAAATTGGCAGTGGTCTTTCATTAATAATATTGGAAATACACAGAGGAATTAATTTTTCAGGGAAATGGTTAGGCCCGTAATTGTTTGAACAGTTGGAGATGATGAAAGGCATTCCATACGTGTTTCCATATGCTCTTACCAGATGGTCAGAGGCTGCTTTTGAAGCTGAATATGGAGATTGCGGATCATAAGCGGTTGTTTCCAAAAAGAACCCTGTTTCGCCAAGACTTCCGTATACTTCATCCGTAGAAACGTGATAAAATAAATTATTCCTTTTCTCATCAGGAAATCTTCCATGCGTATGGTCCGGATTAAGGGTCCAGAATTCCTTACACAGATTAAGAAGATTGGCAGTACCGTTTACATTGGTATTAATAAATGCCATTGGATCTGTAATACTTCTGTCTACATGACTTTCTGCCGCCAGATGCACAACAGCATCGGGATTATATTTTTCGAATACTTTTCTTAATTCTTCGGGTTTTGTAATGTCTGCCTTTTCAAAAACATAATTAGGCTCATTTTCAATATCCTTTAAATTTTCCAGATTTCCGGCGTAAGTAAGTGCGTCAAGATTTATGATCGTTGTGTCCGGATTATTTTTCACAAATTCCCTTACAACGTGAGAGCCTATAAATCCTGCTCCTCCGGTAATAATTATATTTTTCATCTATTTATTCTCTATGGTTTTTCTACCTATACTTTTATAATGGAACCCATTCTGTGCAGGAATTTCCAATGGATACATATTTCTTCCGTCAAAAATGACTTTATTTTTCATTTTTTTAGCCATCAGTTCAAAATTCGGGTTTTTAAATTCAGGCCATTCTGTAGCAATGAATAAAGCATCTGCACCTTCAAGAGCATCATACATTCCTTTTGCATAATGTATCGTATCACCAAGAAGTTTCTTTACGTTATTTTCTGCTACCGCATCATACGCAGCAATTTCTGCGCCTTTTTCCAGTAAAAGAGCAATATTGTCTAAAGAAGATGCTTCACGGATGTCGTCTGTGTTAGCCTTAAATGCCAAGCCCCACATGGCGATTTTCTTTCCGCTGATATCTCCTCCGAAGTATTTCTCAATCTCCGAAACCAAAATTACTTTTTGTGAAGTATTTACCTTTTCCGTAGCCTCAAGGATCTGGAAATTGAAATCCTCCTGTATTCCTGACTTTATAAGAGCTTTTACATCTTTAGGGAAACAGCTTCCACCATATCCGATACCTGGAAATAAAAACCGGTGTCCGATTCTGTCATCACTTCCCATTCCAAGTCTTACTTTATCTACGTCAGCACCTACTTTCTCGCAGTAATTGGCAATTTCATTCATGAAAGTGATTTTTACGGCAAGGAATGAGTTGGCGGCATATTTTGTTAGCTCCGATGACTTCTCATCCATAAAGATGATGGGAATTCCTGTATTGGTAAATGGCTGGTAAATCTGAGCCATGATATTTTTTGCTTTTTCAGAGCTGGCACCCACAACGACTCTTGAAGGATTCATAGAGTCCTCCACGGCAAAGCCCTCTCTTAGGAATTCCGGGTTGGAAACTACATCAAAAGGAATGTCCGTTTTAGAAGCAATTACTTCTCTTACCCTGTCTGCGGTTCCTACGGGAACAGTGCTTTTGTTAACGATAACCTTGTACTCTGTCATCATTTCTCCGATATTATTGGCAACCTGGATAACGTATGAAAGATCTGCAGAGCCGTCTTCTCCTGGCGGTGTGGGTAGCGCCAGGTATATAACTTCGCTTTTATCTAAAGCTTCCTTAAGATTGGTGGTGAAAAATAATCTTTCGGATTGAATGTTTCTCAGAAACATCTCTTCAAGGTTCGGCTCATAGATGGGAACAATGCCGTTTTTCATACCTTCTACTTTCTTTTCATCAATATCAACACAGTATACTGAATTGCCAAGTTCTGCCAGGGTAGTACCTGTAACCAGCCCTACATAACCTGTTCCTACAATTGTTATATTCAAAATGTATGTTTTTAAATTTCAGACAAAAATAATAAAAATACTTTCACTGGCCTGTTTAATTTACCTTAATCAAAATTTTAAGGTATTTACTTGATAATTAAGTAGATTTTGCTTTTTTAGAAAAAATGCTTATATTTGCAGTGGATTTACGGGAAAAATGGGAAGGCTTCGGAAGAAAGCCTTTTTTCGTACTGTAAATCAAGATAATTAATGTATGGAGTTTAGAAAAAGAATTGAAGAATTATTAAATGAATTCCTTGAGACCAGAAAGGATTTATTTCTTGTTGATCTGAAATTTTCTGCAGGAGATGATATTACGGTGATCTTGGATGGTGATAATGGGGTGACTCTTCAGGACTGCCTTGATGCAAGCCGTGCGATAGAGTTTAATATGGACCGTGAAGAGCATGATTTCAGTCTTCAGGTAATGTCTGCGGGACTAAGTGAGCCGCTTTCCGCTCCAAGACAGTTCAGGAAAAATTTAGGAAGAGAAATAGAAGTTTTGCTGAATGATTCTTCTGAAATTGAGGGTGAGCTGGCAAAAGTGGATGATGAGAAAATTACACTTATTTTACGCTACCGAAAGCCGAAAGAAGTCGGAAAAGGGAAAGTGGATGTGGAGGAGGAAAAAGAAATTCCTTACTCTGAGATAAAAAAAGCGTTAGTAATAATTAAATTTTAAAAGAAAAAAAAATAGATGGATAATATAGCGTTGATTGAATCCTTTGGTGATTTTAAAGACGAAAAAGGGATCAGTAAGATTGATCTTATGGCAATTATTGAAGATTCACTGAAGACCCTTTTAAGAAAAAGATTTGATTCAGATGATCATTTTGATGTAATTGTGAATCCTGATAAAGGAGATTT
This sequence comes from Chryseobacterium sp. NFX27, assembly GCF_049887855.1. NCBI lineage: Bacteria > Pseudomonadati > Bacteroidota > Flavobacteriia > Flavobacteriales > Weeksellaceae > Chryseobacterium > Chryseobacterium sp. NFX27. The sequence goes on along the minus strand of NZ_JAGEKK010000006.1, from coordinate 61,594 downwards.
TCAGATATTTTTAAATAAAACGATTGTAGAAGACGAAATGTCTGAAGATGACGATCTGGAAATTGAGCTTTCTGAAGCTAAGAAGATTGATCCTACTTTTGAAGTTGGCGAAGATTTTACAATGGAAATTCCTGTTGCCCAGCTGGGTAGAAGAAATATACTTACCTTAAAGCAGATCCTGGCTACAAAACTTCAGGAGCATAATAATGCAATGCTTTATGAACAGTTCAGAGATAAGATCGGGGAAATTGTTATTGGAGAGGTTCATCACATCCGTCACAAGCATGTGATCTTGTTAGATGATGAGGAGAACGAATTCATCTTGCCAAAAGAAAACCAGATCCCGTCCGATTTCTTTAAAAAGGGCGAAAATATCAGAGCTATTGTTGAGACAGTAGATTTTAAAGGTTCAAAGCCACAGATTATTATTTCCAGAACTGCACCAAAATTCCTAGAGAAATTACTGGAGCTGGAAATTCCTGAAATCCAGGACGGAACGATTATGCTTAAGAAAGTAGTAAGGATCCCTGGTGAGAAAGCAAAAATTGCAGTAGATGCTTATGATGACAGAATAGATCCTGTAGGTGCTTGTGTGGGAGTGAAAGGATCCAGAATTCATGGCGTTGTAAGAGAGTTGAGAAATGAAAACATTGATGTGATTCAGTGGTCTAAAAACCCTGAAATCATGGTGAAGAGAGCTTTAGGAAATGTAACCGTCAACAAAATTGATATCAACGAGGATGCAAACTATGCATTGGTTTATACTCCGGTTGAAGAGATTTCCAAAGTAATCGGAAAACAGGGGCAGAATATCAGACTGGCTTCTTGGTTATCCGGATATGAAATTGATGTTTATAGAGAATCCAGCGAGGATGACGATGTTGATTTGAGAGAATTTAATGACGATATTGAGCAGTGGATTTTGGATGAATTTAAGAAAGTAGGTCTTACTACTGCGAAGTCAGTATTAGATAAGGATACCGAAAGTCTTCTGAATATGGTAGATCTTGAAGAAGAAACTATCGAAGATGTTAAGCGTATTCTGAAAGAAGAATTTGAAGATTAAGATTTTTAATGGAATTTTAATAAACAGTAAAAAAGAAATACTTTAATTTTAAGAATTAAAAAAATAGTAAATAATATAGATGCCAAAAATAAGATTAAATAAAGCGGTTAAGGAATTCAATATTTCGATGTCCAGATTAGTAGAGTTTTTACAGTCAAAGGATTTCGAAGTTGAAAACAATCCTAACGCTCAATTAGAAGAAGCGGCATATTCTGCATTGGAGGCTGAGTTTGCCAAAGACGGCGAACAGAGAAAGGCTTCCCATGAGGTGGTGATCACTAAAGTTCCGGAAGAAAAACTGGAAATTGAAGAAAAGAAAACCCCTGAAGTAATAAGAGCTAAAGCAAATAAACCGGAAACTAAGATTTTAGGTAAAATAGATCTGGAATCTAAAGCTCCTGAAGTTGAGGCGGCTCCTGCAGCGCCAGCACCTGTAGCAGCACCGGTTGAAGAGAAGAAAGAAGAAGTTGTGGCTGAACCGGAAGTTAAAGCAGCTCCTGAAAAACAGGAATTCAAAGTTCTGGATAAAATAGATCTGTCCCAAATAGAATCCAGAAATAGACCTGTGAAAAAAGATAAACCCAAAATGGAGGAGAAAAAAGAAGAGGAAAAACCGGCAGAACCTGTGAAAGAAACTCCAAAGAAGCCTGAGCCTGTTGAAAATAAAACAGAGCCTCAAAAACCAGCTGAGCCTGAATCTCAGGAACCTCAGAAAATAGAAACTGTTTATCAGAAACTTGACGGTCCTAAGATCGTTGGTGAAAAGATTGACTTAACTCAGTTTGCACCAAAACCTGGTTCTGGCACTAAAAAGAAAAGAAAGAGAATTGAAAAACCCGGAGGTCCAAATCAACAGGGACAGGGGAATAACCAAAACTCAGGAAATAATAACAATAACCAAGGAGGTCAGGGTAACCGTCCTCAAGGTCAGGGAGGTCCTGGAGGAAACCGTCCGCAAGGGCAGGGTGGCCCAGGAGGAAACCGTCCGCCAGGCCAAGGAGGTCCTGGGGGAAACCGTTTTGGAAACAACCAAGGAAACCGTCCACTAGGTCAGGGAGGCGGATTCAAAAAAGGGCCAGGCGGAAACAACAACAGACCAGGGCAGAGAACTATGCCTGTTGAGCTGACCGACGAGCAGGTTAAAAACCAGATCAAGGAAACCCTTGAAAAATTAACCAATAAAGGAGGTAAATCTAAATCTGCTAAGCACAGAAAAGATAAAAGAACTTACCGTAGAGAGCAGGATGAACGTCAGCAGGAAATTGATGCTCAAGACAGATCATTAAAGGTTACCGAATTCATCACAGTAGGTGAATTGGCGAGTTTAATGAATGTTTCTCCAACAGAAGTTATTTCTGCTTGTTTCTCTTTAGGTGTAATGGTAACAATGAACCAAAGACTTGAAGCTGATACTCTATTATTAGTTGCAGATGAATTTGGTTATAAAATAGAATTCTCAGATGCTGACCTTGAAGAGGTAGAATCTGAAGAGGATATGGATACTGAGGAGGATCTTTCTCCAAGAGCACCAATCGTAACGGTAATGGGTCACGTTGACCACGGTAAAACATCTTTACTTGACTACGTTAGAAAAACCAACGTTATTGCTGGTGAGTCAGGAGGTATTACCCAGCACATTGGAGCATACAACGTAAAATTAGAAAACGGGCAAAGAATTACATTCTTAGATACACCGGGTCACGAAGCGTTTACCGCGATGAGAGCCAGAGGTGCTCAGATCACCGATATTGCAATTATTGTAATTGCTGCCGATGATGATGTAATGCCTCAAACGAGAGAAGCAATCTCTCACGCACAGGCTGCAGGAGTACCAATGATCATTGCTTTAAACAAAGTGGACAGGCCAAATGCTAATCCTGATAATATCCGTCAGCAGCTTTCCGGGATGAATATTCTGGTAGAAGAATGGGGTGGAAATGTTCAGGCGCAGGAAATCTCTGCGAAGTTTGGTAACAATATGGATGTTCTTTTGGAAAAAGTATTACTTCAGGCAGAAATGCTTGATCTGAAGGCTAATCCTGACAGAGCAGCTCAGGGAGTTGTCATTGAAGCTTCATTGGATAAAGGTAGAGGATACGTTGCCACTATGTTGGTACAGACCGGAACCTTGAAAGTTGGAGATTATGTAGTGGCAGGTAAAAATCACGGTAAGGTAAAAGCTATGCTTGATGAAAGAGGCAGAAACCTTAAAGAGGCCGGTCCTTCAATTCCTGTTACGATCTTAGGTCTTGACGGAGCACCGACAGCTGGTGATAAATTTAAGGTATATTCAGATGAAAGCGAAGCTAAAACAATAGCCAATAAGAGAGAGCAGTTGCAGAGAGAACTTTCAATAAGAACCAAGAAGCATACTACACTTGAAGAACTTGGAAGAAGAATTGCTTTAGGTGAATTTAAAGAATTGAATATTATCCTTAAAGGTGACGTGGATGGTTCCGTAGAAGCATTATCTGATCAGTTACAAAGATTGTCTACAGCAGAGATCAATGTTAATATCCTACACAAAGGAGTTGGACAGATCACTGAATCTGATGTTAACTTAGCAACAGCTTCTGACGCAATTATTATCGGATTTAATGTTAGAGCCGGTGCTAATGCTAAAGAATTGGCTGATAAAGAGGAAATCGAGATCAGAACATATTCAGTAATTTATGCTGCCATTGATGAGGTTAAAGAAGCAATGGAAGGAATGCTTTCTCCTGAGATCAAAGAACAGGTAATTGGTAATGTCGAAATCAGAGAGGTATTTAAGATCTCTAAGGTAGGTACAATTGCAGGATGTATGGTTCTTTCAGGAAAGGTAACCAGACAGTCTAAAGTAAGAGTACTGAGAGATGGTATCGTTAAATTTGACGGTGAGCTGGAAAGCTTAAAACGTTTCAAAGATGATGTGAGAGAAGTAACCAAAGGTTACGAATGCGGATTGAATCTTAAAGGCTATAACGATATTGAGGTCGGAGATATTCTTGAAGTTTACGAAGAAGTAGCTGTTAAGAAGAAGCTTAAATAAAATAGTTTTAAACTATATAATATGAAAACCACTTTGAAAAAAGTGGTTTTTTTTTGCTTTTTCCCAAATTAAAATACAATCTTCAATATACTCACTGTGACAGGTTGGTGTCAGAAATTATCATAAAGTTTTGATAAATTTGGTTGGCAGGCAATGAATATGGAGGGTCACCTTTTGGATAAAGAATTTTACCATCGAGAGAAAAGAAACTGTAAGTTTTCTAATGGAAAATTGCAGAAAATACATATGATCAAAGTATGTTTTAACTAAATTTCCCAATGTAAAAGCTGATGATTTCCTGTGTAATTTAGAAACTATAGTACTGATTCCTTTAAATTCAAAAGATTTCAAAAAATCATTTTTGATAAAGTTATGGTCTTGATCTCTTTTTTTAACAAAATAAATTAAAGAAAACAGAAGATTATAATGCATTATCTGAAATACTCCCAAAGTAAATTGGTTTTGAAAGACAAAGGGATAATGGGCTTTTTGTCTTTTCTTCCTAACGCTGTATTGCAGTTGATTACCAGTTGGTTTCCTTTGCGAGAATCCTTTGATTTTAAGATACTTTTTTAAAAAATATAATTTATATCAATTCTAAATAATATTTTTCGTGTTAGTAATAATTTGTTAAAAAAAATAACATAAGTAAAAAAAAAATATTTTATACAAATAATGATGAATATTATTGTTTAATCCATATTATTTCAACAATTATACGCACAACTAATTAACGAACAGTTGTTAATGTGACTGTTAGTACACTTGTGAGTGTTAATATTTATTAACATATTTGCGAATTAAATATATTAAAATTTGTTAATATGAATGTTAAACTACGTGTATTAAGTGCTGGAGCTCTGTTTTTCTTAGGACAGGTGGCTTTTGCACAAACGACGAAAAAAGACACAGCTACTACAGAAATTGAAGAGGTAGTGATGGTTGGATTCGGACAAAAGAAGACAATCCAAGAAATGACGGGATCAGTCAGCACTATGACAGCAAAATCTATTGAGGATGTTCCTGTGGCTTCTGTAGATAAAATGCTACAAGGAAGAGTTGCAGGGGTGCAAACGGGTAGTGCTTCTGGTCAGCCAGGGGGAATGACAAATGTTCGTGTTCGAGGTATTTCATCAATTAATGGGGTTTCTTCACCTATTTACATCGTTGATGGTGTAAGGATTTCTTCAGGTGACTTGTCAAGACAAACTACAACGGCAAATGCTTTGGCAGGATTGAACCCTGACGATATTGAAAATGTTACTGTATTAAAAGATGCTGTTTCTACAGCTGTATATGGTGCTGATGCTGGGGCTGGAGTTATTGTAATTACAACAAAATCGGGCAAGAAAGGAAAAGCTAGATTTAATTTTGGTTTCAGTAGTGGTTTTAATGATAGAGCAGTAAAACCTCATGCATCTTTCTCAACTTCTGATTGGCAAACATATTTACTTCAGGCATATTCAAACCGTGATAATGTAAATTATACTGCAGAACAAATTGCAAATGGAGCTGTGGGAGCTAACGCTGCAGATGTTTTTCAATCTACAAATAATACTGATTGGCAGAAAGCAACTCAGAAGCTAGGCTATCAACAAAATATAGATTTTAATGTTTCCGGTGGAAATGAAAAATTTACATATTATTCATCTGTAAATTATTATAACCAAGAAAGTGTTGTTAAAGGATCTTATTTTGATAGACTAGCATTCACTACGAAAATAGGATATCAGGCCACTGATAAGTTGAAAATAAGTACAGATTTCCAATTTTCATATGGGAAAATAAGCACATTGAGTGATGCAGGTGCATTTTCAAACCCAATTCTTACTCAATACTTTAATAGACCAACAGATGCAGTGACAAATCCTGATGGAAGCTTTAATTATGGAAGTGGTGGTAGATTGAGCAATGGTAATTTTAACTCTGCTGCTCTTCAAGAAATGAACTATGTTCGCGGAGGAACTTTCAGAGCGTTTGCAAACTTAAATGCTGAATATAAAATATTAAAGAATCTTACGTATAGATTTGTTTTCTCTCCGGAATATATTAACTTAGAAGAGGATACCTATTGGAATCCAGTACATGGAGATGGGCAAGGTTATGGCGGGTATCAACAAACAAGTGTAAATAGATATTTTAATTTTAACGTACAAAATATCTTAGATTTCACTTATAGACTTGACCTTCATAATTTTGGAGCATCATTAATTCAGGAAGCATATAAAAGAGATAATAAATATTTGACAGCTACAGGAATTACCGTTGGTTCTCCAACTCTTGAAACTCTGACGAATTTTGTTGTGCCATTTGGTTACGCTGGTGATAAAGATGTAACATCTCGTTATGGTTATGCAGCTACTGGTCATTATGACTACGATAAATTAATTTTATTAGATGCGTCTTACAGACGTGATATTCTCTCTCAGTTTACTCCAGGTAAAAAAGCTGGTAATTTCTGGTCTGTGGGGGTTGGATTAGATTTAGCTCGTTTTGAAACGATTAAAAATATCGATGCTATCTCTATGCTGAAGTTTAGAGCTTCTTATGGTAAATTAGGAAATCAGGTAACTGCTAATCCGTATGCTACTTATTCTTATACAACCAACTATAATGATTTTGCAGCAGCAACTATGAATAGGGTTTTTAATCCTAATTTGTCTTGGGAAACTGTAAACCCTTTCAATGTTGGAATTGATATGGGATTCTTTAGAAATAGATTGACTGTTTCTGCAGAATACTATAATAAGAAAACTAAAGATCTAATCTATAATATTCCATTATCTGCGGCACAAGGTGTTAACAACCCTTCTGATCTTAGAAATGCATATTATGTTGATAATATTGGAACATTGGTAAACAAAGGTTTCGAATTTTCTGTAAATGCAGATATCTTTAAAGGAGATAGAGATCAATTTAACTGGTCAATTGGAGCTAACTTATCTACTCTTGATAATGAAGTTACTGAGTTGTATGGCTCAGATGTTAATACATCAACAACAACAATTAGAGTTGGTGAAGGAGTAAGAACATTCTATTTGAGAAAATGGGCAGGAGTAGATCCTAACAATGGAGATCCACTTTGGTATATTAATGGTGTAGACGGAGAAACAACTAATAACTATAACTTGGCTAAACAGGCTGTACAAGGTTCTTTCTTAAGTAATGTTTTTGGTGGTGCCAACACTAGTCTTTCTTATAAAGGATTTTCACTTGACTTACAATTCACTTATGGATTTGGAGGTAAGATTTATGATAACTGGTCTAATTACTTATATTCAGACGGACAGTATTCAGTTAACTATCCAGGATATGGTGATGTGATGGGGGATTATTGGACGCCAACTAATACTGGTGCTTCTAATCCAAAACCAATTATTGGAGGGAATAAATTGTCAAATAGTGCTTCAACGAGATTTTTATATGATTCAGATTATATTCGTCTAAGCAATGCTAGATTAGGTTATACATTTAGTAGTGATTTCCTTAATGGATCTGGATTTGGTTCATTGCAAGTATATGTAATGGCTAATAATGCGTATACATACAGATTCGATAAGAATCTTAAATTTGATCCTGAAACAAATATATCAGGTTATACAGATCTAAGTTTACCAGTTTTGAAGTCATTCTTATTTGGTGTTAATTTAAGTTTTTAAAAAAAGAAAAAATGAAAAATAAAATATTAAAAGTAGCATTATTATCTATTGGACTTTTGACTTTAAATGTCTCTTGTAGTGATGATTTTGTTGATAGAGAGTTCTATCAGGAAGTAGAACAAGCTCCTTTAAAGTCTGTTCAGGAAGTAGAGTCTTTTGTAAGAGGTGGCTATGCTGCAATGAGAAGTCAGTACTACTATGGATGTGATTTCTTGGCTTATGGTGAAGTGAGATCTGACGAAATGCTTAGTAATGGAGCAAGTGGTTACTACGTAAACGTTATGAACTATACGCAGACCTCTGCTGATGCTTACGCAAAAGATACTTGGAATCATATCTATAAAACCGTTGGTTTGGCTAATGTCGTAATTAATACAGATTTTGGTTCATTTAATCAAGACGATAAAGACTACGCAGGGTTTTTACAAGGGCAGGCTTATGCAATTAGGGCTCTTGGCTTTTTCGATTTACTTCGCTTATATGGGCAGAAATATACTGGATCACCAACAAGTTTAGGTATCGTTTTACCACTTAAATATGATCCTTTAGCTAAGCAACCAAGAAGTTCTATTGCAGAAACGGAAGCGCAAATTGCCGCTGATTTTGCTAAAGCAGAACAATTAATGGAAGATCATGCTGATTGGGATTCAGGACCTTCTAATAGAACTGAGTTATCGCTTTCAGCTGTAAAAGGCTTAATGGCTAGATTTTATCTTTATAAAGGTGATTATGCTAAGGTGAGACAATTAGTAAACGATATTGTTGACGCTGGTGGGTACCAAGTAATTGGTGCTGCCAATCTTCAGTCTTCTTTTACTTTTGCAATGAATGGTTCTGCTTCCAATTCAATGTTTGAATTAGCTGTAGGAAATGCTTCAGCTCTTGGTACGGCTTCTTATAGACATAAATTAAGCAATGGTGGATATCGTAATCTTGTTATAAGACCTGCTACTGTAGCACTATACTCTACAGCAGACGTTAGAAGATCTCTTATTACTACAGGGGCTACAAATTATTTATCTAACGCTAATGGAGCAAAAGGAAAATATTTAAATGCTTCAGGTGCTGACAATATCAAAATGCTTCGTTATGAAGAAATTTTATTAGATGGTGTTGAAGCTGAGCTTAATGGAGGTAGTGCTACTAAGGCATTGGCTTATTTTAATGAAATACAACTTAATAGGAATCTACCTGCTGCGACAACTGTTGATATGGTAGAACTGAAAAAAGAAAGAACAAGAGAGCTTTTAGGAGAAGGTTTGAGACAGTGGGACCTTAGAAGATGGGGTGATGCTGTTCCTAGACCAACAACTGCTAGTACAAGTCCATTGTTGAATGCTTTCCCAATTCCTTTATCAGAAACTAATGTTGGAGCAGTACAATCTAATCCAGGTTATGATAATTAGAATTTATCAATAATTTTATTCCTAATAAAAAAAACCGCCATTGGCGGTTTTTTTTATTAAAATACAAAAAAAGAATTTATTATCTTTACATAAATCTTTAAAGTAATATGAAAAAGATAATTTTAACTTTAGCTGTACTTTCTATCTTATCAACTGCTTTTGCGCAAGCAGGTAATGATAATGTTTTTATGTCTAGTGATAAAATTTTTACTCTCGGTAAAAGGGTCAAAAGTGGTGAGTATAAAATAGATGGTAATCCGTATATGAATAGTAAGAAATTTGAAAAAGTCTCGATTGAGGGGTATTCAAATAATATTCAGGATCTTCGATATAATGCTTATGAGGATGAAATGGAGTTTGCAAAAGATAATGAAAATTACTTTGTGAATAAAGTAGAAGGGTTGGTTATTCATTTTCCTACATTAAATAAAACCTACATCATAAAAAATTATACTTATTTAGGGAATAAAAAATTTGGGTATTTAGTACTTTTAAATAAAAAGGATGCTAAATATGGCTTGTTTAAAAGAGAGAAGGTTGAGCTTATTACTGGTGAAAAGAGCCCTAATGCGTATGGTAAGGATGCAAATGACTATTTTGCAAAAGAAAAAGATCTGTATTTAATTTCAAGTGGAAATCAGTTTTATAAAATGCCGAAAAATGCTGATGAACTTGCGGAACAGCTATCCTTAGATAAAAAAGAGTTATCTGATTTTGTGAAATCCAATAAAATTAATTTTAATAAGGAAGGAGATCTTGTAAAATTAGTTGACTTTATTAATAAATAATAATTATAAAAAAACATGTATTTTTGCTGTACAATAGCAGAAAATGAAGTACATCCTCTTTATAATAACCTTCTTCGGTTTTGTAGCCCAGGCACAGGTAGTCAATAAAACAGATATTAAAAGCCCGGAAAAAGAAGAAGACACCCTTGTCATAGACACCGGGAAAAAAGATTCACTGAAAATCTTTAAACCTACTATTAACGATTATCAGTATCAGACCCAGTTTTCTGAAAAGAAAATTTTTGATACCGTGCTGACGTTTGACAAGACCCATATTTTTTCACAGTATAATAATACTGATAACTTTGGGAGGGCCCAGGTGGCTAATATAGGGGCAGGATTTAATCCTTTGGTTTACGAAGTGAATCCGGAGCAGAACCTGTCTTTACTTCCTTCCAACAAGGCATACATGATCATAGGAGCTGATGATGTAAAATACTACGACGTAAAAACACCTACTGCTACCTTCATCTATCATACTGCCATGAAAAATGGGGCTGCACTAAAATCTACCTATACCCAGAATATTGGAAAGAGATTCAATTTTGCCCTTGAATATATGGGGCTTCGTTCCCAGGGGTTTTATAGAAACTCACTAGCTTCCAATAATAATACTTTATTTTCGGGACATTACGTTTCCAAGAGTGGGAATTATGAATTGTTTGCCCATTATCTTCACCAGAATGTCAACAACCAGGAAAGTGGAGGAATCACAGAAGATGATCTTTTTCAGAGTGGTGACAGCAACTATAAAAACAGACAAAATGCCCAGGTCAATCTGGCTTCATCAAGTTCTCAGTATTCGTACAGAAGATATTTTCTGAGCCATCAGTTTACACCGTTCAATTCAGAAAAAATTCCATTCAGCATAAGACATACCCTGTCTCATCAGGGAAATAAATATTTTTACAATCAGGGATCAGTAGAATCCTACTGGTATGATGATGTTTCAGAATTGACTAATGGTTTTCCACTTACCACAAAAAAATATTCGGATAACTTCAGCAATACTGTTAGTCTTGTTTTTGATAACGAAAAATTCAAGCTTGATGGTGGAGTACGCTATCAGATGCTGAAATTTGGAGTAAGAGACATTGCTACAGTAAATGGTACAGCTCTCCCGGGTGAGTTTAAAGAAAACAGAATCGGAGCCGTTGGAAACTTACAGATTAAGCTTTGGGATAAGTTTCAGTTAAAATCATTTTTAGAATTTTCCAATGGAAGCCAGTTCGGCAGCTATCTGAGAACTGCTAATAACATAAAGTTTGAGCCGGTAAAAGATTATTTTGTGAATGCAAAAGTAAATTTCCAGAGTGCTTATCCATCATTTAACTATCTTTTAAATACTTCCGTTTACAATAAATACAATTATTATCTGGAAAATGCCAAAAACCAGACGGTAACAGAGATCGGAGGAAGTGTTAATCTTAAATGGTTTAAAACAGAAATTTTTGCCAACTATTTCAGAATAGATAATTACACCTATTTCAATGCTGAAGGAGCACCGGAACAAAGCGGCAACTCGCTGAACATTTCTCAGATCGGGGGAGATGCTACATTCAGTTATGGAAAATTCCATCTTAATACAAGGCTGCATTTCCAAAATGCCTTGACAAATAAAGAACTGCTTCCAATGCCAACTTTTATAGGAAGAGCCAATTTCTTCTTCCAAAGTCAGGCATTTAAAAAAGCAGCGGAAATTCAGGCAGGATTGAAAGTCTATTATTTCTCAAAATTTGCCTCAAGAGATTATTTCCCCATTTTAAACGAATATATTCTGCCTGATGCCAATTCATTTTCTATCGGAGGACAGCCTATTGTAGATCTTTATATTAATATGAAGGTGAAAAAAATGTTCTTCTATGTAGAAGGGCAGCAGATAGGAACGTTAATTTCCAACAATAAAGCATACGCATTTCCACACTATCCGGTTTATGATTTCAGATTAAACATTGGTATTGTGTGGTATTTGTTCAACTAAAAGCAAAAACAGCGTTGAAAACAATAAATAAGATATCATTTAATGATATAGAAAGCATACCTCAGTTGGTAAAAGATTTCCTGAATCAGAAAATTGAAGGTTTTGAAAAAAACACCTTTTCTTTAGATCACTTTAAAGATCAGCTTCATCTCAAACAGAATTCTTTTACACAGGATCAAAGACAAATCTTAGCCAATGTATTGGAAATACAACTTTCAGAGCTTACCCTTTCATCGAAACAGAAAGAAAATCTGGAAAACCTGAAGTCACCCAACACATTTACTGTAACTACCGGACACCAGCTAAATCTTTTTTCCGGACCTGTTTTCTTTGTCTATAAAATTTTACAGACCATTAAAACATGTACTTATCTGAAAGAAAACTTTCCGGATTTTAACTTTGTTCCCATATACTGGATGGCATCGGAAGATCATGATTTTGCAGAGATCAACCATTTTAAGACCGAACATAATTATTACGAGATCAACGAGAAATCCGGCGGACCGGTAGGGAGGATAACGGTCAGCGATACATTCTTTATTTCTGAATTTGAAAAAGAATTTAAAGATTCCGTATTCGGAACAGAGCTGATTTTGATGTTGAAAGAAGCCTATAAACCCGGAAATACCTTGACGGAGGCCATTAAAATTTTAGTAAACAGGCTTTTTTCTGAATTTGGATTGTTGATTATTGATGGTGATTCCAAAGAGCTTAAAAATCAGATCAAAGATATTTTCAAAGATGAGCTGCTGAATTTCAGTTTACAGAAGAACTCAAAGGAAAAAGTGGATTTTCTTACCGGGAAATATGGAAAAGTTCAGGTCAACCCACGTGATATCAACCTTTTTTATCTTTCCGAAACAAGAGACAGAATAGATTTTGACGGTGAAAAATATATTGCAGTAGACACAGATAAAAGGTTTACCCAGGAAGAAATACTTCAGGAGCTGGAAAGTCATCCGGAAAAATTCAGTCCGAATGCTTTAATGCGGCCTGTCTATCAGGAAAAAGTGCTTCCCAACTTGGCGTATATCGGAGGAAATGCGGAAATCATGTACTGGCTGGAGCTTAAAGATTATTTTGCAGCAACCAATATTCCCTTCCCTGTTTTGATCCCACGGAATTCTATGCTTTTCATTAAAGAAAAAACAGTTGGGAAAATTGAAAAACTGGATCTTAATATTGAAGATTTCTTTGGAAACTTTACCGCTATTACCAATCAGAAAATTCTCAAAGGCAGCAACGTATTATCATTGCTGGAAGAAAAAGAAATGCTTTTAGAAAAAAGTTTCTCAGAATTGAAAACAATAGCGGAAACTACGGAACGTTCTTTCGGAAATATGGTGAAAGCAGAAGAGGTGAGGCAGCTGAAATCATTTAAAAGAATGAAAAAGCGTCTGCTGCATGCCGAAAAAATTAAACAGGGCGAACTGCTTGAAAGACTGGAAAACCTGTTTTTAGATGTTCATCCTTCAAAAACATGGCAGGAAAGAGTCTATAACTTTAGTGTATTCTTTTCAGATTATGGTTATTCATGGCTTGAAAATTGTTGGGAAGAAATGGTGGTTCAAGAATCCAAATTAATAATTGTTGCCATTTAATTTTAAAGAAGTATTTTTGTAAATTATAATTATCGAGTATGATAAAGAGGTTTTTTATTTTGTCCAGTTTATGTATGGTTTTGGGGGTATCTGCCCAGAACTCTCACACCGTTGTAAAAGGAGACAATCCTTATAATATTGCAAAAAAATATGGGATTACTGTAGATGAACTGCTAAAGCTGAACCCAAAATTCAAAGACGGTAAGCTGGCAATAGGAGATGTGGTTACAGTGAAAGCTGAAAAGCATACCGCTCCTGTTTCCAAACCTGCAGTCGTAGAAAAAGTAAAACCAAGCCATTCAAATGCTCAGGTAGGAAAAATTATTCTTCAGCCTAAACAGACTATTTACGGAATTACAAAACAATACCGTATCTCTGAAACAGATTTAAGAAAACTGAATCCGGAACTCGACACCCATATGAAAATAGGGGATGAGATCACTTTACCTCTTGAAAGCATCAAAAAATATGGCGGAGAGCAACAGGCTGTTCCTGCGGCTGTCGTTACTAAACCAACGGAAACTCATACAGAGACATCCGCAGCAGTAACAACACCTGTAGAGGGAGAAGCGTATGTAATCCAGTCAAAAGATAATTATTACAGAATTACAAAACAGTTTGGAATCAGCCAGCAGGAACTTTTTGCTTTGAACCCAGGGTTGGAAGAAAAAGGCCTTAAGCCGGGTGAAACCATCAAAATAAAAAGAACAAATACGGATGCAGCTGTGGTTTCCGAACCCGTAAATCCGAAAACGAAAATAGATTCAGGAAACGAAAAATCTACAGCAACTGTAACTGCTGTGGCTGATGATTACGTTACCTATACCGTTCAGCAGGGAGACACTGTATTCTCTATTATTAATAAATTCGGGGTTTCAATCGATGAACTGATTGCTTTAAATCCTGATCTTTCCAAAGGACTGAAAGCAGGAATGGTCTTAAAGATCAAAAAACAGGATCCGGCTTATGTGAAGAAAAGCGGAGATGCATTGAGCGTTGTTTTAATGCTTCCTTTCGGATACAGTACCAACGAAACCCAGTACAGATCCATGGCGCTGGATTTCCTTACCGGAGCTAAACTGGCGATTGAAAGAAATGCCAGAGGCGGACAGAAACTTGATATTAAAATTGTGGATTCAGGAAATGAAGCCTCATTTAAAAACTCAATGACCCAGATCAATCCTGATAATACAGACCTGATCATCGGCCCATTCTTTAAATCCAATGTGATTGATGTTCTTGATTTTACCAGGAATCAGAAAATACCGGTTGTAGCACCTTTTGCCAACTCTCCTGAACTGTATAATTATAATAACCTGATTATTGTTGAAACCAATGACCAGACTTATGCAGACAAAATCGTTGAAGAAGTAAAAGCGGTGTACTCGGATCAGAAAATATATGTAGTGGCTGACAGCAAAAAAGAAATTGCCAACTACATTAAAGGAGGACTTGAAAAAGCGGTTAAAAATCCAAATATAATTGTCGTGAATTCTCCTGCAGAAATTCAGTTGGACCAAAATATGATGACAGGACAATCTGCTCCGGTTATTGCCATTCTTGCCAGCGATAACGATGCCACCGGAGAAGCTTTTGCCAATAAAACAATTGCCCTTTCCAAAGAAGTTCAGGGAGTAAAAGCATTCAGTATGTACTATTCTCCTGTTTTTGAGAAGAAAGTAGATGATCTGAGCCAGGCAAGCCTTGTATACCTGATGGACAGAAAGATCAATGCAGAAGGTAGCTTTGAGAAAGAAATCTTAGCTGCTTATAAAAGCAAATACTGCAAAACACCTCCAAAATACGCAATCGTAGGTTTTGATGTTGTGAATGACATGCTGACCAGAGAAAATAAAAAAGGAGAAATCTTTAAACAGATGAATAAAGTTCAGACCCAGCTTGCTACCAAGTTTGAATTTGTAAAGTCTAAAGCAAACGGAGCTTACGTAAATACCGGATACCGTGTGATAAGATTAGTTCCTTAACCGATTTATGCCTTTTTAAAAGGATATTTTTAACATTATCTTTATATTTGCATAATATTTAATTCAATACATGAAAGCACTTGTATTTCCTGGGCAGGGTTCTCAGTTCGTAGGAATGGGAAAAGAATTGTACGATTCTAGAAAAGACATTAAGGACTTAATGGAATCTGCCAATGAAATTTTAGGTTTTGATATTCTTACCTTGATGTTCAACGGTACGGATGAAGATCTTAAGAAAACAGAGGTTACCCAACCTTCAATCTTTATACATTCAGTAGCTGCTTTAAAAGCAGTGAACGGTCTTGGAGCCGAAATGGTTGCAGGACATTCTTTAGGAGAATTTTCAGCTTTAGTAGCCAACGGAGTTTTATCCTTTGATGACGGTCTGAAACTGGTATTCGAAAGAGCAAAAGCAATGCAGGAAGCCTGTGATGCCAATCCGAGTTCTATGGCTGCGATTTTAGGTCTTGAAGATGCTAAAGTTGAAGAGATCTGTGCACAGATCAGCGGTATCGTGGTACCTGCCAATTACAACTGTCCCGGACAATTGGTTATTTCAGGAGAAACACCTGCAGTAGAAGAAGCCTGCATAAAGCTTAAAGAAGCAGGTGCAAAAAGAGCATTGCTGCTACCTGTAAACGGAGCATTCCATTCTCCATTGATGCAGCCGGCGCAGGAAAGACTGGCAGCTGCGATTGAAACAACAAAATTCAGAAAAGCAACTATTCCGGTATACCAGAATATCACCACTACAGCCGTGACCAATCCTGAAGAGATCAAACAAAATCTGATCGCTCAGCTTACAGGTCCTGTAAAATGGACACAGTCTGTTCAGAATATGATCAAAGACGGTGCCTCTAATTTTGTAGAAGTGGGTCCTGGAAAAACCCTTCAGGGACTGATCAAGAAAATTGACGGTTCTGTAGATGTTGCTTCTGCAATCTAATTAAAAGAATATGAGCGAAATATTTTCACCGGGAAAGCTTATGCTTACTTCAGAATATTTCGCGATAGACGGAGCTCTTGTCCTGGCGGTACCTACCAAGCTTGGACAAGAGTTTTTTTTTGATGAAAAAGAGGATGAAAGATCCCTGGTTTTCTGGGAAGCCCATCATCAGAACAAATTGTGGCTAAAGGCTGTCATTGATTATAAAAGCTGGCAGATCCTCGAAACCAATATTCCCTCAAGCGCTGCATTTATTCTAAATACTTTAAAAAATGTTCAGCAGCTTTCTAAATTCAAATTCAAGAATAATTATACTTACCATCTGAAGACCAATCTTCAGTTTCCTGCTGATTACGGACTTGGGAGCAGTTCTACTTTAATGACAAATCTTGCAGAATGGGCGGATATTGATCCTTTCCATCTCAACAGCATAAGTCTGGGCGGAAGCGGTTATGATATTGCGGTTGCCAAGGAGAAATCTGCCGTTCTTTTCAGAAGTAAACCCCAAATCAGTTATGAGAAAGCAGACTTTAACCCACCGTTCAAAAATGAGCTGATTTTTATTCATTTAAATCAGAAGCAGGACAGCCGGGAAGGAATCAGTTTTTACAAGTCGAAACCAAAGTCTCAAATCCTTATTGATGAATTTTCGGATATCACAAAGAAAGTTTTGTTATGCAGGGAATTGGAAAATTTTTCTCAACTGATGATGATTCATGAGCAGAAAATATCAAAATTCCTTGAAATACCCACAGTTAAAGACAGGTTTTTCTCAGACTGTCCCGTTTTTGTCAAAAGTTTGGGAGCCTGGGGTGGAGATTTTGTGATGAGTGCCAAATTTCACGGCTATAAGGACTATTTTTGGGGAAAAGGTTTCAAGACTGTTTTTGAATGGTCTGATATAATTAATTTATAATCAGTAATTTACAATCCCGTTTTTTTATTTGTCATTCTGACTTATATCATTATATTTAAACCACCTTTAACAAATAATTAATATTAATTTTGTTGAGCCCAATAAAGAAATAGAAAATATAAGTAAAATGAAACACGCTAAAATCATCCAGGATTTAGAAAAATTAGGGATTAAAGGAAATTATGAAGTCGTCTATAACCCATCTTACGAAGAGTTATATCAGGCGGAGATAGCTCCTGAAAATCAAGGCTTTGAGAAAGCTGAGCTTACGGAATCTGGTGCAGTATCAGTAAAAACCGGAATTTTCACGGGTCGTTCACCTAAAGACAGATATATAGTTCAGGATGATGTTACGAGAGACACAATTTTCTGGGATGGGAAAGTAAACCTTCCTACTACAGCAGAAAATTTTGATTCTTGTAAAGGATTAGTGCTGAACCAGCTTTCTGAAGCTAAAAAAATCTATGTTGTTGATGCTTTTTGTGGTACCAATACAGATACCAGATTAAAAGTAAGGTTTATTGTAGAAGTAGCGTGGCAGGCGCATTTCGTTACTAATATGTTTATCCGTCCGTCTCACTATGAGCTTGAAAACTTCGGAGAGCCTGATTTCACTGTGATCAATGGTTCTAAAACAACCAATCCAAACTGGGAAGCTCAGGGACTGAATTCTGAAAACTTCATTATGTTTAATCTTACTGAAAAACTACAGATCATCGGAGGTACATGGTACGGAGGTGAAATGAAGAAAGGTATGTTTGCCATGATGAACTATTACCTTCCATTGAAAGGAATGGCTTCTATGCACTGTTCAGCCAACGTAGGTGAAGAGGGCGATGTAGCTCTTTTCTTCGGTCTTTCCGGAACTGGAAAAACAACTTTATCTGCAGATCCTAAGAGATTCCTGATCGGTGACGATGAGCACGGTTGGGATAATAATGGTGTATTCAACTATGAAGGAGGATGTTATGCTAAAGTGATTGACCTTTCGGCAGAAAAAGAGCCGGATATCTTCAGAGCGATCAAAAGAGATGCGCTTCTTGAAAATGTAGTGGTAAATAATGGAATTGCTGATTATACTGACGGTTCTATCACTGAAAATACAAGAGTATCTTACCCAATTTACCATATCAATAAGATTGTTCTTCCTTCTAAAGCAGGACATGCTAAGAAGATTGTTTATCTTTCTGCTGATGCATTCGGGGTATTGCCTCCGGTTTCTATTTTAGATGAAAACCAGGCACAATACCACTTCCTTTGTGGATATACTTCCAAATTAGCCGGTACAGAAAGAGGAATCACTGAACCGGAACCATCTTTCTCTCCTGCATTCGGAGAGGCATTTCTTACCCTTCACCCGACAATGTATTCTAAAACACTGATCGGTAAAATGAAAGAGCATGGGGCGAAAGCTTATTTAGTAAATACCGGATGGAACGGAACGGGAAAAAGAATTTCTCTGAAAGATACGAGAGCAATTATTGATGCAATCATTGACGGTTCTATTGAAAACGCTCCTAAAACTCACATTCCAATCATGAACCTTGAAATTCCTACACAGCTTCCGAATGTTTCCGAAGGAATCTTAGATCCGAGAGAAACCTACAGCAGTGCTTCAGAATGGGAAGAAAAAGCAAGAGATCTTGCTGCAAGATATATTAAAAACTTTGAGCAGTACTGCGGTACTGAAGAAGGGAAGAAATTAGTTTCTTCAGGACCTCAGCTTCAGCAGCAGACTACCTAATACAACAAAAAGCCTCATCATTGATGAGGCTTTTTTTATATTTTAAATGTCGCAACTTCTCAGAATGATAATCATTGCCAATATGTTTTAAAACGAAACATTTAGTATTGGTATGTCATGCTGAGCGGAGTCGAAGCATTTTAGAACATTATAATATGGATTAGTTATCATTTCAAACTTATAATCGCCAATCTGTACCCATCCATTCCAAAGCCTGATAATACCGCATCTGTATTGGCGGCCGTTACAGATTTCTGACGGAATTCTTCTCTTTTATAAATGTTACTGATATGAACTTCGATTTTCGGCTTACGTATATTCTTTAAACAGTCTGCAATAGCATATGAATAGTGGGTATATGCTCCAGGATTGATTACCAAAGCATCAAAATCATCTTCCTGAAGACGGTTTATAATCTCCCCTTCAATATTGGACTGGTAATAAACCAGTTCATGAGTAATAAATTCAGATTTTAGTTTTTCCAGACAGGTTTCCATAGATATACTTCCGTAGATCTCAGGTTCTCTTGTGCCTAAAAGATTCAGGTTGGGACCGTTAATAATTAAAACTTTCATTCTATAAATTTAAATAGTTTAGTTCTATTTTCGAACTTTTTTTTTCAGTTTTGGCTAATTACATTATATGTAATGATATTTATCATGTTTGGTTATTTCGTAATTGTGTAATTGTTTGATGCATGGGGTTTTAATTAATTTTTAAGTTAATTTTTGAAAATATTTCATAATAAATTTTAAAGTCTACTTGTTTTGTAGACTAATTGTTTTTAGATTTGCACTCATATTTCGATCGGCTTATAAAGAAAGATGGAGGGAACTGACCCTGTGAAATCTTAACAACCTGCCTCTGTGCAAGGTGTTACATTCAGCCTTTAAAGGAAAAATAAGCATTTGGTTAATCGTATTTATCGATGCCCTTTGCTGACTTTTCTGCAAAGGGTTAATTTTTAATATATGATAAATAAAATTGATTATGATTAGTAGAAATTTAATTAACTCTAAAATTTGGATTCCCCCGGTTGCTGTATTTTTCTTAGGAATTATCAGTACAAATGCACAGGAAGTAAAACCGAAAAAAGATACGATCAACGAAAAGGAAATCGATGAAGTGGTTGTAATTGCTTATGGTAAGGCAAAAAGGACAAGTTATACCGGTTCAGTAGCCACCATTTCCAGTGATAAAATCAATAACAGGCCCGTTACCAATATTACAAAAGCTCTGGAAGGGCAGGTTCCTGGAGTTCAGGCGGTAAGCGCTTCCGGACAGCCTGGTTCAACGGCTTCCGTAAGAATAAGGGGAGTGGGGTCTATCAGTGCTTCCAGTGATCCTCTTTATGTGGTAGACGGGATTCCGTTTGACGGGAATATCAACTCCATCAGTCCGAATGATATAGAATCCATCAGTGTTCTGAAAGATGCTACAGCCAGCTCATTATACGGTTCAAGAGGAGCTAACGGGATTATTATCATTACAACGAAATCCGGTAAAAAAGGAGAATCGAGAGTAAATTTTAACATCAGTCAGGGATTTTCCAGCAGAGCCGTAAAAGATTATAAACAGGTAAGTACCGATGAATATTTCCAGCTGTATTGGGAAGCGTTGAGAAACGGATACAAATCCGGACAGATATCTTCTGAACAGGCCGGACAAATGGCAAGCAATAATCTGGTGAATGCTCTGGGAATAAATCCTTATGGAACCGGATTCCCAAATCCTGTAGGAACAGACGGAAAGCTTCTGCCGGGAGCAAAAGCTTTATGGAATGATGACTGGCGGGATATTCTTCAAAGGACAGCCTCCAGAAGTCAGGTTGATTTTGATATCAGCGGAGGCAGCGAAAAAAGCAATTATTTCTTTTCATTAGGGTATCTTGATGATAAGGGAATTGCCATAGAGTCTGGTTTTCAAAAATTTGCGACCAGGTTGAAGATCAACTCCGAGGTTAAGAAATGGCTGAATGCAGGTGTGAATTTAAGTTATACCAACAGTATCCAGAATGCACCGCCATCTTCAGATTCAAGAGCCGATAATATCATTAATGCAGCCAGGGTAATTCCGTCATTTTATCCATATTATGAAAGAAATGCGGACGGAAGTTATGTTCTGAATGCAGAGGGAAATAGAGTTTATGATTTTGGAAAATACAGGCCTACAAGTGCATTGCAGAATCAAAATGCTGCGGCAACGCTTCCTTTAGACAAGAATGAAAATAAAGAAGACAACTTCTCGGGAAAAGGATTTTTAGATTTTACTTTCCTACCGGAATTAAAATTTAAAACCAGCTTTTCAGTTGATCTTTTGAATTATAACGGTCATTACTATTCCAATCCGCTTGTTGGAGAAGGAAGTGAGATTGGCGGTTCTGTAACGAGATCAAACAGCAGGACGCTTTCCTATACAACCAGTAATATTCTGACTTTTGACAAGAAATTCGGAAAACATCATCTGAATGTTTTAGCAGGGCAGGAATTTTATAAATATGATTACCAGACGATATCCGGTTCCAGAAGCCAGTTTTCTCTTCCTTACTATTACGAGCCTGATGCAGCTGCATTGTTAGGAAGCTTCAGTGGAAACAGCGACAAATTTTCTTTGTTGAGTTTCCTGGGTAGAGCGGAATATGATTTTAAAAATACGTACTTTCTGTCAGTATCTGGAAGGGCGGACGGATCTTCAAGATTCTTTGCCGATAACCGATGGGGGAAATTCTGGTCAGTAGGAGGTTCATGGAAGGTTTCAAATGAAAATTTCATTAAAGATTTAAATGTCTTTAATCAGCTTACATTAAGGGCGAGTTATGGCGGCCAGGGGAATGATAAATTAAGAAGGCCCAACGGATCTTCACTTTATTATGCTTATCAGGAATTGTATAAATTCTATAATAATCTTGGTGAACCGGGAACTGTTCTTGAAAAAGTACAGACCAATGATGTGAAATGGGAAACCAATCTTAATTTAAATGTAGGCCTTGAGTTTGCCATTCTTAATAACAGGGTGAAAGGTAATGTAGAATATTTTAAACGAAAAAGCCAGGACCTTCTGTTTAATATGCCGGTTGCCCCATCCCTTGGAATCAGTGATTTTCCGTTTAATGTCGGGACGATACAGAATACAGGCTTTGAATTCTCATTGTTCACAACCCCCATTAAGAATGATAATTTCCAGTGGAATGTGGATGTCAACCTGAGTACTTTAAGCAATAAGATTACAAAACTTCCTAAAGGATCTGTAATAACAGGAACCAAGCGTCTTGAAGTAGGCGGTTCAATTTATGATTTCTTTATTCCTGAATGGATGGGCGTTGATCCTTCCAATGGAAAGCCTTTATGGAGATATATCTACCAGGATGCGAATGGAAATACAGTAGACGGAACAACTTCCGAGTATGCAAAAGCTACCAAAACAGTACAAGGATCTGCCCTGCCTAAAGTAACGGGAGGGATTACCACAAGTCTTGCCTATAAAAACTTTGATCTATCGGGACTGTTGACATTCAGCGTTGGTGGAAAGATCCTTGATACGGATTATACCTCATTGATGTCTAACGGAAGTTCGGGAGGACGCGCCTGGAGTGCAGAAATGTTAAACCGATGGACTCCGGAAAACCCGAATACAGATGTTCCGGCTTTAAGCACTACAACAAATAACTGGAACTCAACGTCTACAAGATTTTTATATTCCGGGACGTATGCAAGGCTTAAAAATGTGAGTCTTGGATATACGCTTCCTTCGGATTATTTTGAAAAGCTGGGTCTGAAAAAGTTTAGAATTTATGTTCAGGCAGAAAACCTCCTGACTTTCTACAAACATAAAGGAATGGATCCGGAACAGGCATTGGACGGGACTACTTATTACAGGTATCCAGCCATGAGAACGATAACTTTCGGTCTTCAGGCAACTCTTTAACTCTTTAAAATTGAAACAATGAAAAAATTAAAATATATATCTTTTGCCCTGATTGCGGTATGGTCGCTGACAAGCTGTGAAAATGAGCTGGAAACAGCTCCTACAGATCAGGCTAACGGTGCAGAGGTTTTTAAAACGGCAGAAAGTGCAGAAACAGTAATTAATGGAGCTTGGGCGAAATTTCATGATGACGGACCAACCTATGCAAATATAGGCTATTCAACAGTGTTGAGAGCCAGCGATGCTATGGGAAGTGATGCGGCGATCCTAACGAATAAATACGGTTTCCCGTCAGCATATGCTTTTACCGAGATGGTCAACAATACGATTTCAAGGCCTCAGTTTATATGGTCAACATTATATTCAACCATAAATAATATGAATAATGTGATTACCCGTATTGACCAGACAGAAGGGAGCCAGGCGAAAAAAGATCAGGTAAAAGGACAGGCCAAAGCATTGCGTGCTTTCTGTTATCTGAATCTGGCGAGCTTTTACCAGTTCAGCTATCTCAAAGATAAAACAGCTCTTACAGCCCCGATTTATACGGAGCCATCAACAATTACTTCTGTTCCAAAGAAAAAAGCAAGCCTGGAGGAAATTTATACCCTGATCAAAAGCGATCTTACGGAAGCAGATAATCTTCTGACCAATTATACGAGAAATAATAAAGATAAGATCAACAAAGCCGTAGTAAACGGACTTTTGGCAAGAACTTATCTGAACACCGGAGAATGGAGTAAAGCAGCAGCGGCGGCAAAAATAGCCAAAGCAGATTATCCGCTAATGGCAGCCGAAAAGTATAAAGAAGGATTCAATGACATCAGCAACGCTGAATGGATCTGGGGACATGGGCAGACTCAGGAGCAGTCCGGAGCAAGCTATGCCTTCCATTACCTTGATGTGTCTTCTTCGGGAAGTTATTACTACAGCTTTATGGCAGATCCGTTTTTCAAAGACCTGTTTGACACGAATGATATCAGGTATCAGCTTTTTCAGTGGGATGGTCTGCCGGGCAGGGAAGGTCTTTTGAGATATTCCAAGTTTAAATTTAAAACTGGACTTATCGCAGATATTGTATTGATGAGAGCGGCAGAAATGTACCTGATCGAAGCTGAGGCTGAAGCCAGAAACGGAAATATTACGAATGCTGTTACTGCTTTAAACCAATTAAAAACCGCGAGAAATGCCAAGCCATATACAGGTTCTCTTGCTCAGAATGATGTCATAAAAGAAATACTGATCGAAAGAAGAAAAGAACTTTTCGGGGAAGGATTCTCACTTTCAGATATCATCAGAACACAGGGGACAGTGGTGCGAAAACCATTTGTAGATGCCAACGGCCAGCCTGTAAAAGTACAGATCACGACTCCGGACGGAACGGTAAAAACAGTAAATGGGAGAGGGCACTCAGTCTTTAATTTCCCTGACCAGTCTGCTTTTGTGCCGAACAGTAAGTATTATTTGTTCAGTATTCCGCAGAAGGAGATTGAGAATAATCCGAATTTGTAGTTTATTTAGATTTGATTTTTTTTTAAGCCGTAATGTTTGAACATTACGGCTTTTCTATTAAGCTGATTGGTATTAAGAATTTGAAGGAGTTTCGGGTAGTCACCGTCCTGCCCAAAATTTTCTGTATTTGCATTCGTTCCGACTATATCCTTTTGATGACAGTCAAAACATATTTTTGCCATCCCAATAACTTTTTTTTGTTTTTTGAAAATCAAAATATCCCGATAAATAGGAATACAGGCATATTCAATATTCTCACTTACAGTCTTCTCAATAAATATCTCATTGATCTTTTTAAAGTTTTGAGCTTTTATTACTGATTTTTTGAACCCAAGTTTATCCAGACTTTTTATAAATTCCGTATCATTTATATCCTTGGGAGTTTTGTTAATAAGTATGTCGAGTTTTAACTGATCTTTTTTTGAGCGATTCGGAATAGTATCTAAAGCCATGATTGAATTTTCCCCTATATTGATATGGTAATAATCTATTTGATCATAATCAAAGTATAGTTTCCCATACTTTGGAATGAATTTTTTTTCAACAGATGTATTTGATTGCTGTCTATTCATGCTGTTATGTTCTGGGTTTTTACACCCTAAAAAAAAGCAGATAACAGTTACTAGCAAAAATCTTAAATTTGATATTGTGTAGTTTTTCATTTGTTATAACTATGCTCCATTTGCCGATAGTGAAAAGTAAAATGATAAGTTTTTATATGATTAAAAGAGAGCAATAAAATAAAACTTTCTTTCCTACTTTATTGCTTAAAAGGTGGTTGAATTTCATCAATACTTAACGATTTTTTATTTTTCCCAAAAATCATTAAATATAAACTCTTATAATTTATAAGTATCAATCTTCTCATTTTGCAAAAAACGTTCAATTTTTATAAGTCTATCCAGATCTTTCCATAAGATCATTCTCCTCAAAATATCAGAATAATATGAAGCGATATCTATTCTTAGTTGCTTAACATAGTTTTTATGGATTTTTTGTAAAAGTCCTTTAATAAAGGAAGTCAACTGCTTAGTCAGTAACATCTTTTTCAGATAATCTTAGAATTAAACTATCTTCTATTACAGGCTGGGCTACAAACTTTGCTTTACCAAAATTGAACTTTGAAAATCTTCGTAAATATTCTCCTTCTGGATAATTTCCTTTTAGCACTTTATCATAAGGATAATAGTTTTGTTTAAATTTTGATGAATAGCTTTGTTTAAACATTACCATCATTGATTTAATAACTAAATCATACTTAATTTTTATTTTTGTTTTACTTTTTAAATAAAAAACTGAATTTCCATCTCCTGGTCTTTTATCTCCTATAAAATCACCATTTCCAATTTCAGTTAGATAAGCATTATGGATACTATCTAGTTTTCTCTGATATACTACTGAAGACTGTTGAGGTTTTATTATTGCATAGACATTTATAGGATAATCCTCTTCTCTACTTCCTCGTGTAGAAAAACTTTTATAATTTTCATCTCCAAACTCCAAACAATTGGGTACTAAAAATATAATGTCTTGCTTTGTGCTATTTTCTATCTGAAGATATATGTAATGATTATCTTTTATATACTCTAAATTAAATGTGTTTTTGTGTTTTTCTTTACAAGAAAAAAGAAACATAATACCTATTGAAAGAAACATGTTATTTATCATTTCAGTGTACTTTTTAAATAATTATTGAATATTGGTTTTACTCATTAATGGTTCTAAATCTTTAAATGTACTAATTGCTGTATTAAATGCCCCCATATTTAAATTAAGTTTCCCCCAGCCCCTGAAGATGATATATTCCTGTTCCCACCTTGAAGTATAATATTCATGAACACTTACAGTACTCTGATTCCATAAAGTTCTAAATTCATTAAAAAGTCTAGCATTATTTAAAATAGAATGAAAAATCTCATGTCCCATCGTTAGATCTAATTGTTCTAAACTTACAAACGTTCCTTCAGGAAGATATATTCTTTGCCACACTAGTTTTCCTTTATGGGTAAGACTTTCTGTGACGCCCCAAGCTTTTCCTCGAGGACCATCTAATAAGCAGAATTATTATCGAAGGTATAGCCGTTTTCTCGTAAAGATTGGTTTAAATTACTTGTCTCATCGACAATTTTGTAAGGACCTCTTATAAATTAATTTTTATAATGTAATCTATCTACTTTTTTCACTGTATCATAGGAAAAATCAGCTTTAGTACCTCCCTGTAATGTATTGTCATCACTTACCAACATTTCGTTAATTCTATATTGGTATGAATTACTTAATCTGTTGACTACCCAACTAATGTCACTTACAATCCCAGCAGTGGCAGCACCAAAAATAGCTCCTCTATACATCCCTGTAAAGAAATTCTGTCCATTAAATACTGCATCTATTCCTCCTGCAATAGCTCCATTCATACTGCTTGATAGCCATTAAAGCTACTATTAGCCATTCTATTGCTAAACCTCTTGAATTATTTTTTTATTTGTAAAATTATATCAGTAGGATATTTTATCTTTTGTGTTGTTTTATTTTTAAGCCTGCTATCTTCCAAATAATAAACTTTATAAGTTCCAGCATCAGATATTTTGCAATCTAAAAATAATTCTTTTACAAATTTTTCTTTAGGTGGTAAAGAAACTACTTTCCAATCTTCATCCCTCTGTATTGAAGAATCTATACTGATTAATTTAATATTGTTCAATTCATCTTTAATATAAAAAATTACTTTTTTTATACTAATTTGTGGAATATATGGCTTTACAACAATATCATTCTCACTATTGGTTTTATCCTCTATAATACCGAATACTATTTTAGGTGGTATAAATTTTACTGTGTCACTTGATATATTATACAACGAAAATTTTAATTTGTTTTCATTGTAATTATTGTTAATCTTTAAATTATTATTTTCATTTATTTCAAAATTTTTTAAAAAAATATCACATTGTTCATATTTCTGTTTGGGTTTCTCTGAGCATGAAAATAGAAGCAAAGTTGTAATAAGGATAATTATTATCATTTCATTAAATACAGGCAATAAAAAATTTCTTAATATATTGAAATCTTTAGTGTTATTACCTGTTATATTATTATTATTATTTACAGCGTTTAATATAAACGAGTTATCTAAACCAATAGCTTGATTAGCTGAAAATTTATTAATTGCAGAAAGGTAGTTTTCCAAATCAAAAATTACAGCATGACCCAATGTACTTACGGAAGAATTGTATCCATTAGTGAATAATTTTTTGTCATGCAAATACTTTATAAAACTATTTCCAGCATACATTGCGTATGAATGTCCAGTTTCATGAACCATAGTTGCAAAAAGTAATTCTCTTGAAGCAAATGATGCCCTTGCATAATGAATATTCAGACTTCATTGTAAAAAAAATCGGCCTTGTCGTATATGCATAAGCTTTTTCGTCGGCAGTATCGAAAAAGCCATCTGATGTTTGAGAGTAATATTTTGACCCTACGATATCTTTCCGTACACTGTATGTTTCCATTGCTTTAGAATCAAATTCAGCACTTTTCCTCATTTCCTTTAGGGTATTGCTTGAATATTCCAAAGATTTATTTCCATCTTCAATATCTTCTCCATTATAATATTTAAATTCATTTTGCATCCCAACATAGTTTACTAAATAATTAATAGTATAAGTAATAGCACCCATAGCTGCTCTCCATTACAGCACCTTTGTACAAGCCGTAAAACTGCTCCATTCATACTCCAATTATTATTGTACTGTTAAAGCCACTGGCGAAATCCCTCCGTTAATCCTCCTGTTGCCACTCCAATGACGGCTCCTAAAGTAAACTTTGGGCAAACTGCCCCAGAATCCCAATATTAATTTATCAAATTTTTATCTTCCAATAAACTCCTCTGGATATGCATTTCTATAAGAATCTGAAGCTTTTATTTTTTGAAAAATTTCTCCCCATAAATTTGAATATTTTTTATTTTCTATTGTTATATTACACTTTAGATCATCTGATTTAGATTTATTAGCATAAAATCTTAATGTTGATTTAAAAACAAGTTCTCCATTATTAGAATATATACAATCATTTGGATTAATTTGTTGTAAAGAAAGATACATATCATAGATTTTTTTTAAATCTTCCTGCTTTAAAAAAACAGAAATTTTGTCTACAGAAAAGTCCTTATCATCAAGCTTCTCTAGTACTTTTTCTTCATACACTCCCGTTTTACTGTCATACATTATTTCCCAAACAACTTTTGAGTTGTCATAGGAAAATTCATGATACTTAAAATTGTAATCTGGTTTAGTCTGAACCGTTTGACAACCAAAAAATAATGGGAATAAAATTATGTTGTATAAAATGTATTTTTTCATATTACTTAATATTTTAAAACGCGATTAAAAACAGGTAAAATTTTGTTATAAGTATCATTAATAAGCTTTTGCTGCATTTCTCCCAACACACCCAAAAATCTGTTTATTCTGACCTCATTTAATCTGTTAAGCATGGGCATACTATTTTTAGTAGTAGTAAAAATTTCCAATTTATATATTGCAAAGTGTTCCGTATTATCTAATTCAGAGAATCCTATTCTATATTTATTAGTATCTATAGCTTGACTTTTCAAACCTAATAAAGCGAAATATGCATGTCCAGTTTCATGTGTCATACTTATAGCAAGAAGAGATTTATTTTGAGCAGCAATAGGTGAATAAATAATATCTGAATTTCCTGTTATAAAATCCTTTGGTAGAGTGTAAGCATACTGTTGCCCATTACCCGGGTTTAGATAGCCTCCCGAATCTACATTTTCTGTTCCTATTAAATCTTTTCCTACTCCAAACTGTTGAGTTTCTTCTTTTGTGAAATTATCAGATCTCATGGTATTTATATCTTGCTGCATTGTTTCTTTACTTACAGATGGATCATAAGTGAAACCATCACTATTATTAATATTGCCTCTAGAAAAATATTTAGTTTTATAACTTCCGCTAGCAAAATAATTAATAGTATAACCAATACCAGCAATCGCAGCACCCATTACAGCACCTCTATACATGCCTGTAAAGAAATTTTGCCCATTGAATAATGCGTCTATTCCACCCGCAATAGCCCCATTCATACTACCAACAATGACAGCCCCCTGAAAGCCACTGGCGGACATTCCACCAGTCAATCCTCCCGTTGCCGCTCCTGTGACCGCTCCTATCAGCAAACTTTTAGCAAAACCACCCCAAGACCAATTCCCAGTAACTAGAGATTTTATGATATATGTTCCTCCTGCAATAGCTGCTCCATATAAAGCTGGTATAAGCAAGAAAGATGGTAGTGGAGCTATAATAAATCCAGCAGCTAGCCAACCTACCAAAGATTCCCCACTGGGGTCATTAAACATCATCGGATTATTCATCACATACCCATATTTATTGTAATTCTGGGTATTTGTAGGATCTTGTATGTTTTCGTCAGCATTTAGGAATCTTCTCAGTAACGGATCATACAATCTTCCATTCATAGGGATAATGCCTACTTCTGCAAAATGCTCATGGCTTGTGTATCCTCTTTCTATTAATAACGAAGTAGTATCAATTATATTTTTATCGGTAATAATGGCTCCATTTCCTATTTGTAGATGAGTGAAATTCCCCCAGGCATCAAAATGTCTTCGCTCCAGCCTATTTCCGGCTTCATCACTAATGGCTAGAATACTTCCGATATAATCTTTATGTAAGAATTTGTAAGAACCAGCTGTTTCATTATAATTTTTAAGATAAATTATACTGCTTTCATATGGGCTCCCGCCAATATAAAGAACGTGCTTTTCTTTACCTGTTGTATTGTCTTTTACGATTTCAAAACTTCCGTCTTCACTGTAGAACTTAGTAAATTTACCTTCCTCATCAGGATCAAAATTTCCTCCATAGCTTACTTTTTGCCTCATGCTAGTCAATCCGTACTGAAAAGCTACATCTCCTTTCTCGCCATCAATGAAAACAGGGTCGTTATTCTCGTTGTAGGCTATGCTTTGGATCAGGTCATTATTGTAATTCTGAGTTCCTACGGCATTCAGGGTCATTCCGGTCGGTTGATAGATCTTGGCAGGATTTTCATACTTCATCGTTCCTACCTGATCATTTTCCAGAATTCTACCTTTAATGTCATACGTATTTTTCGAAAGCTGTCCCGTTTTAGGATTTGTCCAGCTAATTAATCTATTATTATCATCATAATTAAAGGATTCAATAATATTGAAATCCCCTAATGTTTTTCTAAGATTCAATTCATTTTTTACAGCATTGAAAGTATACTGGATATTTAGAATACTTTGTACAGGAGAAATATGTTTGATTTCTGTTAAGAAACCAGTTGCATCATTGTATGTATTATTAATATCTGATGCTCCTAATTTGGCTCTTACAACCTGACCTTTAACATTGGTCTCTTTAAGTTCCCATAAAACTTTCCCTGAGTTTTTATCTTTTACCTGATAAAGTTCTCCATTCCAGGCACTATATACATTTTCTAGCTGTACTTTAGTCAAAATACCAGAAGAATATAACTGTTTTTCGTAAGAAATCACTCTGCCTTTGTCATCATACGTAATACCTTTTCGTATAAAATATTTCCCCTTACTGCTTTCAGACGAAGATAATAATCTTCCCTGCGGATCATAGGCAACATTTGAGCTATAAGATTTTCCTTTGGAGGTTCCGGCTTTTGAAACTACCCTACCGTTGTTATCATAAGAATAGGAAATTATCTTATTAGTTGCCTGTCCGCCATCTGTTGTGGAGATTTCTGTATGCGAAATAAGCTGACCTAAATTATTGTAAGTGTATTGTTTAGTTCCTTTCGGGCTGATGATTTTTTTAGATTGTCCAAAAGGATCATATTCATATTTATACAACCCGTTAGACGGGTCATTGAATTCTGATTTTCTTCCCCAGGAATCATATTTAGTAGTAACTATATTTTCAGCGTATTGTGCCTTTATTTGTTCACCCGCAGCATTATAAGAGAAATTGATAGTTCCTCCCTTATCTGTACTGGAGATAACATTATTTAAAGCATCAGTAGTTTTACTATTTGTTCTTGCATATCCGTTAACTTCTGTTACAGAGATGGTATTTCCAGAAGCAACAGTTTCTATTTGCTTGCCCAAGAATGAAGATATTTCTCCGGCATTATTTAATGTTGCTAATGCAGTTGCTGTGATCTTAGCGGGATAAAAAGTATCATTGTAGGCGATGACGTTCCATAGGCTTATATTTCCACCTTCAAAATAAGGTTCACTCTCTTTTGTTTTCCTGCCTAAAACATCATATTGGGTTTCCTGAGCTACAAATTGCCCCTGTCCAAATGCTTTTGTAGATGTTTTATAATTCTGTCCTAATTTGTTGGTGTATTTTTTTGAGACATCGCCATCAGGATCATATTGAGTAATAGTTATATTTGATTGGCTATCTTTTTCATATTGATATGTTGTTGTTCCTTCCAGATTGGTTTTGGATTTCATTAATTTGCCCCAAGCATCATATGTGTTTGTGAGCTTATTGTCCAAAGGATCGGTCTGGGTAAGAATTTGTCCTTTATCATTGTATGTGTAGCTAATCGCTAATCCGAGATTATCCGTATTCTTTTCAACAAACCTTCCTGTAGATTCGTATTTAGATATACTGGTTTGGGTTTGAGAATCTACACTGTTACTGATAACTTTTTGAGTGATATTTCCAAAACCATCATAATTATAGGTTTCTTGTAAGTATTCTGTATTATCTCTGTTCCATGTTTTAAGCGTTTTTAAAAGGTTACTTTCAAAAATATATTCCTCTTTAGCAGATTTAGTATCACCATAGGCTTGATTTACAGCGGTTTTAGATTTCGGGCGACCAATGTAATAATCTGATCCAATTCCTGATGGATTATGAATGTAATCAAAAGTGATATTTATCGTTGAAAAATTATTATTGACATTAAGCTGGGTTGAAGCTGGTAAATAATAATTATTATAAGTTACCGATTTCGTTAAAGTAATGTTTTTTAAAAAATCTTTCTCAATAGTGGTTTCAGGAAGAATTACATCAACTTTGTTAGGCAATTGTTGAATAGAATAATTACTTTGCTTAAATGATAACAGCTGAGTATTATTAACAGAAATATCTGTCGGGAAGATGAGATTTTCGTCGTTAGTTCTGATTGACCATTCTTTCACCGGTTGACCGAATTTTTGAGCATCAATTTCAACACCGCCCCA
Organism: Chryseobacterium sp. NFX27; assembly: GCF_049887855.1. NCBI lineage: Bacteria > Pseudomonadati > Bacteroidota > Flavobacteriia > Flavobacteriales > Weeksellaceae > Chryseobacterium > Chryseobacterium sp. NFX27. Next base: position 28,790 of record NZ_JAGEKK010000006.1, on the reverse strand, counting down.
TATTTTCGTGTTTTCAAAACCATCTGCATACCATGAAGATCGAGCCATTTGGTGATACCCAATACTTCCTCTTCCTTGCAAATGCCCTGTCATTCCTCTGTATCGGAAATCCTGCTTTCTGCCTACCTGCTGAAGTTGAGAAACAACGAATGTCTGATCCACTCTTTCTAATGAAAAATAAGGATAAAGCTCTTTCTTAACTTTCTTATAAATATTAGTTCCATTAGAAACCGCTTCCGCGTAATTAATTCCTGTTATAATGCTCCCATTTCCCTGGTTAATAGATTTAATCCTTGCCAACTCTGAAAGTGGTGTAGGTGCTTTTATTCTATGCAGATGCTCCTTCCAATATAGAAATACATTATAATAGTTATTGTTTGCATTTATTGGGTTTGTTAATGGTGTGAATAATGTTAAATCCTGTATATCCTGCACCCCATAAGTGGGACTTACAAAGGATGGTATGGGTTGGAAATTCAGCGTACCGTCAGAAGCTGTACCATTAGCCAGTTTCGTACTTATAACGTATCCAAAATCTCTGTATCCTTGCGCACTGTAAGGATTAACCTGATTATAGGAGAAAACCTGAATCACATCAGATTTACCATCCTTATTCATATCAGCGATGGAAAAGAAATACTGTTTTGCAAATTTATTATAATTACTGGTAGTCTCTGTCTGACGTTTTCTATAAGAGAAAAATTCTATTTTAAGAAAGTTATTGAATCCTGTTCCCGTTCCTATATAGAATCTCCAGTTATCTGGTTTACCAATAGCTGTATCTGTTACAGGAATGGTAAAGTCTAATTTACCGTCACCATTAAAATCACCAAATAATACAGGAAACTCCGGATCTTTGGTTTCAACTAAACTGCTTGTAAACCTAATCTTTTTGAGATATTGATTCGGAGCCGTTTTTACAAATTCAAATACTTTGTAATCATTATTGGAGACATTGATGACCTCCACCTTTCCGTCTCCATCTATATCCATATATTGCTGGTTATAAAGAGTGCTTTCAGTAATTCCTGCATCAATTGTATAAGTAGCGACTGGATTATTCTGATTTTTTAAATCCACAATAAAGTTCCCTACATCATATGTGGAACATCTGAGAACGGTACACGGATCAGGACGATTCGTAGTTTCATTTGGAGTAATATTACTACAAGCAGGATCTGGTATCCATTCACAAACTCTTTTTTTTAAAGTCAAAAAAATATCCGAGATACCATCACCATTAATATCACCTTCATTCAATGAGGAAACCTCCGTGCGACAACCCGCAGGTGGAGGTTCATTACCTGTTACACAGTCGGATTCATCATATACTAATTTTTCAAATACTTTGACAAAAATGTTATTTCTGAAGATATAACCTACAATTTTACCTTCTTCATGTTGTACAATCCCGTTCCCATTATAGATTTGTCCTTCTTCGTCCAGTAATGTACCCACTACTTTTGCATTAGTTTCAAAATATTTATTGGTGGTAATGGTCGTAAAAGTGTCATTATTAAATGCTCCCAATTTCACAGTACCATTTGACATAACAAAATCGATATAGGAATCCCCGTTGAGGTCTCCTGTCAGCTTTACACCACTAAATGGATCACTATTGGGTAAATAATCCAAGTCTACCGAAGAAGGAACTGGCTGGGGGTACTCGAATGCTATAGGATTAGCAGCTGCTTCCTCAGCATTGTATTCCGTAATTTTATTGACAAACTGGTAGCTTGTACCATTGTTGCTATACTCAATAGTATATTTTTTATAGGAATTGTTGTTCGTTTTAACAACAACATTATCCAATATCCTGTCCTGAATCAATGAAACTCCACCAACATAATATTGCTCAGACAGAGTTCTAGGCATATAATTAAATGTGACTTCATTGATTACAGGAGTATTTAATACTTCGTTTCCTCCCCATTTAATGCTGGAAACTGAAGCTACGTTTTTAGATGCAGTCTGTATATAGTTATACACAATATAATTGCCCTGAGCATCTCTCCATTTAACAATATTGTATTCTACGGGGGTTCTGGCTAAACTTACTCCCAAAGTAGTACCACCATACCAAGCCTGCGAGCCATCTTCAAAAGTCACTTCCCAGTATTCGGGACCTTGCCATGCCTGTCCTGTGATCGCCCCAACTGATTTTATTTTGATATTTGAATACTTTTCAGTTACATATTCTGCACCATCTTTTCCATATTCTCCTGATTTTAAAATCAATCTCTGTCCGTTAAAACTATAATAGTCTGAATAATCTAATTTTACATTGGTTAACTCTCCATCTTTTTCAATATTTTTACTACTTCTTGAGATCGTAGTAACGCCTGATAAAGCCCATCCAAAACCAGCAATTCCATTTCCGGAATTACTCAGATAGATTAAGCTCATATTGGGAGAAACATTTTTCACACCCTGAAGCAGATTAATCGGCAGGGTAAATTGCAGCTGCCCTGCTCCAGTTACTTCAATATTTCCTTTAGTGTCATGAAATTTATTATCTGTTGTTTCTGTCGTTCCGGTTGGGTTACCCGCGCCAGCTCCTGAATCAATTGGCCCTCCTCCTGAATTTCCCGTACCAGGACCTATCTTAGCAACAAAAGGATTGGATACATTTGATGTTGCGTGAAATCCTTGTGCTAGAACAACGGCCTGCGGATCCTGGACCGTTCGCGAGGTGTTTTCAGCTTGATATAGTATAGTTTGTGAATATCCTAATATTGAGAGACAGGATATGATGAATGAATAGAAAATTTTCATATTCTTTTTCTTTGAATTAATAAATTGATAAATAACGAATCAGAAAATAGTCTATCGTTTGGTAACATTTCTGCTAAAGACTCTTCCGTCTTTCAGCGTAAAGCGTAGAATATAAACACCCCAGTCATAACCCGTCATATTAATCTTCAGCTGACGGTTCAATCCCGGAATATTCTGTTGCTGGAATTTCCAGTGTACCGTACTGTGCTGGTATAATGAAACGGATTCTATAAGATCGTCTGCTTCTTCGGTCCAGTCGATAGTAAGAAAGTCATTAACGGGTACAGGATATAGTCTTATTTGTTTCAGGAAAGTTTTTTCATCCATGGCAGGAGCTTCTTGCTGTTGCAGGGCAGCTACTGTTTTAGTCTCCTGTTTTGCTGTTTCAGTGGGAGCTGTTTTTCCTGCAACATTAGGTCCTCGGTATCTTTGGTTTCCGGCTTCGTCATATTTGAAATAGACCTCAGTTTGTGCAAATCCTAAAAATCCTATCATCAGGGAGAAGAAAGAAAGTAATTTTTTTTTCATGTGTTTATTTTTTTTCAGAAAGAAGTTTTTCCAGTTGTTTTTCAAATTTTTCCAGCTTTTGAGATTGTATTTTTAAGGCTTTGTTTTCTTCCTTAAGCAAACTAATTTGTTCTGATTGTGATTTTATTTGTTTACTTTGCTCGATTGAGTATAAGGTAAGCTCTTCTATTTTTTGAAGTAATTTAATTTGAAATTCACCCAGATTTACGCCCTCTTTTTCCATTACTTTTGCTGAAGCAATTTCAGGAAGATGTTTCTTCTCTTTGATATGTTTCTCTACATCTTCTAATTTTGGAAGATTATACTTCTCATCAAAAACAAAATCAGCTGTAGGTGTAAGAGTTACTTTTATTTCTTTGGCTTCAAATTTACCTTGTAGTGATGCATTGCCGTTGGAATGCAAAGTTAGAGTCTGTTGCTTGTGCCCTGCACTGGATACTAGATTAAAATTAATTTCATTATCCAGCAATCGAATATATGATCCCCCTTTTGAAGGGTTTATTCTTTCCATATTTGCCCCATTCAAATAGTTTTTTATATTATTCCCAATACCTACTCCGGAATACGTTAATCCCGGTTCAGAAGCCCAAATCATTAAATCAGCAGGAGCATTACCATCATTGTCTGCATGTAATAGGATTGTAGAGGTGAAATGTTTCCCATAAATGGCAAGTTTTTCCTGAGGTGAACTTGTATTTATACCTATATTGCCATCGTCTGCTAAGAATAAAGGTACATCACAAATTCCTCCTGCACAACGGTTGACTGCATCATATCTCATGAATCCCAACCCTTTTGCCCATGTATTTCCTTTCCATATACTCCATTCCTTTACCTGACCGGATTGTGTATATGAATCATCAATAAATCTCAGTCCTGTCGGGATATAGGTCCCATTACCTCTGATGATAGGAATACTGCTGTTTGCATTAATATCAAGACTCGCTTCAGGTGCATGGGTTCCAATACCAATATAATTAGTTGAGGAGGTTTGCAACGTACCGGTTGGAGTGTACAACTGTGCAAAAGTAAAAGACGAGGCCAATAGGGCTAATGATAATAATTTAATTTTCATCTGTTTTGAATATTAAAGTCGTTTTAATAAATTTAGCTATGTTTCCTCGTTACTAAAATTCCATCATAATTCCTCCATCGATTTTGTAGTGATATGGTTAATAGAATTACAGTTAGATATCGTAGATTAATGTAAATATTAATAGACTCTGACTTAAGGCTATGGGTTTTTAGTAAAGAAGCTGTGTTTTTTAGCAAAAGTAAATAATATATGCATTAAAAACAGAGAATTAATAATATAAATCATTTAAATAGGATATATGATGTTTAAAGAGAAAATTGAGAGTATAATTTAAATATAAATTTCAACTTTATAAAAAAATATTAATCAAAACAGAAATAAATGAATGTTGATTATGAGCATTGATTGTCAGTAATTTGTTTCCTGAAATCATTAAATACTCCCATCAGCCTCCCGTTTTAGAAAAAAGCTTTACCTTTGTCCACATGAACCTGTTGAGATGGATACTTGCATTCTATTTCATGGCATTATCACTGATGCCCTGCGAAGATGTGCACCGTCCTTCAGGATCGACAGAAATTAAGCTGTCATTTAATATCCAGGATTCTCATTCAAAAGATAAGGGAGATATCTGTTCACCGCTGTGTACTTGCAGTTGTTGTCAGATGACGGTGTCTTCTTTCAAAATGGATCCTTTATTTGAAGTTCAGAGCCATGTTCAGGCTTACTTTTCAAAGAAAATTCTTTTTCAGAAAAACAATTTCGCATACCAGATGTATGATCATATCTGGCAGCCTCCTAAGATTTAATTTTTATTGATTATTAGAAAGTTACGCTTTCTATCTATTGAACTTTGCAATACTATTGCAGAGGTCTTCGTGATATTTTTGCAACGGCAGTAATGCCGTATGCACTTATTACCAATAAAAAATTAAATACAGATCGTGTTAGATAAAATTATAAAATTCAGTATCAAAAACAAGGTAGTTGTTGGTATCATGACCCTGCTTCTTATTATCTGGGGAGTGTGGAGTGCAACAAAACTGCCTATAGATGCGGTGCCTGATATTACCAACAATCAGGTACAGATCATCACCGCATGCCCTACACTGGCAGGCCAGGAAGTAGAGCAGCTGGTTACCTTTCCTATAGAGCAGAGTATTGCCAATGTTCCGGATATCCAGGAAACCAGAAGTATTTCAAGGTTCGGACTTTCCGTAATTACTGTAGTGTTCAAAGAAAATGTAGATGTTTATTTTGCCAGACAGCTGATCAATGAACAGCTGAAGCTGGCTGTTGAAGAAATCCCCAAGGGAGTGGGGACTCCCGAGCTTGCGCCTGTAAGTACCGGACTGGGGGAGGTTTATCAGTATATTCTCCATCCTAAAAAAGGCAGCGAAAAGAAATATTCTGCCAAAGAACTCCGTACCATGCAGGACTGGATTGTCCGAAGACAGCTGAACGGAACACCGGGTGTTGCGGAAATCAACAGTTTCGGCGGAGAATTAAAACAATATGAAGTCGGTGTGAATCCAGACCGTTTGAAAGCAATGGGGGTAAGCATTACCGATATTTTTACAGCCCTGGAAAAGAATAACCAGAATACCGGCGGAGCCTATATAGACAAAAAACCGAATGCCTATTTTATCCGGGGAATCGGTTTTGTGACCTCACTGGAGGACATTAAAAATATTTCGGTTAAAAATGAAACCGGAAGCGTTCCGATTTTTATAAAAGATGTTGCAGATGTGCGTCTTGGAAGCGCTGTGCGTTACGGAGCATTGACCTACAACGGAAAAGTAGATGCCGTAGGAGGTGTCGTCATGATGCTGAAAGGAGCCAACAGCAACGAAGTTGTCAGTCGTATTAAAGCTAAAATTCCAACCATTCAGAAATCTCTTCCCGATGATGTGGTGATAGAGCCATTCTTAGACAGAACAGACCTCGTTGGAAGAGCGATCAATACCGTAGAAAAAAATCTTATTGAAGGTGCTCTGATCGTTATTTTCGTTCTGGTGGTTTTCCTTGGAAATCTTAGGGCAGGACTTATTGTGGCTTCTGCCATTCCATTGTCACTCCTTTTTGCGTTGGGAATGATGAATGTTTTTGGAGTCAGTGCCAATTTAATGAGCCTTGGAGCCATAGATTTCGGATTGATTGTAGATGGTGCTGTGATCATTGTTGAAGCCACTTTACATCATTTAGGCTTAAGGAAATCCGTAAGAAATCTTACCCAAAGTGAAATGGACGAGGAGGTTTTCCTTTCTGCATCCAAGATCAGAAGTAGTGCCGCTTTCGGGGAAATTATTATCCTTATCGTTTATATACCGATCCTTACATTGGCCGGAGTAGAAGGGAAAATGTTTACGCCAATGGCCAAAACAGTGGGATTTGCCATTTTAGGAGCATTGATCCTTTCACTGACCTATATTCCAATGATGAGTGCTTTGTTCCTGTCTAAAAAGATTTCACATAAAGAAACTTTTTCTGATAAGATGATGAACTTCCTGCAGAAGATTTATCAGCCCATGCTGCGGAAAGCGGTTAAAGTTAAATACATCATTGTGTCAGCCACGATTTTTATTTTTGTCATCAGCGCTTTTATTTTCAAAAATATGGGTGGCGAATTTATTCCCCAGCTGCAGGAAGGAGATTATGCATTTCACTGTATCCTGCCGCAGGGAAGCTCACTCAGTCAGAGTATTGAGACCTCCATGCAGGCTTCACGAATTATCAAACAGTTCGATGAGGTAAAAATGGTCGTCGGGAAAACCGGTTCCGCGGAGGTCCCTACCGATCCTATGCCTCCTGAAGCCACTGATTTGATTGTTGTTTTAAAACCACAAAAAGAATGGAAATCAAAAAAATCCTATACAGAACTGGCCGATGAGATCAGCGAAAAACTAGAAACCATTCCCGGTGTTTTTTTTGAAAAGAACCAGCCGATTCAGATGCGTTTTAATGAACTGATGACGGGGATAAGACAGGATGTTGCCGTTAAGATTTTCGGTGAAAATCTGGATTCTCTGTCTATTTATGCAGATAAAGTAGGAAAGATCATTCAGACCGTTGACGGTGCAACGCCTCCCCAGATTGAAAGAATAAGCGGACTTCCCCAAATCAATGTAGAATACGACAGAACGAGAATGGCCAACTACGGGTTAAATATAGAAGACGTAAACAACGCCGTAAGTACCGCCTTTGCAGGAAAAGCAGCCGGTCAGGTTTTTGAAAACGAAAGACGTTTCGACCTTGTAGTCCGGCTCGACAGTCTTCACAGGACCAATATCGATGATGTGAATAATTTAATGATTGCAACAGGTACAGGAACGCAGATTCCGCTTTCCCAGGTAGCCAATGTCAGCTATAAACTGGGACCGGCACAGATCAGCCGTGAAGAAGGGAAAAGAAGGATTGTGATCGGTTTTAATGTAAAAGATCGTGATGTACAAAGTGTAGTAAAAGATATTCAGGTCAAACTGGATCAGCAGATCAGGCTGCCTTCCGGATATTATTTTACCTATGGTGGTCAGTTTGAAAATCTGCAGGAAGCCAGCAAGCGTCTCATGATTGCTGTTCCGGTTTCCCTGTTTCTCATTTTCATGCTGCTGTATTTCACTTTCCACTCATTTAAGCAGGCTGCATTGATCTTTACAGCGATTCCGATGAGTGCTATCGGAGGTGTATTTGCCCTTCTTTTAAGAGACATGCCTTTCAGTATCAGTGCCGGAATCGGATTCATCGCTCTTTTTGGAGTCGCAGTTCTTAACGGGATTGTTTTGATCGGAACCTTTAACCAACTGGAAAAAGATGGCGAGACGGATGTACTGAAAAGAGTATATGAAGGAACAAAAACCAGATTAAGACCCGTTCTGATGACCGCAACGGTAGCTTCATTGGGATTTCTGCCGATGGCGATTTCTACAGGAGCGGGAGCTGAGGTACAGAAACCTTTGGCAACCGTAGTCATCGGAGGATTGGTAACCGCTACATTCTTAACCTTATTTGTTCTGCCGATGCTCTATATTATTTTTAATTCAAAGATTCCACGAAAGATGAATACAATTAAGCCAATCACGACCGTTATTGTTATTGGTTTTCTCATGTTCGGACAGACGTTCAAAGCGCAGACCAGACAGCTTTCCGTAGATCAGGCAGTAGAAATGGCTGCCGAAAATAATTTGATTTTAAAATCAAAAGATTTCAATATAAAATCTGTAGAAGCATTAAAAGGAACAGCAAAAGAACTTCCCAAATTGAATTTTGAAGCCCAGCTTGGACAGTATAACAGTCCGAAATTCGACCAGTCGTTTGCCATTTCGCAGAGCATTCCTTTCCCCACGCTGTTTAAGGCAAAGAGAGAATTGATCACTGAAAACATAAAAAGCCGGCAGATCGATAAAGAAGTTTCGACGAATGAACTGACTAAACAGGTAAGAACATATTATTATCAGATTGAATATCTTCAGTATAATAAATTTAAGCTGAAAGATCTTGACAGCCTTTACCAGGATTTTATCAGAATTGCAACGGTAAGATTTAAAGCCGGAGATATCAAAAAGATTGAGATTAATACAGCAGAAACCCAGAAAGGAGAGATCAGTCTGCTGCTGAAACAGAATGAGGTGTATTTAGACAATGCTTATAAAAATTTAAAAACATTATTGAATACTTCCGAAGATTTTGAAGTGCCGCTCAAAAGTGATTACGGGCCTTTGAGAACAGAAAATATCCTTGACAGTTCATCTGTCGCTAATAATCCTACGGTAAAAGCTTTCTATAATGAAATGGAGATCGCTGAAAAGAATAAAAATGTGGAGAAATCACAGGGACTTCCTGAATTCAGCCTTGGCCTGACGAGCCAGTCGCTGATAGGTTTTCATACCAAAAACGGACAGGAGAAATTTTATAATGCAGGAGACCGTTTCAATTCTTTCTCTGTAGGTGTTGCTATTCCGTTGACGTTTGGAGCAACAAAAGCAAGAATGCAGTCTATGGAGTATGAAAAACTGGCCGCTGAAACCAATGCAAAGATGAAGCAAAATCAGCTTTCGGCACAGCTCGAAAATGCTTTTGCACAGTATGAGCAGGACCTACAGCAGTATGAATATTATGTAAGTCAGGCCATCCCGAACGCGGAAAAAATTGTTAAAGCAGCTCAGTTAGGCTATAAAACAGGAGAAATATCGTATGTAGAATATCTTTTTGCTCTGCAGACCGCCACCAATATTCAGTTGAAGTATTTAGAATCCATTCAGCAGGTCAACCAATCTGTAGTTACCATTAATTCAATCATCAATAAATAACATGAAAATAAAACACAATATCATATATCTGACCGTCACGGCAGTTTTACTTTTAAGCTGCGGAAAAAAAGAAACGCAGGCAGAAAGCCCTGAAGTAAAAACTGAAAAAGCTGAAGCCGGTCATGAAGAAGCACCTCAGACTATTGCTTCATTAACCGAGGAACAGATCAAATCCGTCGGGATATCTTTAGGTCCTGTCGAAATGAAAGAACTGACTTCCACTGTCAAAGCAAACGGTCTTCTGAGAGTTCCGAATAATAATAAAGCCACGATCACTTCTCTGTACGGCGGAGTAATCAAAACCCTGAATGTACAGGTAGGAAGCATTGTAAAGAAAGGACAGGTGATCGCAACCATCGCGAATCCTGAATTTATCCGGTTACAGGAAGAATACCTGACGACGAACAGCAGAATTACCTATGCAGAGCAGGAATACAGAAGACAACGCGAGCTTTTTGATAACGATGCAGGCGCAAAGAAAAACCTGCAGAGCTCAGATGCAGAGCTTAAAACCCTGAGAACAAAAAAAGCTTCCCTTCTGAGACAGCTTCAGATGATGGGAATCAGTCCGGGGAAAGTAAATAATGGGAATATGAGATCAGGATTGGTGATTACCGCGCCGATCAGTGGAACGGTCAGCAGTATTTCGGCACAGATCGGAAGCTATGTAGATGTTTCATCACCTGTAGCGGAGGTTATCGACAATAATTCTATCCATCTTGATCTGCAGGTTTTTGAAAAAGATCTTCCTAAAATGAGAGTAGGGCAGATTGTGCATTTCAAGCTGACGAATAATCCTGAAATTGAATATGATGCCATGGTGTACAGTGTAGGATCTTCTTTTGAAAACGAGAGCAAAACTGTTTCAGTACACGGCACAGTAACCGGAAATAAAGCAGGCCTCATCGACGGAATGAACATCACCGGAATTGTAAGCCTGGATAAAAATACAACGCCTGCCGTTCCCAACGAAGCCATTGTAGAGGCAGACGGGAAATACTATATCTTTATCCGTACAGATAAAAAACAGGAGGAGCACGAAGGAGAATCCGGAGATGGCCACAAAGAAGAAAAAGGAGAACCTTCCCAACATAAAAAAACCTTGAATTTTGAAAAAGTAGAAGTGATAAAAGGAACATCAGATATGGGCTATACAGCAATTACGCCTGTTAAAGGAATTCCTGCTGATGCGAGAATTGTAGTGAAAGGAGCCTTTTTCGTTAATGCCAAGCTCTCCAATTCCGGCGGGCATGAGCATTAAAATAAGGAAATGATCATCGATTTATAGAAACAGGCCGGAAGAACTACCGATTTTTATGCCTAAATTAGAGGTGTTTACGGTACATTTTCAGATCCAGAATACAATAAACATTCTAATACATCATTCAGGTTATGCTGTTAAACAAGAAAATATCCATCTGGTATTTCATCCGTGAAATAAAAACTCAGATCCTGTATATGGGAATATTTGCCGTGTCCATAGGATTATTAGACCTTCTCCCATGGTTCCGGAAGATCTCACTTCCCCTTAATATTCCAGCTCTTTTGGGAACGGCGGTTTCATTGCTGCTGGCATTCCGTACCTCTCAATCTTACGAAAGATGGTGGGAAGCCAGAACCGTCTGGGGTGCGATAGTAAATGATTCCAGAACCCTAATGAGATTGGTCATCCAGTTTTTCCCGGCAGGAGAAGAAAAGGTTATCAAGGAATTTGCAGAAAGACAGATCATCTGGACCTATGCGCTTGGTGAATCTCTGAGGAAGCAACCTTTTTCAGACCGAGTTCAGAGCTATCTGAATAAACATCAGATCAAAGCGGCCAATGTTCCAAATGCAATTCTTGATGCACATTCCCAGCAGCTCAGAGATATTGCTTCTTCGAAAGGCTTAACAGACTTTCAGCAGATGCAGGTGAATGACATCATCACCAGACTCTGCGACAGTATGGGAAAATGTGAAAGACTTAAGAATACAGTTTTTCCAAGGTCTTACAGTATTCTGCTGCATACTTTGATCTATGTTTTTGCCGCTATCCTTCCTTTTGGACTGGATGATGAGCAGCTGGCTGTTGAAATCATCATGACGTTTCTTATTCCGGTCATGTTTCTTGCGATCGAAAAAACATCCATTATCATGCAGGATCCTTTTGAAAACGGACCTGTAGATACGCCTGTGACCGCATTGGCACAGACCATTGAGATCAATATTAAGCAGATGACAGGAGATCAGAATGTTCCTGCTAAAAAAGATAATTCTTTGTATTACGAAATGTGATCAACTAAAATTTCAGAAAAACATGGAAGAAATAAAAACACAGACAGTTTCACCCGCAAGCAGGCATAAAAAGAATTTACTTATTGTCCTGGTGTTAAGCGGAACTTATATGATCGCTGAGGTGATTGGCGGTGTTATAACCCAAAGTCTTGCCCTGATGGCAGATGCTGCACATATGCTGACCGACGTTGTAGGCTTATTTTTGGCATTAATTGCCATCAAAATAGGAGAGCGAAAGGCCGATGCTTCTAAGACATTCGGGTATTACCGGACAGAGATATTGGCAGCCGTAATCAATGCTGTGATATTACTGGGTATTTCCCTTTATGTACTGTACGAAGCATATCAAAGGTTTCAGAACCCTCCGGCAGTTCAGAGTAAAACAATGCTGATTGTCGCAGGAATAGGGCTCGTAATCAATATCATCGGAATGATGATCCTGAGAAAAGATTCAGAAGGAAGCCTGAATATGAAAGGCGCTTATTTTGAAGTGCTTTCTGATATGCTTACCTCTATTGGAGTAATGATTGCGGGAGTGATTATGCTGACAACGGGTTGGTATTATGCAGATCCAATAATTTCAGCAGCTATCGGTCTTTTGATCTTTCCAAGAACCTGGCGTTTGCTGAAAGAAGCAGTTAATGTATTACTGGAAGGCACACCCAAAGACGTAGATATTCACCAGCTGCGAAAATCACTGGAGAAAATTCCCGGAGTGAAAGATGTTCATGATCTTCATGTATGGTCGTTGACATCCAGTGTAAATGCCATGAGTGCACACATCGTCAGAGATAACGGAACGGCTCAGAATCAATTACTGAAAACCTTAACGGAAGTTACTACCGCGAATTTTAAGATCAGTCATACCACTTTTCAGATTGAAGAAGAGGGATATGAAGAACAGGAAGTACATCTTTAAAAATTAATTGCAGAAATGAAAAAAGATATAGAAACCAAACTTATCGATAAAAATACCAAACCTACCAGCATGCGGATTCTGGTGTATGATTTTTTGAGTACCCAGGAAGCGGCGCTGTCTCTTTCGGAAGTGGAAAATCATTTTGATAATGCAGACAGGACGACCATTTACCGGACCCTGAAAACGTTTGAAGAAAAAGGAATTGTCCACAGCATACAGGAAAATGCCACCACCAAATATAAATTATGTGATGACGAATGCGACGAGAAAACCCACAAAGACTGGCACCTGCATTTTTACTGCAAAATATGCAAGCAGACGACCTGCAGAGAAGATATTTCATTTCCTGAAAATATACAGACCCATTTCAGAATAGATGAAATAAGACTTTTTGCCAAAGGAATCTGCGAAAACTGTCTTGAAAGTTTGCAATAGTATTGCATTCGGTATAACCTTAATTTTACATCAAAATAGTATTTATGGAAGAATGTTGCAGTACAAAACCCAAAAAGAAAAAACAGCATACACATGATCATTCAGAAGGAGACGGGCATGATCATTCTCATGATACAGGAGACAAAACACCTTTCCAGATGTTTCTTCCTGCCATTATCTCTTTTCTGCTGTTGCTGATAGGAATAGCGTTGGATAATTATATAAAAACAGAATGGTTTACAGGCTGGGTACGCTTAGCCTGGTATCTGGCAGCCTATATCCCTGTGGGACTTCCTGTTTTAAAGGAAGCTTACGAAAGTATCGTTCACGGAGATGTCTTTTCTGAATTTTTCCTGATGGGAATCGCCACAGTAGGAGCATTTGCAATCGGGGAATATCCCGAGGGTGTTGCCGTAATGCTTTTCTATTCCGTAGGAGAAGTATTCCAGGGAATGGCGGTTTCAAGAGCCAAAGGAAACATCAAAGCATTGCTGGACCAGCGGCCTGATGAGGTGACGATCATTGAAGGAAGCCAGCCAAAAACCATTAAAGCCAAAGAAACCAAGATAGGAGACATCATCCAATTGAAGCCAGGAGAAAAACTGGCTCTAGATGGTGAACTGATCACAGAATCAGCTTCATTCAATACCGCAGCGCTCACAGGAGAAAGTAAACCTGATACTAAAGCGAAAGGGGAAACCGTACTGGCTGGGATGATCAATATGAACAGCATTGCTCTTGTCAAAGTGAATACCGCTTACGAAGACAGCAAGCTGAGTAAAATTCTGGAACTGGTTCAGAATGCCACCGCACAGAAAGCCCCAACCGAATTATTCATCAGAAAATTTGCAAAAGTATACACGCCGATTGTCGTATTCCTGGCCATAGGAATCTGTCTTCTGCCTTATTTCTTCGTCAGTGATTATCAGTTCAGAGACTGGTTGTACAGAGCCCTGATCTTCCTGGTGATCTCATGTCCCTGTGCACTGGTGATCTCCATTCCGCTGGGGTATTTTGGAGGAATCGGAGCTGCGAGCAGAAACGGGATCTTATTTAAAGGAAGTAATTTCCTGGACAGTATCGCAGAAATTCAGAATGTGGTGATGGATAAAACCGGAACTATGACGGAGGGCGTATTCAAAGTACAGGAAGTAAACATTCAGCCTGGATTCAATAAAGAAGAGATTTTGAAGCTGGTCAATGCCCTGGAAAGCAAAAGTACACACCCTGTAGCCACAGCAATCCATAATTATGCAGGCGAAATAGATCATTCTCTTCCCCTGGAAAATGTGGAAGAAATTGCAGGACATGGCTTAAAAGCTTCCGTTAATGGAAAAGAATTGCTGGCTGGTAATTTTAAGCTGATGGATAAATTCAATATCAGTTACGATACTAATCACTCCAATATAGTCTACACGCTTATTGCCATAGCTTATGATAAAAAGTTTGCAGGCTACATCACCATTGCAGACACTATAAAAAATGATGCCAAAGAAACCGTTGACAGCCTGCACAGAATGGGCATAAAAGCAACCATGCTCAGCGGTGATAAAAGTACCGTTGTCAAATATGTGGCAGACCAACTGGGCATCGACAGTGCTTTTGGAGATCTCTTACCAGAAGACAAAGTGAATAAAGTAAAAGAGATTAAAGCGAAAAACCAAACTGTTGCCTTTGTAGGTGATGGTGTGAATGATGCTCCTGTAGTGGCGCTCAGCGATGTAGGAATTGCCATGGGAGGACTCGGAAGCGACGCCACGATTGAAACCGCAGATGTCGTTATCCAGGATGATAAACCGAGTAAAATTCCTATGGCCATCAATATAGGTAAACAGACCAAAAAGATCGTATGGCAGAATATTGTTTTAGCCTTTGCCGTAAAAGCAGTTGTTTTAGCGCTTGGAGCCGGAGGGCTGGCAACCATGTGGGAAGCCGTATTCGCAGATGTAGGAGTAGCGATGCTGGCTATTTTAAATGCAGTGAGGATCCAAAGAATGAAGTTTAATTAGGAGTAAGATTGCAGCTGGCAGGGTGGCAGGTTGTAGGTGTAGGACAATAGGTTTTAAAGTTACTACATTAAGCTGCAAATTATCAGCGTTATAAAATTTTATCGGAGATAAAATCTTTGCGCCTTAAAAACACCCTTTTATAATACCTTCACGTCTTTGCGATTAAAAGCACTACATCATCCATTTAAAAATAAAAACACTCAAACCTTATAGATTTCCAGAATCTATAAGGTTTTTCTATACGCAAAAAGGATGTGCAAAATCACCATAATCCGCGAGAGGAAAACTATTACAACTACAAGAAACCTTATTTTCCCTAATCCCTAATCCCTAATCCCTAATCCCTAATCCCTAATCTAAAAATAATCAATGACATTCATCATAAATAATACATAAACCCAATTTGAATAGTATATTTGTACAACAGAACTGATTATTGAGACTTTTTATTTCCATATTCATCATTTTTACCATCGCATTACGCCCTGTTTTGCCTTTGGTGAACTATGCCGTGAACTATGATTATATTGTAAAAAATCTCTGTGAAAACAGGAATATTCCTCAGTCTACGTGTAAAGGGAAATGTTATGTCAGCAAAGAACTGGCTAAAACAGAAAAGCAGTCCAATAATTCCCAGATTATCAAAATATCTGTTCTGGATGTTTTTGTTTTCCATGATATCCTTTCATTTTTAAGGCAGAAAGAATCTGACCCCGAAGGTGAGGCTATCCATTCAGATTATACTGTTGATCATACTTCAGAATATTTTTCCAGAATATTCCATCCTCCTTTAGCTTAATTTCAACTATTCTTTTAGTTTTCTCAAGTGTCTTCGCTTTTTATGCTTCATATTGCTTTTAAAAGCAGTGAGCAGTAAAAACGGCGATTAACTTTGTATTAAGAGATAATTCACACATTCATCATACTATCAATTTCAATTTATCATTAAAATGAAATCAAAAATTATTTTAACTGCATTATTGTCAGTTTCATTATTGGCCTGTGGCCAGGAAACTCCTAAAGTGAAGCATAAAAAAAGTACAGCCTCTTCAAAATCGGGTGTTAAGAAAGTAAGATTTGCCAATGCAGAAGATCCCATCTGTCATATGAAAACAGAAGATGACATGAAAGATACTGCAGTTTATAAAAATAAAACGTACGGTTTTTGCAGTAGCTACTGTAAGGATGAGTTCAAAAAAAATCCTGAAAAATATGTCCAAAACTAAAAAGGAAACTCCCGGCATAAAAAGAAAGGTCATTATTCCGATTGCGATTTTCGCTCTTTTATTTCTGGGAATAGGCGTAGGAATGGGGTATTTCAAGAAGAACCTGTATACCGTAATGAAGGTTCCCGATTTTGAACTCACCGACCAGAATAATAAAAAAATCACCAGTAAAGATATGCTGGGAAAAGTATATCTGGTAGAGTTTTTCTTTAGCCGGTGCCCCACGATATGCCCTGTGATGAACCGTAATATGAGGTTTATCGAAGATGAGATAAACAGCCCGGAATTCGGGATCATATCAATAAGTATTGATCCTGAAAATGATACTCCTGCTGCATTGAAAGAACATGCCAAAAGCGTAGGAGCCAAATCTCCGGACTGGCATTTTCTGACCGGGAACAGAGATTATATCGGGAAACTGGCAGACCAGTTCAATATTTATGTAGGAGATAAGGAAGACGACAGCGAAAGCCTTAACCACAGCGGAATGATCGCTCTGGTAGATAAAGAAGGAAATATCCGCTGCAGATACAATAAAGACAATATGCCGATCCTGTATTATTCAGGATTGAATTATGAAGATCCGGAAGGAAGGACCCCGAAACTTACCGGGAAGTATCACCCAGACCGGGAAATATTGATCGAGGATATTAAGAAATTATTGAAATAGAGTAGGGGAAGGAAGATGGAAGAATGAAGCTGGAGGTTATAATGATGAATGATGAATGAAGCTATGAATTAAATGAAGTAGTAACAGAGAAGAACAGTACCCTCAGACAGAAATGACTTCCATCATCCTGCTTCCCTTCTATAAATAAAAAATATTGTTAAACCATAAAAACAAAACGTTATGAAGATTTTGAAAGTAGCAGCTTTAAGTGCCGTATTTGCCGCACAGTTCGCTTTTGCGCAGTTTAAGCAGACACCGCTTCCGTATGCATACAATGCACTGGAAGGCTCAGTAGATGCCCAGACGATGGAAATTCACTATTCCAAGCATGCCGCAGCGTATGTTGCTAATTTAAATAAAGCAATTGCAGGAACGCCGCAGGAAAAACAAACGCTTTTCCAGATTCTTTCCAGTGTTTCCAAACTGACTCCGGCGGTAAGAAACAATGCTGGTGGACATTACAACCACGAGCTTTTCTGGACCGTTCTTACGCCTGTAAAAAATACACAGCCTTCTGAAAAACTGACTAAAGCGATTATGGAAACTTTCGGAAGTATGGATGCCTTCAAAGAAAAAATCAGCAAGGCAGGTGCAGACCGTTTCGGTTCAGGATGGGCATGGCTTTCTGTGGATAAAAACGGGAAACTATTCGTTTCTTCTACAGCTAACCAGGATAATCCTCTGATGGATGTTGTGGAAGAAAAAGGAACTCCGATCTTAGGAATCGATGTTTGGGAACACGCTTATTACCTGAAATATCAGAACAAGAGAGCAGACTATCTTACCGCGATCTGGAATGTGCTGAACTGGAAAGAAGTAAGCAAAAGATATGATGAAGCCTTAAGCAAGAAATAAAGATGAACTTAATTTGCAGCATATTCCTTACTCTTTATATGGTGTTCAGGCCTCTGATCCCATTGATGGAGTATGCTGTAAATTATGATTATATCTCTACCGTTCTCTGCATCAACAAAAGCAAGCCGGAGCTTCACTGTAACGGAAAATGCTATGTCAGCAAAGAACTGGCAAAAACGAATGACTCCGATTCTTCGCCTTTAAACAAAACAAAAAGTTCAGGACAGAAAGTTCTGGATATCTGTACACTTCCTGAAATTACAGGAATCCAGAAAACAGAGAAGCTTCTTCATCAAAATTTCAATTTTCTTTATGAAACAGCCTATTCTTTTCTGTTTCTGAAACCTATTTTCAAACCACCGGTTTTTTAAGTTCAAATTTTAATCATTACAAAACCACAAAGAACATAAAGACTTTTTTTAATCAATGTGATACATCTTATTTTAAGGGTAGTATGTAAAATAGGAGATTTTTAAAACTTATGTGTTCTTCTATGCAGTTTTTCACTACACTTTAAATAACTGAAGTGTCAAAAAACTTTTGTGCCTTTTGTGTTAAAAAAATGAATGGTCACCCATTCAAATGCATTTCTATTCATAAAATTTAACTTAAAAAATCAAAAATGAAAATTTTAAAATTTTTATCATTATTCCTTATTGCATTTAATGTATTCACATTGTCATCATGCCAAAACAGCGATGATAACGATCCACAGGATACTTCTACAGGGAACCTTCAGATCAAATTTGAAAACGGATTCAATAACCTTGGGAATATCGTACTCAACCAAACGGTACAGACTTCAGCTGCCGGGCAGAAGCATAACTTCTCAGCCGTAAAATATATCATCAGTAACATCACCTTGATTGATGAAGGCGGAAATGAATTCAAATACAATGAAAACAATCCGGACAAAGGCGCCTTCATCGTAGATCAGGCAGATGCAGTTGCAGGAGTTGTTTATCTCAATCTGAACGGAATACCAAAAAACAATTACAAAAAAGTAAAATTCGGACTTGGGATCAGTCAGAAGGCTTACCTGTTGGGACAGAACGGCCAGGCAGAATTCTGGACAAAAGCCAAACAGAAAGGAATGTCGTGGTCATGGGCAGCCGGTTATGTCTTTGTAAAGCTGGAGGGGAAATATGGAACAGCTTCCGCAGATACAGAATTCATGAATCATACGGGAAATATGGGAAATGTAACGGCTAATAATACTCCGGATCTTTACCGGGAAATTACGTTGAACCTTCCTACAACAGCCAGAGTAACGACTCAGATAAGACCCTCCATCCACATTCTTGCAGATCTTAATCAGTTTCTCAGTGGTAGTAAAACGCTTTCCCTCACTACAGAAAACAATATGATGATGGGCTCAAGCCAGCATTTGGTGGATGTTACGAATAACCTTACGGTAATGTTTAAAGTAGACCACGTTCACAATGATTAGGATTTTATTAAAAACAATGCTGCTAATCATTGCTTTTCTGAACTGTTTTTCATGTTCAGATGAGGTAATCCTGCCGCTGGAAAAAGATGAGGTCTATTCATTGCAGTTTCCATCTTACTTTCCTGAAATGACGTTCGATGCATCCGGCAATCCGGTGACTAAAAATGGAGTAGAGCTGGGGCGAAATTTATTTTATGAAGGAAGGCTTTCCAGAAATAATACCATATCATGCGGCTTTTGCCATATTCAGGAAAATGCTTTTACCCACCATGGTCATACCGTGAGCCACGGAGTTGATGACAGGATCGGAATCCGGAATGCACCACCTATTCAGAATATGGCATTTCTGAAAAGGTATATGTGGGATGGTGTGATCCATAATCTGAACGAACAGCCCATCATTCCGATCTCGGACGTGAATGAAATGGACAGTTCGATACCTGAGGTGATTTCTAAATTGAAGGATGATCAGAAATATAAAAAACTTTTCATGGCAGCGTATGGTGACGACAATATAACCGGTGAGAGAATACTGAAAGCTTTATCGCAGTTTATGGTAAGCATGATCTCTGCAGATTCGAAATATGACAGAGCTAAGCAGGGAAAAGAAAAGTTCACCTCTGAAGAATCTCAGGGAATGGCTCTTTTTGGCCAGAAATGTGCCTCGTGTCACAGCGGAGAATTATTTACAGATGAGAGTTTCAGGAATACAGGAATGTATTATAATACCCAGTTCAAAGATGCGGGACGTCATCGCGTAACCCTTGATCAAACTGACTGGATGAAGTTCCGTGTTCCAAGTCTCAGAAATGTAGAATTTACCGCACCTTATATGCACGACGGAAGATTTTACACCTTGGAAGCGGTCCTGAATTTCTATTCAGATAATGTGGAGGATAACCCTAATCTCGATCCGCAGCTGAAACAAAACGGACATGTCGGAATAGCGATGAACACCCAGGAAAAGCAGTTGATCATCGCCTTTTTGAAAACCTTATCCGATAAAAGCTTTATTTCTAATCCAAAATTTGCAGAATGATCATGATGAACATGAATAAAATAATCTTTATCCTCAGCTTGGCATTATCATTTATATGCCATGCTGAAACAGTTAACGACAGTATGTATATTGCAGAGGATGTTAACAGAGTCGTACTGGATGACTGTGATGCTTGCGGCTGTGCAGCAGGCAACGGTTCTTCCGGTTTTGAGTCTTTGCTGAATCCTCAGTTTATTGGGCTCAAATATTTTGCCCAGCATTATAAAGCCAAAGAAAACCTTTTTGTAAAAGACCTCACCCAGGATCAGTACTTCAATACCCTGCAGGTATGGGGAAAAATTCCATTGACGGAAAAATTATCGGTATATGCCAGCCTGCCATTCCATTTTCATGAGAAAAAAACAATGCAGGGCCATATCAATATTCATGGCCTCGGAGATCTGAACCTGATGGGAATTTACCGGATCATCAGTTCCAAAGATAATTTTCATCAGTTCAATGGTGGCTTGGGAATAAAAATTCCTTTAGGAAAATTTGACGAAAAAGGAGTTTCCGGTGTCAATCCAAGTTTTCAATTGGGAACGGGAAGCTGGGATTATCAGGCTGCCTTGAACTATAAATTTCAAAAGAATAAACTGGCTGTACTGGTCAATACAGATTATACAGTAAAAACCGAAAATAAAAAGAATTACCGTTTCGGAAACCAATGGAATTATGCAGCGACAGGTTTTTACCAGCTTGTGGCCAATGAAAAAACTATTTTCTCTGCCAAAGCCGGACTTCAGGGCGAAGTGTATGATAAAAACAAACAGTTTGATGAGGTTTTGCCGAACACGGCAGGAAGTGCATTATATGGAAAGCTCGGTTTTGAAGCTTCCTATAAAAGATTCAGTCTGGGCGGTGAAGTCATGCTGCCTGCTTATTCCAATCTGGCGGGAGGCGACATTGAAGCAAAATCCAGATTCAGTATTTTTATCAATTTTGGAATTTAATATCATGGTGGCTTCGAGAGCCTCAGCCACCAAATACAGTTTATTGCAATAGAAATAATTGTTTATTTCATTATATTTTCTAAAAAAAAGGTGGCTGAGGTTCTCGAAGCCACCTTTTTCATATATTTTAACTGTCTGCTGTTTTTCATAGTGTTGAGAATTAATTTATTATGCCGTTATTGCATATATTAAGTTATTTTCTATCTTTGCCGGAATCTGGTGCGCTGTAAAAAGCACTTAAAAGGGAACCCGGTGAAAATCCGGGACAGACCCGCTGCTGTAAGCTCCACATCAAAGTTTTTGAAAAGTATATCCACTGTTTTTTTAATGGGAAGGATTTCAAAAACGGAGTAAGTCAGAAGACCTGCCAGAAGATCAACGTTTGATGCTTTCGTGGAATAAAGCTTAGGACAACAACGATTCTGTGCAGTAACGGCTGCGCTTTATCTTTGCTATCTTATATCCATTAGCGTCAGCATTATTCTCAATGAGCTAATGGTCAGAAAATGTACTGCTTCCCAGTTTAAAAAAAGTGTTATTGCATTATTTGTGATGACATCTCAACTTATATTTTCACAATCCGGAGACACCATCAGGGAGAAAACCATTCTTCCTATCCAGCTTTACAAAAAAGATTTTAAAGAAATTCTTCCTGCACAGGTACTTTCCGGGGAACAGCTTGAGAGGCTGAACAGCCAGTCGGTAGCTGATGCTTTACGGTATTTTTCGGGAGTTCAGATCAAAGACTATGGCGGAATGGGCGGTCTGAAAACAGTTAATATCCGGAGTATGGGAAGCCAGCACGTAGGCGTTTTCTATGACGGTATTCAGTTGGGAAATGTTCAGAACGGAATCGTGGATCTTGGAAAATTTTCACTGGATGATCTTGAAGCTATTTCATTATATAATGGCCAGAAAAGTGAAATTTTCCAGCCTGCAAAGGATTTCGGATCTGCCGGATCTGTTTATCTTCAGCCTAAAACCCCTGTTTTTAAAGGAGATCAGAAAACCAATTTAATGCTTAAGCTGAAATTAGGTTCCATCAGTTTGTTTAATCCTTCCTTCCGCCTGGAACAGAAGCTTTCCGATAGAGTTTCGGCAAGTTTCAGTTCGGAATTTGTACAGAGTGACGGACTGTATAAGTTTAAATATGAAAAGAAAAACTCTGACGGATCTGTTGCCAATGATACCATTGCGAGAAGGTATGATTCCTATATCCGTGCCAAACGTTTTGAAACTGCTTTAAACGGGACAATTAATGATGGAAGCTGGAGTGTACGCGGTTATGGCTATATTTCAGATCGTGGAGTTCCCACGGCCATTGTTAATAATAATTTCAAGCCTAAAGGCCAGCAGATGCTGGATGAAAACTACTTTGTTCAGGCCAGTTTCCGCAAAAAGCTGTTTCCAAAATTTGAAACGCAACTGAAAGCTAAATTTGCCTATGACTATACCCGGTTTTTAGATACAGTGGATATAGCAAATACAGCTCTGCCAATAGATAATTCTTATGTTCAGAGGGAACTCTATTTTTCCAATTCCAATATATATTCTATTAATCAAAACTGGGATGTAAGTGCAAGCTTTGATTTTCAGTATAATAATCTCAATGCCAGTCTGAGGGATTTTTCATATCCCACACGCTATACTTCTCTCGTTTCTTTTGCCACAACCTATCAGTGGAGCCGGTTTAAATTTTTAGGAAGCGTTCTCGGAACTTTTGTGCATGAAGATGTGAAAATGAATTCAAAATCTCCTGATAAAACCGAATGGACTCCTTCCGCTTTCCTGAGCTATCAGCCCTTTGAATCAAAAGATTTCACCGTCCGGGCTTTCTACAAAAGGGTGTTCAGAATGCCTACTTTCAATGATCTGTATTATACAATGATCGGGAATGTGATGCTGAAACCGGAATACACGAATCAGTACGATGCCGGTTTTACCTACCAGAAACTCTATGATCATAAAGTTTTTAAAGGAATCTATGTGAAAGTGGATGGTTATTATAATGAAGTTGAAAACAAGATTATCGCTGTTCCTACCACCAATCTTTTCAGATGGATGATGGTGAATTTAGGTGAAGTGAAAATTATGGGTGCTGACGTAAATGTTCAGGCTGAATTTGATATTAATAAATTGAAACTGAAACCTTTGGTAAGCTATACTTATCAGCGTGCCGGAGACTATACTGATAAAAGCGATGATTATTTCGGTGACCAGATTTCCTATGTGCCATGGCATGCCCTGACCTTTACCATGATGGCAGACTATAAAGACTGGAGTTTCAATTACAGCTTTATGTACACCGGAGAACGTTATGACGCGCAGCTGAATAATATCAAAGCTAATTATCTTCAGCCGTGGTACACCCATGATTTATCCGTTCAGAAAAAATTCAACTGGTATTCTCACCAGATTAAAGCCGGTTTTGAGGTCAATAACGTGCTTAATCAATACTATGATGTGGTCAGGAATTATCCGATGCCCGGAAGAAATTTTAAACTTATTGTAAGCTTTACATTATGAAAAAAATCAACTTTTGCCTGCTGGCTTTTACTCTTTTCTTTCTGTTCTCATGCCGGACAGATGACCATGTGGTTCCCTCGGAGACAAAGGAGGTAAGTAACGGAGAAGATACACCCATTAAAGGTTTTTATCTTCTGAATGAAGGAAATATGGGCAGCAATAAATGTACACTCGATTATTTCGATTATGCTACAGGAACGTACCGCAAGAATATTTACGGAGAAATCAATCCGAATGTGGTAAAAGAGCTTGGTGATGTAGGAAATCATATCATGATCTACGGAAGCAAAATGTATGTGGTCGTAAATGTTTCCAATAAAATTGAAGTACTGGAGGCCAAAACGGCCAAACGGATCAAGACCATACCGCTGCAGAACTGCCGTTATCTGGCTTTTAAAGGCAATAAAGTCTATGCCAGCAGCTATGCCGGCCCCGTTGAGCTGAATCCGAACTCACCACCGGGAAAAGTGGTGGAAATTGATACCACATCGCTCAACATCGAAAGACAGGTTGTGGTTGGATATCAGCCTGAGGAAATAGAGGTAATGGGAGATCAACTTTTTGTAGCTAATTCCGGAGGATATAGGTTCCCGAATTATGATAAAACCGTTTCCGTTATTGATCTGAATAGCTTTACACAAATCAAAAAAATTGATGTAGCCATTAACCTTCACCGTATTAAAAAGGACAATTACGGAGATTTATATGTGAGTTCAAGAGGAGATTACTACAATATTCCATCCAGTCTTTTCCTTGTAGATGCTGCGACCGGAACAGTGAAAAAAGACTTTCACGTTGCTGTGAGTGGAATGACGATCGTGAATGACAAGCTTTATTACTATGGCAATGAATTTAATTACAATACCCATACTTACGTCAAAACCTTCGGAATCATCGATGTAAAAACTGAGCAGATCATTTCCAATAAAATTATTGACCAGCCATATGTTGATGAAATCAAGGCTCCGTACGGAATTGCTGTAAATCCTTATACAGAAGATGTCTATCTGGCGGATGCAAAAAATTATGTGACCACCGGATATGTATACTGCTTCGACAAGACCGGAAAATTCAAGTGGAAAACTGAAGGTGGAAATATCCCGGCTCATTTTGCTTTTTTATATAAATAATCAGATCAAAAATGGAAAGAAAAACTAAACATATTTTAAGAACGGTACTTCTATCTTCGGTTCTGCTGGGAACAGCAGCCTGTAAAAGTGATAGTGAAGAGGTCGTGGAAGAAGTGACTTTTCCTGCGGAAGCTCTTAAGGAATCCTATACTGTTGACCGGCTGAAACTGTTGAATATAGATCCTAAAATAGAAGGAAAGCTGACATGGAGCATCAATGATTCTGTTATTTCTGATCAGCTGCAGCTGGATTTTGTAAGTCCTCTTGTGAAAACTTATCCTTTGACCTTAAAAGTGGAAGTAAAAGGAGCCGTGAAAATCTATAAATCGACGATTATTGTTAATCAAGAGCTTGCACCTTACAGTAAATATATTTCAGAGGTCTTTGAATTCCGCCCGGCTGTAGGTCAGTTCATGAATGAGATCCCGGAATATACGAACGGAAATACCGAGACAGATATGATTAAAAAAGCAAAAGAATCATTGGTCGGAGAGAATTCTAGCATGATTACGCTTGGCGGATTCGGGGGGTATGTTGCTTTTGGATTTGATCATACGATTCCCAATCTTGAGGGAAGAGATTTTAAAATTCTCGGCAATGCATTCTGGGGAAATAATGCCGGCACAACCAGGTCAGGATCTTGCGAACCCGGAATTATTATGGTGGGTTACGATAAAAACAAGAATGGCAGACCCGATGAAGGGGAATGGTACGAAATTGCCGGCAGCGAATATTTTAAAAATACAACTACTAAAAATTACAGCATAACCTACTTCAAACCCAATGAAAACAACCCCCCCGTTCCCGGAAGTGAGTTTTGGCAGACTGATGTGGAGTACATCAAATGGCAGGATATTAATGGGAATTCAGGATTTAAAACTAAAAATACCTTCCATGCACAAAGCTATTATCCTTTATGGCTCCCAAATACTTCTTACAGCCTGACGGGAACCAGACTTAAGGATAATTTTCACGACCAGAGCGGAACGGGGGCTTATTGGGTAGGAACATCTTACGAGTACGGATATGCAGACAACGCTCCGAATAATGATGAAGCTTCAAACATCGACATTTCCTGGGCTGTGGACAAAAACGGAAAATATGTAAAGCTTCCGGGTATCGATTTTATTAAGGTGTACACGGGAGTCAATCAGGAGGCTGGATGGCTGGGGGAAGTTTCCACAGAAGTAGCGGGAGCCTATGATCTGCATCTCAATTAAAACTACAGATAACAAAATTTAATAAATAGAGTTCAAAATGAAAAAGTTTTACCTTTTGACCATGCTCTTTATATTTGCGTTCTTTACAAATGCGCAGGTAAAAGTGCAGGGCGTGCCCCGAAATGATATTCAGGGCAACAGCAACCAGCTGAATACAACCGTAACCAACAGTATTAATTTCTCTGATATCCAGTATTGGGTGGGGAGCGGAACCAATAAAGCCGCTTTTGTTGTACAATGGAATGACAGCAAAAATCCTGACGCTTTGGTATGGGGATTCCGATGGAACGGCAATGCTACCGGAGAAGACATGATGAAAGCCATTGCACAGGCCGATCACCGGTTTTTCACATTGCTTTATCCGGGGACACAATTCGGAACAGCCATCGGAGGAATGGGTTTTGATTTGAACGGGCAGAATACCAACGCACTTTATAAAAACGGAAATACTACCTCTCCTTTTTACCCTGTAAATGGGACTGTAAGTACAGGTGCATATGATTTCGATGATTTTACTGCTGCAGATGCCGGAGATCATTGGGGATCAGGGTGGTACAATAGCTACTGGTCTTATTGGGTAAAAGATCCTACGGATGCTGATTTTGGATATTCAGGGGTAGGAGCTTCTTCCCGTGTGCTACAGAACGGTTCCTGGGATGTGTGGAATTTTAGCCCGGGACTGGCTTCTTTTCCTATTTCTTCAACGTTGACGCCGGTATCTGCTTATGCCGCTTCTGCTGCTTCTGCTTCTGCCAATTTTACGGACGGCTTCTTTATGGTGAATGAAGAATGGTTCGGCCATACCAACGGGTCTGTAAATTTCATCGGTAATAACGGACAGATCAATTACCGTGTCTATAGCAATGCGAATAACAACCATGCTTTTGGAGCTACAACCCAGTATGGAACGATCTATGGGGATAAATTCTATTTTATCTCAAAACAGGCAGCAGACGGAGGAGATACACAATATACTCCTGGCGGAAGGCTGGTAGTCGCGAATGCACAAACGATGCAGAAAATTGCAGGATTTAATAATATCGGTGGTGGTGACGGAAGATCATTTGTAGGAGTTAATGAAAATAAAGGATATATCGGAGCCTCTAACGGAATTTATATATTTGACATTGCGAATTTACAGGTTGGAAGTGTGATTACCGGAACAGGCGGCGGCGGTCAGTATGCCGGGCAGATTGGAAATATGATCCGCTCTTCCAAATATGTATTTGCCGTGAAGCAGTCTGCCGGAATTTTAGTGATTGACCCTGCAACTGATACTTTGATCAGTACAATCCCTGGAGCCTATCATTCTATTGTTCAGGCGAAAGACGGAAGCATCTGGGCAATCCAGGATCAGAAGGTGGTAAATATTCATCCGACTACTTTCGTTACTACTTCATATACCATTCCAACCACTAAATATTTAGGGTCTTGGGGAGCCTGGAATGCCGGAAGCTTTTCAGCGAGCAGCAAGCAGAATGTTTTATACTGGATCAATTCAGTTAACAGTTTTGTTTCAGGAACACAGATTGTTAAGTTTGATGTTACAACAAAGACATTTAACGAAAGCTTTGCAGCAGTTCCCGGCCAGACAGGTACTTATAAGCAGATCCCTTACGGGGCGGGACTTCGTGTGAATCCAACCACTGATGAATTGATTCTGAATACTACTGAAAGTGGTTTTGGCGCGCATTATCAGAAAAACTGGATCCATACTATTAATGTTAACGGAACCATTACCAATACAAAGACACTTAATGATTATTACTGGTTCCCGGCTATGGCTGTATTCCCGGATAATACACTTCCTGCCGTAAGCAGTACTTTCCCGTCACAGGTTAACGTAAGCAATGCATCTGTGATTGATCTGAAGACAGTGGTTTCTGACGAGGATAACCTTTCCTCAGCAATTGTAAAATCAATTAAATCCAATTCGAATCCGGCGGCTGTTTCTGCTGTCATTAATACTAATGATGAGCTTGTATTAACTCCGCTTGCTCCGGGAACGGCTGATATTAAGATCAGCTTTAATTCAAATGGAAAAGTAATTGAAAAAATACTTACTGTCAACAGTGCAACTTCTACCTTGGCTACGGCAGAAGTGAAGAAAATAGAATTCAGTATTTATCCGAATCCTGTGACAGATATTCTGACTCTTAAAACCCAGGAGAAGATCCTAAATGTTACCATTTATGATGCTTCCGGAAAATCAGTAAATGCACAGCTTAACAACGGCCAGATCAATGTAAGTATGCTTCCGAACGGAGTATATATCCTGAAGGCTGTAACTGATAAAGCAATGTACCAGCAGAAGCTGATCAAAAAATAACCATCACAGTCTATATATTTCAATGAACAGGCGGCCCAAATGGGCCGCCTGTTTTTTGCTTTAAGGCAGAGTAAAAGAGAATCGGGCTGGCTAAAAGCCAGCCCGCTTCT